>JAJDCN010000072.1 GCA_029260815.1 Planctomycetota bacterium
GATTGCTAAACTGATTTTCGTAAAGCGACCTCTTCTCATGTGCTATAGCCTCCTTGAGGTAACAAACAATTTTTCTTCATCGTGATCACGACACTACGTAGCGTAAGCAAACAAATTTGTTTTTCCATTCTTTTGTTTATCTCTTTTCTTATGTAACGGTCTCGACCTCCTTTCGTCTAAACAATTCACCTAAATCTTAAGCATGACTATCTTTTAATCGCATCAATTCCCGGCTTCGGCTCGCACCAGTTCCTCGTTAATCTTTGCGCTTGAGCGCAGGGCCATGCGGGCATTTAAAATCGCAGAAATCTGTTGCCCACTGAGCGAATCGCCTTCGACCTCTTCCAGCGTCGCCAAGGCCCGTGAGGACTCCTCCGAGTCAATCGATCCCAGCTTTACGATGGCCATGCTGCGAATTTTCGGGTTGTCGTCCTTGCGCTCCAGGATGGTCACCAACTGAGATACGACCGCCTGCTGCAATGCCACGGCCGGTGCGTGCTTTTTATCAGATATGAAGCCTCGTTCGTGGACCGGCAACATGCGCGAGCCCATGCTTCCCAAGGCGTTCAGCGCTGCCAATCGTATTTCAAAGTCAGTGCTTGTCTCTTCTAATTGGGCCAGATGTTTGAAGCTCTTTTCGGTCCCGATTTTTCCCAGCGTCAGGATTGCCAGCTTCGCGTACATTGGCCGGGCCTCGTCGGGAACGTGAATAGAGGCAAAAGTTTTTTGTTCGGTCGCCAAGTCCCCCAAGAAATCTCGCACTGCTTCGGTACGGACAAATCTCATGTTCTCGATCGCCATCACGCGCAATCGGCCGGGAAATCCTTCGGATCGGTTCTGGGCCAATGCAAGCAGAATCTTGTCTGCCGTCGCGCTTGCCGAGGGGGTTTGGGGGTTCTGTGCCATCAAGGCCACCGAGCGGACCGTACGCTCAAGCAGCAACTGGACCTGCTCATCATCCGCGACCGGCTCGTTAACGACCCTCTGAAAATGCTCCCATATCGCATCCTCCGCCTCGGGGGTGCCCATCTGGGCCAACAGCGACAAGGCATGGCTCTTCATGTCGATGCGCAGCGTTTCGCTTCGCAGGCGGTCATCGAAAAACGCGATGGCCTCGTCCTTGTCCTGGATCTTGGCGACTCGTTTGTAAAGGCTGATCTCGTCTTGTAGCGTAAGGCCCTCTTCGCCCAGAAGATTTTCAATCGCTTGAATCTGGTGATCCCCCTCTACCTTCTGCTGAGCCAGGACCTCTTCCTGGTGCAGGAGGCGATAGTCGATCCCCATCTCCCGCGCCATTTCCTCCTTCTCCGCGAGAATCCCTTTGACCAGGGAACGGCCGCTAAAGGCAGCTTCAATTGGTGGGGTGTCTGGAACTCTGGTAACTGTAGGGTGGTTAGTGTCGGTCAAGAGAACAACGCCAGCACACACGATACATATCGCGCAGCCTAGGACGATAAGAAGAGTTCGTTCTCCCTTCACGGCTTGTCCTCGCATTAACTTCAGTCAGGTGATGTAGACAATGGATCCCCACCGACTACAACCCCCGATTATAGGCTTTAAGTCCGATATTGTCAAGGGAATTTCCAACCATCGTCCAGCACAAAACGGGCGCCCACAGGTGTGCTTGAAGAACCTGCGGACGCCCGTCATTATAAGCGCTTCTTTTACGTGCGATAAAACGCCTAGTTGGCGGTCAGGTGACTGACCGCTGCTGTACCAGACGAATTTCCAGCCTCATCAAAGACACGCACACCGAAATGGTAGGTGGTTGCAGGGTTTAGGCCGGTCACAGTAATGCTTTGAGCCGAGAACGGTGAACTGGGGCTGGGAAGGCCTCCGGTTGCCAGAATCGCCTCGGAGGCGGTCCCTTGACCGATCGGCTGGAAACTTTGGACAATCTCGTAGTGCGCCGCACGACCCGACATGCCATCGTCGCCAACAGCAGAGAAGTGCAAGGTGACGCTATTGGTGGCATCGGTATCAATCACACCGACCTTGACGTGACTGAGCGCCGCGGCAATCTTGCCGGTTGCCGGGTCGACCGAACCCTTGAGTATTCGGATGCCCACATAGCGTGCGGTCACCGGCCCAAACGAGAAGTCGTGCCAATTGTACCGATTCGGGATCTGATATCCGTTTACGGCATGGGCAAGGTCCCAGGAGACCATGTCTCGGCTCGTCAGGATCTCAAAATCAACCGGGAAGAAACTGTGCGTCGACACGAACGGGAAGATCCGGAGCATAGAGACGGAGTGCTCTTGGTTCAGATCATAGATAATATGATCCGTTTTATAGCTGGAGCTCGTCGATGTGCCCCAGGCCGTATAGATATTGGCGTCCACCGAACTGGCTGGGCCAAAGGCCGGGGAGAACGAAGAGGTGGCCTGAAGCGCCGTGACGGCGGGCAGGAACTGGATGTGTTCGCTCCCTGCGATGGTGGCCAGATCAGAGATCGTCGCCGGAGCAATCGTATCGGCCACGCCGGAGGTCGTATAGACCACCACGTTCGAAATCGGCGAAGCTCCGGAGTCGTTCAGACTCTTGATTGCCAGATAGCAGGTTGTCCCGACCGGAAGTGTCGTGGCCTGATAGGTCATTTGCGCAGAGGCCGCCGGGACAGAGGCTACCTGAACCGCGCTATAGAAGTTGGATTCGGTGAGAGGGGCGGTCGAGCAGCGAAGATCATAGCTCGCAACCTCCGCGGTCGCCGGGACACTCCAACTGAGAATGGCATCTGTGAGCGAGGTGTCGTGGGTAAAAGCGGCTCCGACTTCGGTAAAGCATGCCCGGTAGATCCCAATCGGATCCTGACGTAACTGAGGCATCCAGAAAACCACGTAGCGGCAAACCGTTGTGGGAACGTTCCAGACGCGCCAATCGTCTGCTGGAGCCGTCATATCGCTCTCGCTCACCAGGTTGGTCCACTGACCCAGGGAATCTCCCGCAAAAACATCCAGCTTCTTGGGCAACGGCAGGGCCGGATCTAAGGATTTCCGAACTCCCAGGATGTCAATCTCCCGCTCGTAACCCATATCAAGCAGGACCCACTCCGGCCGGCTCTGTGCGCCCCCTGCGCTCGCCCAAAAAGTGCTCGTATTGGCATCGACCGTCTGATCGGGACTGTGGACCGCCTGATGGGAAGACGAGGACGCTCCCACCGATTGCATAACCTGCAAGGTAATCTGCGGGGCCGTCGCGAGCAAGTCGCTTACCGTGGGCGGAGGCGATACGGAACCGCCGGGAATCTGGGCCACGATTCCGGTCACGTCCACGCGACCCTGCCCGTGTTGATTGTCCCGGCCCGCAGGACCGCGATCGATCGCGGCGTCCACGATCATCTGCTCGGCCGCATCGTTGGCAATCCCCGGGAAGGCGGCCTGCACCATCAAGCCAATCCCTGCCGCCAGAGGGGTCGCCATGGACGTCCCGCTCCAGGTCACATAGGTCCCGCCCGGATAAGTGCTGATGATCCCGCTGCCCGGCGCTGTCAGGTCCACGTGCGCGCCGGTGGTCGAGTAGGAGGCGATTGTATCGGAAGAGTCGGTCGCCCCCACGCCGATTGCATGATCGCATGCGGCGGGGTACATCAGCTCTTCTTTCCCGGAGTTGCCTGTCGCCGCAAAAACCATCACGTTGCGGTTCCATGCATAGGTGACTGCGGATTGCAGGGTCGTAGAAGCTCCGCCGCCGGCCAGGCTCATGTTGATCACCGTCGCGCTGTTGTCCGCGGCGAAGGTAATTCCCTGGGCGATGTTGAAGTAAGAGCCGCTGCCGGAAGAATCCATGACCTTGATCGGCATGATCTTCGCATCCCATACGGCACCGGCCACGCCGATTCCGTTGTTGCCGGCTGCGCTGATAATGCCCGAAACGTGCGTTCCGTGTCCATGATCGTCGTCGGCATTGGTATCGCCCGCCACGAAGTTGTACCCGGCGACCATACGGCCCGAGAATTCCGTGTGAGACCCGTCGACGCCCGTGTCAATCACGGCCGCCACAAGGTTGCTCGCGCTGATACCTCGGTCCCAAAATTGCTCCGAGCCCACCATCGAATGCGACCATTGATTGCCGTATCCGGGGTCGTTGGGCGCTGCGACGATCTGCGCCACAAAGTTCGGCTCAACCGCCGCAAACATCCCGCTGTCGATTAGTTCCTCAACAGCGGCCAGAACATCCAGCCCTTCAGGGCCCACCAACCGGTACACACCAATCCCGGCGATATAATTGACGACACGAAGTTTTTTGTCTTTCAGCAGTCGAGCAATACCGTCCCGATCAACGTCGGGAGCCACGCGAACGACGACTTCGCGCGCATAGAAGCGGGCGGGTCGATCATTGTATTGTCTGGTGATGATCTGTCTGGTTTTCGGTGTGGCCTTCGACGCTCGCCCCTCCAGGGTAACGTCGAACGGAAGCAACGACTCTTCCGCCATGGCCCCGTCGTCCTGAGCCGTCGGAAGTCTCTCCTCCGTCGCTTCGCCTTGGGCTTGCGTGGTCAGATTTTGGCGGACAATCGCATTAAGCTGGTCGACTGTCGGAAAATCATCTGCCCGATTGGGTGCGTCCAGGGCGCTCGACGGCCTATCGACCGGTCCATCGGAAGGAGAATTTCCCGGAATGGAAAATAGAAAGAGTAAAGTGACTACACTTGCGCCAATCAGAAGAGAGTTGCGAGCGCGATTTCGGCTGTTGCCAGGGTGCCTGTTCATCTGAGTAACCTCGTCTCAAGAACTTGGTTCTGTGTCCAACGATCGGAGCAAGCAATCTCACTCGCGATCCTGGGACTAAACCATTTGGCCCCCTTCGACTGACCGAAGGAACAACTTCTCGTGGGATTTTCAATAGATTGGAGCGTGAAGCTCCGCGTGACCCATTTTCTGTTTCGCACTGATAGGTGCTGATTGGAATATCGGCATTGCTCGCCCGAACATTGAAGATTTTTCATACACTAGGACGACATCGTCATCGTCGCCCCTCACGCGTGCTCTCCCTGCCCACGATATTATCGGACGCTTTTTTGCGAATTGGATAGTCATTTAGCATAACAAGCGCAATCCGTCCAATTATTTCTTATTAATCCCCGAATCTCCAGTCACCGCACAAAACCCGAATTGCTGTTCTCCTCCAAGCTGATTGCGTCGCCATCGTAACTCTGATAAAATTTCTCTTCGGAGGCAGGATGGCAAACAAACCCCACTTTGACGCGGAGTTTCGAAAAAAGGCGGAGTACCTGAGCTTCGTCGCGCGAAAAATGCTGGCCGGCCTTCTCCATGGGTCCGGACCCAGCCCGCGCAAGGGGCACACTATCGAGTTCGATGATTTTCGCAGCTACGCCCCGGGAGACGATTTCCGAGACATTGACTGGAACATCTTCCGACGACTGGACACCTTGTTCGTGAAGCTCTTCAAAGGCGAGCAAAACATACGTTTGACGGTGCTGCTGGACGTGAGCGCGTCCATGGACTACGGCAGCCAAAACAAGCTGGTTTACGCCAAGCAATTGGCGGCCGCATTGGCCTATATCGGCCTGACACACTTGGACCGTGTGGATATCATTCCCTTCGCCGAGAACCTGCACGAGGGGCTTCACGGCTTGGTTGGCCGACGAAACATTGAGCGTCTATTAGACTACCTCCAGCGATTGGAACCCGGCGGAGCCACAAACCTGTCAAACGTCTTCCGCAGCTATGTCACCAGCAACCGCAAAAGGGGCCTGATCCTGGTGATTTCCGACGTGTTCGACCTGGAGGGATACCCTACCGCTTTTCGGTATCTCCGCTCGCAGCAGCACAATGTTTACGTGCTTCACGTCATCGATGCGGACGAGCAGGCCCCGAGCCTGACCGGGATCGCCCGTCTCACCGACTCGGAATCAGGACAGGTTCGGGAATTCACCCTCACCGATCGCCTGCTCACCCGCTACCGCCACCTGTTCGAAGGCCATTGCAAGGCCGTTGAGCACTTCTGCCGCGCCCGCGATATTGGTTACGTGGGTGCCCGCACAGAGATTCCCTTCGACGAATTGATCCTCCGGGTCTTGCGCAAAGGCGAGTTCATTCGGTAGCCGGGTCGCCGGGATGTGACGAAAGGCTCGGATTTTGCTACATTGTGCTCTGCTGGGGTGTTACCGTTTGGCACCGTTGCTGGAGCCGCCTCCCCGGATAGCCGCGTAAGTCCTTATGGAGATGAAGTTGTGAACCGAACCCTCGTCAGTCTCTGCCTTTTGTGCATTGCGGCCGGTGCCGGCGCAACCCGCGCCGAGGCCGACTCGCTTGCCAACGTTGTCGTCATCCACCAACTCGCCAATCCGAAGGAAGTCGTCCAATTGGAGTACTTGGAAACCGCGGACCCGGAGCAAGCGATTCGAAAGTATCAAGATTTGATACAGGCCGCCGGTACGGAGGAGTTGCGCTCTCAGTTGCTGCCTCCGAGAGATAAGAACCGTGTCTTTTGGGGTTTACGTGGCTACGCGATCGAGCGGATCAAAAAAATGCCCAACGGTCACGCTCTGTACCAAGAGCTGTTCGACCCCGCGGCCCAGGCCGAGTTGGCCGAGGCGATTCCTATCAAAGATGTCGACCACCTTGCGCAAATCGCAGCCGTTTACCCGCTCAGCAAGCCTGCCCGTCAAGCCCTGGAAATCCTGGGAAGCATTGAATTTGAGCGAGCCCGCTTCGACCGGGCTCTCGCCTACTGGGAGCGCTGCTTGGCTACATTTCCAGAGGGACGCCCCTTGTCGGCTCTCCATTTGGCCGAAGCGGCGTATATTGCTTCGTCGGAGTTCAGCCCCGCGGCGCTGGATCGACTTATACAATGCGCAAAGAAAAACTATACCGACGATCGGGTTGGAATCGGTGGACAAAAAGTCAAGCTGGTGGATTATGTCCTTGGCCTGAGTAAAAACAAAGGAGCGCGGATTTCTCCACTGGTAAACCGTCTCGAGTGGCCGCACCCGGGAGGAAATGACGCCCGTTCGAGGATCGCCGGCGCGGATGTGGATCTGGATGCCCGCCGGTGGCTGTTGTCGGATCTTCATCTCCGGCAGATAGAACCCGATCCGATTTATCGCAACCGGAAGCCCTATCCGAGCAACACCGGAGCTCCCGCGCCACCCGAATTCTGGGGTGTCAAAAACTCGTCGTTTGATAAAAAACATCGACCCTCTTCAGTCTTTCCTATCATCAAAGGGGGGGGCGTCTATATCAATACGGGACGAGCCGTCGTTGCCATGGCCCTGGAGGGCGAAGGCCAGCCGCTGTGGCAAGCTCCGGTTCTGGCGGAAACCTCTCCCCATCGCCTGACACAGCATGAAGACTGTATATACGCCTGCACGATCGAAGACGGGCTCCTTTATGCAAACCTTCTTTTGCCCGGCCCCGACAACAAAATCATGATCCGCAGGGGCAAGCGTGCAAAGAAGACCCAGATTTACTCCGAACTGTTCGCTCTGCCCAACCGCTTGGCCTGTATCCGGGCGGACACCGGTCAAATCCTGTGGCGGACCGACAAGGAACTCGCCCCCTTTGGATACGTCTCGCCACCGATCAAGCGGGGTGGGCGGTTGTACGCCATGGCGGTTGAACGGGTCCGGCCCAAGACCCGCATGATCTTGATCGCCTTGGATGCCGAAAACGGCAAACTGTTGTACAAAACATTTCTCGCCGGTCTCCATGAAACCCAAGCCCAACTTCGTAGCCGACAGATGGCGGCCTCACCTGCGGCAATCCCTTCCAACCTAGCGGAATCCGCCGGTCGATTGTACGTCTGCACCAATGCGGGCGCGATTACATGTATCGAAGCCCAGACCGGCGATATCCTCTGGTCAAAACTGTATACGCAAAACCGCCTCGACCGATACCGCCAATTGAATCCTACCGGCGCCCATCGGGGCCCCCGATGGTTTAACAACGCACCGATCCTTCATGAGGGCGTCCTGTACGTAACACCCACAGATTCCTCGTATCTGTACGCCATCAATGCCGCGAATGGACGCATCTTGAACAGCGTCGAAGTCGACGGCGGAACCGGCATCTATACCGTCGGCATCAGCCAAGACAAGCTGTTCGTGGCCGGCCACCGGCTGACGGCTCTGGCGCTGGGCGGCAAGATCCCCACAGAGAAGGCCGGCGCCGCGAAAGGGAACATGCCGCTCCAAAGTCTTTGGTCTAATCCGTTGAACGTGAGCTTAGCAGGGATTCCCGCCTTGAGCTCTGAACGTCTCTATCTCCCGGGCGTGCACGGCATGGTCGTATTCGACCAACGCAATGGCCAGGAACTCAAGAGGCTTCGCTGGGCGGACTTGGTCACGCCGGATGACCGGCGCCACGCCCGGCGACTGGAAACCACCACCGGCGGCAATGCCACACTCCTCGGCGGCGCTCTCCTGTTGACCAACAATTTCGAAATTTCGTTACTCCACAACGTCAAAGAGCATGTCGCGTCTCTCACGGACGAGCGCTTCCAGGGCAACTCGAATCGAGCGCGGGCAGATGCACGAATCGCTCAAACCTTCTTGCGGGCGGGACAGTTTCAAAAAGCCCACCAGCAGCTTGACAAAGCGCTGGCCGCGATCGACCAGCATCGCGGACCGGAACCGATGCACGAAGACGGTTCCGTTCTTGACAAACAGCGCGGCCAATTCGTCTATCAGCCGGTTCGCATTCCGCTGCGCGACAAGCTAATCACCGACCGGATGGCCGCGGCTTATGAGCTGGGCCGTCAGAGGGTCAACGAGCGGAAGCTCGACGAGGCTCAAGACTATTTTGAGACCATGACAAAGGCCTTGATTCAGAAACACGAAATGCTCCGGCAGATAAAGTTCGACTCGACAGGAGCAACCTCTCTCCCAGACGCCGTGACCCCGACCCAAATCCGTTATGCACTACTGTCTAAAATGGGACAAGGTGGAAAGGCTCTGGTGCAAAAGACTCGATCCGACGGTCTCCTGCTCGAAGAGAAATACGATGAAGCTCAAGCCGAATACAAACGACTGAAGACGCTGTGGGCCGACCACGATGCCTTTGTCGGCCTCCCCCCATTTCGCCGAGCAGTCCCTCGGGAGTCGAGTCTGTCGGAGGACCTGGTCGAAGCCGGGCTCGTGGCGGCCGAGTTGTTGCCCCATACGTGGGAAGGCCTGAAATTGATCCAGGCGGGAAAAATCACCGAAGGAACCACGCGACTCCAGCAAGGGGTTGTAAAGACAACCTATCCGGTTCCGAGCGGCAAACAGATGCCCACGTTCCGGATCATCGGCCTGAAAGAAACAAGTTTCTCCACATTCGTCCACGAGGCTCGAGCAGCGCGGGTTCAAGCCGAACTGGATCGCTTCGAATCGTTGATGGGGCAAAACGCGCCTGGCGCAAGACTGCACCTGGATCAGGCGCTCGATATCGCCGCGACCCCTCAGGAGAAGATTAAGGTCTTACTCGAGAGCTCCGGGCTTTACGAGCGGCTCGGCCATGTAACGCAAGCGGCGGAACTCCTGAAGCGGATGAAAGACGGGCATGGGAAGTTGGAATACCCGTTCAAAGGCGGAACCGTCGCGGTGGCCGAGTATGTGACCAAGCAGTTGACGCGACTGGAAGCAAAACCGAAGGCCCCGTAGGGGGCCTTCCCCAGTTACGTTTGTCGTGCTTCCAGGCCAAGCAACGTGTCTTATTGATCGCCGTATGCGCGATAAAGAATGTCCCCGACACCCACCAACCGCCCCTCCGAATCGGGCATCAGAATCTTGTGGGGCAGCCACAAGGGACGCGTGCGCAAATCTTCGCTGTCTCCTGGATTGCGGACAAAAACCGCTTGGCCTTTGAGCCGAACAGGCTGGATCTCTTTGTCCTTAAACGCGACGGCATACTCAACGTCGGCTGTGGCCCGCATCTCTTCGAACACCGCCTTCAGGTTAACCACCTGAATACTTGAAACGGCGTATCGGGTTCTGATGATTTCAAAAGCGCTTTTCCGAAAGAATGTCGCGGGTTCTATATGATTCTTACTTTGGCCGATCTCAAACCACCAGCCTGGATAATAAAGCTCCAATTGCTTCTCGTTGCCTTGAACCAGGATTTCCCCGATCGTTTTCAACGTGGTTTTCAGCCGGTCTTCCGGCGAGGGCCGAAATTTTGGGAGCCAGTTGTTTGAAAAACCGGCCTTCCCCGCGTTGAGCCGAGGCAGGAGTGCCGCGATCGGACTCTTTGCACCAGACGCATCCACGATCTCGATGTTGGTGATCTTCCATTCCGGTGCCGCGCCGGCATCCAACCGAGGCCGTTCTTTAGCGAAGTAGACCGTCGCTTCGACGGTCCATTGCTTGTCGTCCTCGGCGGAGTAACAAATCGCTCGGATATCGGACCGTCCAACGTCACCCTCCAGTGTGGAATCCAAGCTTAAGATTTCGATAGCGTTCAGATTTGCAAAGCTCAGAACGACCCAGGCGTTGTCGGTAAACGATTTCCACTCGGAATCCATGAGATTAAAGCGTCTCGACAAGTGATCCATTATGGCTTTCTGATCGGTGACCAGCATTCTTGTCAGCTCATGCATCTCGGCGTCAATCGCATTCTCAGGGGCCTGGAGGGCAACACTCCAATACAACACCGCGGCCAGGACAATAAAAAGGGCGATGCCAACACTCCATCTCATCAACTTACTCTCCAACAGCCATGGATCGAGGTTCCAAATTTCAAGGTTGTAACGCCTTCATCGCCGTTTCCAGCAACGGCCCGACAACTTTGGGATTCCCCTTGCCTTTGGTTTCACGCATGACCTGCCCCATCAGGAAACCGATCGCCGATTTCTTTCCGCTCAAATAGTCGCTCACGGGTTTTGGATTGTTCACGATCGCCCGCTGAATCGCCTCTTCGATGGCCTCTTCGTCGTTCACTTGGGCCAAACCCTTTTCGTCCACGATCGCCGCGGCGCTACGGCCGGTGTCTACCATCTGGACGAAAACGGCTTTCCCTGTGTTAGGGTTGACCTTGCCCGATTCGACCAAGGCGATCAGTTCGACAAGATTTTGTGGCGACACGCCAAGCTGTTTGATCTCGAGCTTTCGCTCGTTCACCTCGCGCAAGACCTCGCCCATGATCCAGTTGGACACGACCTTCGCGTCGGAGCCCGCCTGCAGGCACGCCTCGAAATAATCGGCAATCGGCCGCTCCGCGGTTAACACCCCCGCCGCGTACTCGGTAAGTTCGAAACGGGAGATAAGCCGGGCCTTGCGCGCCGCCGGCAACTCCGGCAGAGACGCCTGAACCTCGGCCATCCATCCGTCGCGCAGCTTCAGCGGGCCTAAGTCAGGCTCTGGAAAGTAGCGGTAATCCATTGCCTCTTCCTTGGAGCGCATGACTTCGGTCACACCGCGCATCGCGTCAAAGAGGAGCGTTTCCTGGACGACGATGCCGCCTTCATTCAAAACCTTTGTTTGCCGTTCGATCTCGTAGGCCAGGGCCCGTTGTACGTTCCGGAAGGAGTTGAGGTTCTTAACTTCCGTACGGGTTCCAAGCGGACCCGAACCTTCCGGTCGGATCGACAAGTTCACATCGCACCGCAACTGCCCCTTTTCCATGTCGCAATCGGAGGCACCGATATAGCGGAGAATTCGCTTGAGACCTGTAAGGTATTCGTGGGCCTGTTCCGGCAACCACATGTCTGGTTCGCTGACGATCTCCGCCAGTGGCACGCCGGCTCGGTTGAGGTCCACCAGCGAGAAGTCCTCCCCTTCGGCATGAACCAGCTTGCCTGCATCTTCCTCCAGGTGCAACCGCGTGATGCCTACGCGCAAGGGTTTTCCCTCCGATTCGATCTCGACGACTCCGCGGGATCCGATCGGCGTGGCGTACTGGGTGATCTGATAGTTCTTTGGGATGTCCGCGTAGAAATAATTCTTTCGCTCAAAGGAGGAGACCGGCGCAACCTCGCACCCCAAGGCAAGGGCCGCCATCAAACCCATCTTGACTGCTTGCTCGTTGACGACCGGAAGCGAGCCAGGAAGCCCCAGACAGACCGGGCAGGTGTGGGTATTCGGCTCCGCCCCGTATTCATTGCGACAGGAGCAGAACATCTTGGTTTTCGTGGCCAACTGCACGTGGACTTCCAGGCCAATCGTGGCAATGTAGTTCATTTCTTTTGCTTTCCGTACTTCATCCGCACTTTTGCCTTGGCCCTTTGCACGCTCAGTTTTTCTTCCCGCCGCTCGTCCACCCAACGCCCCGTGGTGATCTGCATGACCATCCCGATGAAGAACAACACGTAAAAGGCCAGCCAGATCGCCCAGGTCCGTTGGTACAGCCATTCCAACGACGCCGGGCTCTTCGCCTGAAACGTGATCAGCCAGCCCGCACAGACCAGGGTCGAACCTTGCACCGAGAAGGCAAAGGTCACCATCAACCGAAACAACCACACCGACAAGACCGCACACCCAACGAAGGCCAACACCACCACGGCCCCCTTGTTCAGATCGCTCCAGCGCAGCCGCTGTACCAAGGCGTACACCGCCGCGGCGCCTGCCGCGCCGGACGACAGAACCATCGCAGCCTTGACCAACGGGATTGCCAGTAATCCCAACAGCAAGCCGCCCGCCAAGGCCGGATATCGCGGATCTGTCTTCAGGTGGTAAGCCGCCAACGTCCCGAGGGCCACCCCACACAGCATACCGGACACGACCAAACAAGGTCGGTACAGATTCCAGCCAAAAACCAACAACAGCACTCCGGCCAGCACTGCCGCGCCGCCCACTTCCCAGTGATAGCCCACGGTCTCCGCTCGGAACCGATCGAGCAGATCCGCAGTGGTGCTCACGGCGATCATGGCACCCTAGGTCTGTTCCACCGCCGCGGCCAACCGCAGCAGCTCCGGCTCTCCGAAACCGGGGCCGAGAATCTGTAACCCAACCGGCAGGCCGGCGGCATCGCGACCGCAGGGAACCGAGATTCCCGGAATCCCAGCAAGATTCGCCGAAACAGTGAGCACGTCGCAGGCATACATTTTTAATGGATCTTCCAATCGCTCACCGATCCGAAAAGCCGTGATGGGCGAGGTGGGGCAAACGACTGCGTCCACCTTTTCAAATACCTGATCGAAGTCTTTCTGAATCAGTCGACGGACTTTCGAAGCCTTCAGGTAATAGGCATCGTAGTACCCAGCGCTCAAGACGTAGGTGCCCAGCTCGATCCGTCGTTTGACCTCGGTGCCCAGCCCATAGCCGCGCGACCGGGCAAACAGATCCGACAGATTTTCGCCTTCTTTGCGCGCGCTGTAGATCACCCCGTCATAACGGGCCAAGTTGCTACTGGCCTCGGCGGTCGCGATGATCTGGTAGGTCGCGTTGGCATATTCCGTATGGGGCAGAGAAACCTCTTGTACTTCTACCCCGAGCGCGGCCAGCTTGGCGATCGTCGCTCGGACCGCCGCCTCAACGTCTGCATCCAGATCCACCGCAAAGTATTCCTTGGGCACGCCGATGCGCAGCCCCGCAACACCCGCCTCCAGCGGCATGAGCCCACCGATCGGTCGGTCGACACTGGTAGAATCTCGCCGGTCCCAGCCGCCGATTGCTGCAAGGCCCAGGGCGCTATCCTCGGCGGTTCGGGCGAACACCCCCACCTGGTCCAGAGAAGAGCCGAAGGCGACCAAACCGTAGCGAGAGACGCGCCCGTAGGTCGGTTTGAGCCCCATCACGCCACATAGGGCCGCTGGCTGACGGACCGAGCCGCCGGTATCGGAACCCAGAGCCAGGGGGACCATCTCGGCGGCGACGGCCGCGGCCGAACCGCCCGACGAACCGCCGGGAATCCGCGTAGTATCGCGCGGGTTGAGAGTCGGATGGAATGCGGAATGTTCGCAGGAGGAACCCATGGCGAATTCGTCCAGATTGGTCTTACCCACGATCACCGCGTCTTCCGCCTTCAAGCGCTCGACCACGTGGGCGTCATAGGGCGCGACAAAATTCTCCAGCGACTTTGAGGCGCAAGTGGTCGTTTGACCCTGGATGGCGAGGTTGTCCTTCACCGCGACCGGAACGCCCGCCAGCAGGCCACAGCTTTGCCCTTCTTTGATCTTGGCATCAACCGACTTGGCCTGTGCGATCGCTTCCTTCTCGAAGATGGTCAGGAATGCACGCACTTCCGGGTCCGCCTCGCGGATTCGCTCCAGGGCGGCGCGCGCCGCCTGCTCTGCGGTGATCTCGCCGCTTTGGATTTTTCGGCGCAAGGCGGTGGCGGTCAAGACGTGCAGGGGGGTCATGTGCTCTGCTCGATCACGCGTGGAACTTTGATCTGATTGTCCTGCCGGGCGTGGGTGTTGGACAGTGCAACCTCGACGGGCAACGATGCAGCGGGTTCGTCCTTGCGAAACAGGCTGATCTCTCCATGGGGCTGGGTCAGGGGCTCGACCCCCCGAGTATCGATTTCGTTCAGTTTTTCCACAAATGCCAGGATTCGTTCTAGATGGGTTCCTAGTGCGGCCAGCTCTTCCTCGGACAAATCCATGGCAGCCAGTCGCGCGATCTTCTGCGCTTGTTCTTTTCCAACACCCACAGGCAACTCTCCAACACTTGATAACGTATTGAATTATAGCTTTTCTGCCTCCAAAATCAAATCATTTCCCGCGGAGCGGGACAACGCTGTACGTCAGAACCTGATTGGGCCAGTCCGCTACCTCCGGTGCCGCGTTGACGTTTTTAGCAAAATTGTGTATAATCTGGAGTTAATTGTCGGAATACGCCGTGAACTTCAAGGCCACGTTCCAGTGGCCTTTCATATAGGATCCGTAAATGAGCAGACACCCGCTGACCCGTTTTGCTGCGAAGGCCTTTCGGCTTTTCGAGCACTTGTACGTGGAAATCCCCTACCGCCTGTCAAGGGACAAGCGATGGTCCTTTCCGCCCACGCACCTGTTTGTCTCTCCGACCTTGCGCTGCAACATCCGTTGCGAATTCTGTTTCGAAATCGAGGACATCGAGGACAAGGCCTACGTCGATGACGAACTGACCCTGGAACAATGGAACGAGGTCATCGACCGGATTCCCCCGCGAACGCTGATTACGTTTATCGGCGGCGAGCTGTTCATGCGCAAGGACGCATTCGAACTGTTCGCCCGGAGTGCGGCCAAACACCGGATCACAATCTGCACCAACGGCACCATGATCAGCCCCGAGATTCTGGACAGGCTGTGGACGCTGGTCCCCAAACGCCCGTGGAAAGCCGGCCTGCTGGAGATCGGCTACTCTCTGCAGGGCGGAGAGGCCGTCCATGACGATATCGTGCGGATCAAGGGATCTTACCAGCGAACGGTTCGCGGGCTGGGCTACCTGCAAGAGGCGAAGAAAAAATACGGCAACAAGATGCTTCCATTCACAACCCTGCGCACCACCATGCAGCCGAAGAACATGAACGACCTGGTTCACATGTACGACCTGGCAAAACGCTTTGAAGTCGATACGCTCGATCTTCAGGTTCTGCAAGACGCCCGTACGGTCCGAGAGGGCTGGGAACATTTCGATGACGCGGCCGAGCTGACCTCCTACGAAGAGGAAATGGATTTCGACCGGTTCCGGGAGATCCTCGAGGACCTTACCACACGATCCGACGGCCCCATGGTCAGCTTCACACCCGCGGACATCCCGGTGGAAGAGGTGGTCAAAATCTACAAGCGAACCGCCGACCTGACCCAGTATCGTTGCGTGTTCCCATGGACACAGCACGCGATCCATCCGGATGGAGGCCTTTCACCCTGTTTACAGGCGGTCTTCCCGGATTCCAACATCAAAGGGACCACGATCGGCAAGGCCAATCAATCCGACTTGTTCCGTAATTTCCGTCATCAGATTGCGACCCATGGATTGTACCCGACGTGCATGGGATGCTGCGGCAGTCGCTACATCGGCCCGAAACACAAGGCCACCGAGCGGTCCACCGTCGCCGTTCGGCATGAAAGACCTGAGCCCACCGAAGCACCCACCCCGTAACCCTCTTTGTCGTTGACACCTGACCGCCGTGTGCCGTACACTGGCCACCGGAAATGACCAGCAAACCGTTTACTCCTGAAAGCCTGATCATTGACGCCTTGGAGGCCCACCCCAAGGTTAAGGACGTGTTTCTAAAATACGGCCTGCCCTGTTACCGATGCTGGGTGGCCGAGGTGGAAACCATCGAGACCGGGGCACGCAGCGAAGGCCTCGACTTCGAGCCGATCGTACAGGATATCAACGAGCTGCTTTCACAGTGAGTCCCAACACGGACCGTGGGGCTATGTCCTCTCACTTGAAACCGACAGGAAACGCCAGGGCCGAAGGGGCCCGTGCATTGCGTGATTCTCCGCAATTCGTCAAGGGGGTCGGTCCAGCCCGTGCCCGGAAGCTGGAGCGCCTGGGCATTCTGACCCTCGCTGACTTACTCTTCTACTTCCCCCGAAAATACCTGGATCGCTCAGAGGTGGTCTCTATTTGCGACGCGCCCCTCGACGCCCAGGTGACCTTGTGCGGAACCGTGATCAAGCGGGTACGGCGCAAGCCGCGCGGGCGGGCCGGCCTGACCCAGGTGACCCTTCGCGACAACACGGGTGAAGTCCAGGCAACCTGGTTCAATCAGCCGTGGATGTTCGATCAATTTAAAGAAGGCCAAACCGTTTTGGTGTGGGGCAAGCTGACTTTCTATCAGAGCCTTCAGATCGCTAACCCGGAATTTGAATTTCTCGATGACGCGGACGCCGGTGACTTCTCGGGAACACTTCCGATCTACAGCCTGACCGAGGGACTGTCCCAAAAGCAGTTGCGCACCATTCTTGCCCACGCGCTGGAAAGCCATGCACCCGCGGTTGAAGAAATCTTCAACCCGGCGACCCGAAAAAAGAAAAAGCTCCTCGGCATCGCCGCCGCCCTGCGCACCATTCACTTTCCCGACTCCCCCGCGGCGCTGGCAAAAGCGATACGGCGGTTTAAGTATGAGGAGCTGTTTCTGCTGGAGCTGGGCATGGCCCTGCGCCGCCGCGCGCTCAAAGCCGGTCAGCAAGGACGCAAGGTCAAGATCACCCAAGCAATCGATCAACGCATCCGCCGCCTGTTTCCTTTCGACTTTACCGCGGCCCAGGAGCGGGCGATCGACCAGATCCAAACCGACTTGGCGGACCCCAGTCCCATGAATCGCCTGGTCCATGGCGACGTCGGGTGCGGGAAAACCGCGGTGGCTGTTTACGCGATGCTTGCCGCGGTGGCCAACAAGCTACAGGTGGCCTTCATGGCCCCCACTGCCATCCTCGCGGAGCAACATTACCAAACGATCGGTTCCTACCTGGAAAAGGCGCGGGTGCGCACCGCTTTGCTCACCGGTGGTCTGCGCAAGAAAGAACGGGCGGCC
The DNA here is from genome assembly GCA_029260815.1 of Planctomycetota bacterium. Lineage (GTDB taxonomy): Bacteria > Planctomycetota > B129-G9 > JAJDCN01 > JAJDCN01 > JAJDCN01. The sequence goes on from JAJDCN010000072.1 coordinate 17,349, forward strand.
TTGATCCGCGACATTCAGAAGGGCCAGTACGACATCATCGTGGGAACGCATGCCCTGATCCAGCAAGATGTAGACTTCCACAATCTCGGCTTGGTCATCGTGGACGAGCAGCACAAGTTCGGCGTAGTCCAGCGAGGCATCCTGCGCGAAAAAGGACTGAGCCCCGACGTACTGGTCATGACCGCGACCCCCATTCCGCGAACGTTGAGCCTGACAGTCTTCGGCGACCTGGACGTGACGCAGATCGACGAGCTGCCGCCCGGCCGGGGCAAAGTCGAGACCTTTGTAGCGGACAACACCGACCGGGACCGGCGCGAAAAGATGCTCGCATTTGTCGAACGAAAGCTCGCCGAGGGCCAACAAGCATTTTTCGTCTACCCCCGTGTGGAAGAATCCGAAGATTCCACTTCGGACTTGAAAAACGCCACGACCATGGCCAAAGCGTTGGCTTCCGGCCCCCTGGGCCGGCACGGCGTTCAACTTCTCCACGGCCAGATGAAAGAAAAGGAAAAGACACAAATCGTCGCGGCGTTTCACGAAAAAGAATTTCGTGTATTAGTTGCCACCATCGTCATCGAAGTCGGACTGGACATCCCCAACGCCACGGTTATGGTGATCGAAAATGCCGAGCGATTCGGTCTCGCTCAACTGCACCAGCTGCGCGGTCGGATCGGGCGCGGGAGCCAAAAATCCTTTTGCATTCTGCTCGGCGATACCACATCGGAAGAGGCCAGTAGGCGCCTGGAGGTCCTAGAGAACACCACTGACGGTTTCAAGATTGCCGAAGAAGACCTGCGCATGCGCGGACCGGGCCAATTTTTCGGCACCCGGCAACACGGACTGCCGGAGCTGAAAATTGCCAATCTGATCGACGACTACGAACTCTTGGTAGCAACGCGAAAGGATGCTTTTCGGCTCGTGGAAAACGACCCAGGGCTGAGCCAACCCGCCGTACAGCCGATCCGACGCACGGTTTTTGACAAGTACGGTGCGGTTTTGGAGCTGGTCGATGTTGGGTGATTACCTACTTCTGGCGTGCCTGCTGGTCCTTTCAGGATTCTTCTCCAGCTCGGAAACTGCCTTCTTCTCCTTGAACCGGGCCGCCCTGGCGGAGTTGAAAAAGAAGGGCCGCTTGGCCGCTTTGACGGTCTCCTTGGCCTCCGACCTCCATGCCTTGTTGCTGGTCATCCTGTTTGGAAACATGATCGTCAACGTCTCCTTTTTCGCTATTTCCTTCGCCTTGGGTGCGCGACCCGGCGGTCCTGGGCCGGCGGTGACTGGCGCAGTGGCCCTCTTGGCGATTATCCTGCTCGGCGAGATCCTACCCAAACTCGTGGCGGCCAAGGCTCCGTTCTTCTGCGCCCGAATGCTGGCGATACCGCTGTATCTGTTCTCGCGGCTGTTTCGCCCGATCGCGCGCGTGCTGGAACGGTTTCCGATCGCGCAGCCGATTCCTGCACGCGACAACCACCTGAGCACCGAAGAAATGAAAACGTTGATCGAAATGACCGAAAAGGCCGGCCACATCGACGCGGCCGAGAGTGACCTGTTCAGCGAAGTAGTGGAGTTCGCCGAGGTCATCGTTAAAGAAGCCATGGTGCCGCGGGTCGACATGGTCGGCTTCGAGCTTCCCGGCTCGCGGGAGGCGGTCTTGCGCATGATCAAACAAACCGGTTCCACCAAAATTGCCGCATGGGAAAAGACCCAAGACAACATCCGCGGCTACGTGGACGGTAAAGACCTCTTGCTGGAGCCCGACCAGCCCTTGTCGGAATTGCTGCGACCCGTGGTGATCGTCCCGGAGACGAAGCGGGTCGAAGACCTACTTCGCGAATTCATCCATGAAAACACACGGTTTGCAGTGATCGTCGACGAATACGGCGGCACCGAAGGGATCGTGACCTTGGAACATCTACTGGGAGAGATCGTCGGCGAAATCGAAGACGAAGGACAACCAACCGAAGCGCCGGCTGTGGTGGAACTGGAGCCAGGCCGCTACCTGCTTCGTGGCAATTTGAGCCTTCGCGATTGGGCGGAACTGTTCGACATCGACGTCGATGCACCGCAAGTGGGCACCCTTGCCGGCTTCGTAACCAAGCTGCTGGGCCACGTGCCGAAGCCCGGCGATGCCGTCCGCTGCGGCGATCTTTTGATGACTGTTAAGGAAGTGCATGGACACCGGGTCACTCGGATTCTTGTAGAAGGCTCGGATCTCCATAAGGCCGGAGGTCTTCCGTGAGCGCCGTGGAGACAATCGCCGCGACGGCCGGGCTTCTGACCAGCCTGCTCGGAAGCTGGTTCTTCTCCGGTACCGAGACAGGAATCTACAGAACCAATACACTGCGCCTGAAGCACAGAACCGCGCAGAACGATCCGCGCGCGAAAACCCTTTCCGCTCTCTTGTCCCACACCCGCCAGGTGATTTGCACCATCCTGGTCGGCAACAACCTGTGCGTCTACACCGCCACAATGTTCTTCAGCCTCCTGGTCGCGCACCGGCTGGGGCTCAACGAACATTGGACCGAGGTCGTGACGGTTGTCTTTTTAACGCCGGTCCTGTTTCTCTTCGGCGAGATTTACCCGAAGAACCTGTTCAACGCTCGGGCCGACACGCTGATGTACCGGTTAGCCCGACCGCTTCAAACCCTGCGCATCCTTTTGTTCCCGGTTACAGCCTTGCTCATGGAAGCCGTTCGAGTCCTTGAAAAATTCACGCCGCTCAGCGAGGACCTCAATGTGACACCGTTCTCTCGGAAGAGCTTGAAGTATTTCTTTGTTGAGAGCGCGCGTGAAGGCGCGCTCAGCCCAAGTCAAAAGCTTATGGCGGACAACATCCTGCAGCTTCAGCAGCGCACCGTGGCTGACGCGATCGTACCCATGCACCGGGTCGCCGCCATCGAACAAGGAGCCGATGCGCAGACATTGCGATCGATTCAGATGGAGCGTCGTTACGCACGCGTACCCGTATACCACGGCGCCCGTAACCATGTGGTTGGGCTCTTGAACCTTTTCGACATCGAGGACTGGACGATCGAGGACGTCACGAAGCACATGAAGCCCCCTTCCTATCTGCGCCAGAACATGCCCATCGACGATGCCATCCACTTGATGCGGCGCAACCGCACGCCACTGGTGGTCGTGATCGACAATCACGGCAACGCACTGGGCATCGTGACCGTGAAAGATCTTGTGGGCCAGATCGTGGCGGGGCTGTAATTGACAAAACCTTGCGGGATACCTAAGATCGGACCTTCTATTTTCAAGAACATGCTGTTCTTTTCGGAGCTTTTTGTGGCACCAAAGGCAACAAAGACACTGTCATGAGCCTGATTTCCATCCAAGCCCACTTTCGCCGCGCCGTTCGGTTCGACCGCAACGAGTTTTCGGGTGCCTTTGGGGATATCGGAACCGATTTTCCCCTGGTGGTTGGTATGATCCTTGTCGGCGGGCTCGACGCCGCGAATGTTTTGATCCTTTTTGGGGCGATGCAGATCTTCGCAGGCCTGACTTATGGCATCCCTATGCCCGCCCAGCCACTCAAGGTGATGGCGGTGCTCGTCATTACAAGCGGGGGCCAGATTACCGGGCCGATCCTCTACGGCGGCGGCTTGGCGATTGGTGCGATCATGTTGCTACTCACGGCCAGCGGCCTGATCGACGCCCTGGCCCGGGCGATCCCCAAGTGCGTCATCCGTGGAATCCAGTTCGGGCTGGGTCTGAAGTTGGCCCACATGGCGTTGCAATACATGCAGGGGACAGGCCAGGCGGGGTTTGGCCAGGAACAAAGACTTCATGCGTATATCTTGGCGACGCTCGCCTTCGCGTTGACGCTGAGCCTGATGGGCAATCGGAAGATTCCGCCGGCCCCCTTCGTCATCCTGCTGGGTGTGGTCTACGCCCTGATCTTTAAGACCGACGCCCACACGTTCCAAGACAATGTCCGGTTTGCCGTGCCCAGCTTCCAGGCGCCAGGGTGGGAAGATATCTGGCAGGGATTCTACCTGCTGGCTCTCGCGCAAATCCCGCTGTCCCTGGGCAACTCGATTCTTGCGACACGCCAGGTGGCACAGGATTTGTTCCCCGACCGGGCGCCCAGCGTTCGAAAAATCGGTCTGACCTATTCATTGATGAACCTGGTCAGTCCGTTTTTCGGCGGGATCCCAACCTGCCACGGCTCCGGCGGCATGGTCGGCCATCATGCCTTTGGCGCGCGAACTGGTGGATCCGGCGTTCTCTACGGTTCGTTTTACCTGGTCTTGGGACTGGTCTTCAGTCCAGGATTTTCGAAGCTGATCCAGTTCTTTCCGCTCCCGGTTCTCGGCGTAATTCTTCTGTTCGAAGGGCTCTATCTGATGCGCATGATACGCGACCTTACCGACACCTCCAAGCGATTCGCGATCGCGCTATTGGTCGGCCTGATCGCCTTCGGCCTTCCCTACGGCTACGTCATCGGATTGGTGGTGGGCACGGTCTTGGCGTATGTGGCTCGGCGCAACCTTGTCGGCCTTGAACAGGAATGAGGCTGATGACAAAGATTGTCAGCGATCTTAAGTTCAATCAGTATCGATGCGCCAGGGCTTGACGATCTTACGCACCGCAGGTATACTCAATGTTCGGTGGGTGGGTACCGATAAATGAGGTGGGGAACTCATGACTGCGGAGCAGTCAAGGAGAACAGCGATGCGAGAACGGGTTGAAGAAGTGCTGAACCAGATTCGTCCCGCCCTGCAACAGGACGGCGGTGACGTAGAACTGGTTGATATCACAGCGGATGGCGTCGTCCAGGTACGGTTGGTCGGCGCCTGCGGCGGATGCGACATGGCATACATGACGCTGAAGTCCGGCATTGAGCAGCAATTGATGGAGCAGATTCCCGAAGTCCGGGAAGTCGTCTCCGTCTAGTTTCGTAGGTAGATCCCGAATCATGTCGCCCACAATTGAAATCACCCGAGCCAAATGGCTCCAGAGCAAAGTCAAGCTCGCCCACTCCAGACAACAAGCGATCTCCGCGGCCTTTCTGACACGGTTCGGCCTGGAGGCCACGCGCGCCATGGCCGCGCTGCCGCTGCCCAAGGCCCACCCCAAAACCATCGAGGACAAGATTGCCGTGGTAGAGACCCGGGAGGCCTCGCTGATCGCCACGTTCATCAGCACCTTCGGCGGCCGGGCACGGGCCGTGGCTTCCGAAGCGGCTCGCAAGCACGGCATCGAAACGGGGCGGTCGGCAACCAAAGTCATCCATGCAACTCACACCACGCCCGAGCATATTTACAGTGCTTTGCGCTATTTCCTCCTGGATGGCGGGCCCGAGGCGCCCGAGCCGGTAATCATGGAAAACACGCCCAAGCGGTTTACATGGTCGCGAATCGTCTGTCCAAACCACGCATACTGGTCCGAGGACACGGCAAACTACCTGTTCCTTGTACAAATTGAAGCCGAATGGATTAGCGGCTTTGTCGAAGGGTATTGCTATAGCGCGTCGCACACCCGTGACATTTACATGAATATCGGTCCCGCCTCCTATTGCGATACAATTGTTGTCGAAAATCTAAAATAGCTCCGAAAGTAGGCCCACATGGAGTGGGAGAAGCAATCTGAAATCTTGTTGAATCGGGTCCCTTTCTTCGTCCGCAAGATGGTGCGAAGAAAGGTCGAGGAATACGCCGTGTCCGTGGGCGCACAGACCGTCACGCAAGAGCACGTGCATGCGGCCAAGCAGAAGGGCCGGCCCGTCGGGCCGGCTGTCGATCCGAACGATCGCTTTTCTGTGATCCGACGGATCGAGAATATCCCGGCCGACCAGGAATCTATCCCCATGTACGCAGTCGAGGCCTGTCAAGCTGATGGGATCGACTGCCCCATGTCCGTCGCGGAGGGGCACCGGCTCACCGAACAGATCCATCAAATTCTGGAAAAAAGCGGCCTCACCGACTTCATTACCAATTCTGTATCGGGCCCGCTATTGCCCCATCATCGCTTTAAAGTCTCCATCTCCTCCTGCCCAAACTCCTGCTCCCAAGCCCAGATCAAGGACGTTGGGATCATCGCCCAGCTCAAACCCAAACTGAACAATGGCGAATGCTCTCAGTGCGGGCAGTGCGTGGAGGCTTGCCGCGAAGGCGCCATTGCCCTTCAGGATGAAGATCCAGGCATCTGCCTCGATGCGGGCCAGTGCGTCTACTGCGGTGTCTGTATCCGTGCATGCCCGACCGACGCTCTGGACGAAGAGGAGGGCTGCGGGTACGCCTTATACCTCGGTGGACGACTGGGCCGTCGACCGCGCCTGGGAGAGAAAGCGGCTGACCTGCTTTCCACACGGCAGTTGTTGGCAGTGTTTGAACGGATCGTTTCGTTTTACACGACCCACGCCCAACCCGGCGAGCGCTTCTCCCATGTGGTCGAACGTCTCGGCTTGCAAGATGTTGCTGCGGGTATCGAGCTTCCGTTTCGTCCATGACCACTGCGGTGATGAGTGCGCTTCCTGAAGAAACCGCATCAATTCTGAATTCCATGTCCGACAGAACCCCGCTGTACGTCGGTTTACCGAAAACCTTTCGTGGCACCGTCGCCGGCCGGGAAGTCGTTCACGCAATCGTGGGCGTGGGCCCATGCCGTTCTGCCCGTTCCGCCCGAATCATTTTGGAGAAAGTTGGTCCCAGCCGTGTGATCGTCTGCGGCTTTGCCGGCGGCCTGGATACAACGGCGCCGCCCGGCACAGTGATTTTGGCAACGGATTTCGTTTTGGAAGAACGCCTGAAACAATCGCGTTCGCAACTGCTTCGGCGTCTGTTGCCATATCTTCCGCGACGGATCGGCCCTCTGTGCGAGCCGGTGGTTGCCGACCGCAAGCTACTTGCCACAGCCGGGCAGGTCATCGCCCAAGCCCCCGTGGCCTCGGGCCGAATGGTCAGCACATGGATTCCCGTCCTCAATCCAGCGACCCGCGCCTCCTTGCGTACTGCGTCGAGGGCGATCGCGGTGGATATGGAGTGCGCCGCCGTGGCTCAGGTGGCCGCCCAGCACGGCATTCCCTGCCTTGGGATCAAGACCATTTCCGACCGAGCCTCCTGGGCGGGCGGGCTTCAATTTCGCCGCAACGCCGCCCGCTGGGCCGGGCGGCACCAGTCGATTGTCCTTCAATGGCTCCAACAGGACGACGACCTGTAGAAACAAACGGTTTGAATCCTGTTTGACGTCCGGTATAATTCCGACAGTCTAGCGTCGGAAAAGGTTATTGAGCACAACACTATGAAAAAATGGATCTTTGTCTTGGTCATCGTCTTGATGGTCGCCGGTGGCGGCTATCTTGCTTACACCAAATTTATTGCCAAAGAGCCCGTCACCGTCGAGACCTCAGACGAGACGGTTGAAGAACCTCCACAGACTCAGAAAGGCGACAAACTGAAAACGGATGTCCCCAAAGAGGAGAAGCCGACCAAGGCTGAAGATAAGCTCTATTGGGAGCCTTTGCGGGAGTTCGAGATCACTGCGGGCCGGCTAACAGAGCGCAAGTCGATTGAATTGCCCATCCTAGGTCGCGCCTTCGCCGAGCTTTTCGTCACGCCGCATACCGACGATTCTATCCTCCCGTGGGAAGGAGTGGTCCCGGAAGACGAGGCGAAGCGCCTGTTGGACGTTTCACTTGCGCTTTTCCGGTTCAACCCGTTGGCCATTGGAAATCGCGGCAAGTCCCTCAACTATCTGAAAATCGCCCTCACTGTTTCCGACCCTGCGGGCAACCAAGTTGCCCAAGCCACCCTCGTGCCAACACGCGGCATTACAGCCGGACACATGGGCACCGTTGTCGTCCCGAAAGATAAGTTGCAATTCTCTTTTTCCATCGTCCCCGAAGATCTGCCGGGAAGCCGCCCCGTCGCTGCCAGCACAACCGCTGAGATAACCCCAACAGAGCTGACATTCGTCGTCGACACCGCATCAGAGGTTCTCGCGACGGGAAAAACACCACTCGATCCCCGCCGTCTGGACGCCCAGTACGTGATCACATTTCCACCCGGCCAAGACGGTGCTCCGCAAAGCGTCGATATCTATATTAACCTGTTGACGGAAGAGACCAAAATCCGCATGACCGGCTTCATCTTCGGTCGAGACAACGCACAAATCCTAGGGATCCAGGGACACGGCACGATGGAGGGTGGATGGGCCTCTCTATGGATCGAAGGAGCCGACTATTGGGGAAAGATTCAATTCGCACTAAAGGAAGGGGTGCGCAGCTTTGAGGGACTTTTTCAGTACGGCGGCTACCCCTCCACCGTACCGGCCACCGCACCCGTTCGGTGCAACATTCAGCGCGTCACAACGGAATCCAGACCTAATGCGAAAAAACCGGGAGGACTCGCGGCGGCCCGCTATCAACAACTTGGCGATCCAGAAGGCTCAAATTCTTTTGCCTACCTGGTTCCCATGGGGCACGAAGAATACTCGCTGCGCTGGTACCGCTTCGAGCAGACGCGACTCAAAACTCTGTGGGTCGGCGCCGGCTCGGTGGACCAGGGCTTGCTCTCACTGCAATTGGAAGAGCCCGACGGGAAAAAAGCCTTGGCCGAGACTTTTATGGGGTCGGACTCCGCCCAACTGGTCTTCAAAGTAAAATTCGAGGATTCGGACGCATGGGAAGACTTCCGTTTTGTCCGCTCCGACCAGGTTGCCGTTGTGGAGAGCGAGATTCGGAACACCGGTCGCTCCGGCTATTACGTGGCCGCTCACGTGGAAGGCGCGGAAATCCTTCCAAAATTCGATATTCAATTTTCAGGTCCGTATGTATTCCTTTCCGGCTCGATTCGCGTAGGAGACGAAACGATTGAAAACCTTTCCGGTTTCGCGATCTACGAACCGGCTCATACGATTGTCGAATGGATCTCCGAAAAGGGTCTTGGTGTTACCGAGCTTCTCACGCCCCCCGACGAGGAAAATGTTTTGATTGCGCGCACACAGGCGCCCCTGCTGCCGGCCGCCTGGATCCGACAACAACTGAACAAGGTGGAGCCTCCAAAGGACCTGAGCGCACCTTACAAGGCACTCGAAACTGGTACGTGGTCGTATACGGTCCAGCCGCTGAATGGCCAATCCACCGTGTTTGACGTCACAGTGTCCAAGACGGAAGCGGGGATAACGATTAACCAGTCCGGTCGCGGCAAGGCCTACCTTTCGTTCGGTACGGACCTGTTGCGAGCCATATGGGATCAAGAGGGAACACGCGCTGCGGTCGTTTTGGAGATCCGGTTGTTTGACCCGAAATCGGACAAGCCGATCCGCGGCCGCTTGCGAACGGAGACAGCCAACAACTCGAACTGGGTAGAAGTCGAGTTGCAGCCGAAAAGCTCATCTACATCGCCATAGGGCCGACGTCGCTCGCTGGTTATTGAACCGACGCAGAGGCTCGGGCCTCGTGAATCATATCTCGTAGCGTGCGCGCCGCTCGAGCCTCCAGATCATCACCAGGAATCTGTTCGACCCCGCCGCCTCCAGAAATCGCACCGAGGAGGCAGTCCACAAGCGGCATCCGCCCCCGGTTGGGCTCCAGTTCTGCGACGAGGTGAAGGGCTTGATCCTGCCCGCCCTCCACGTAAAGAACCCCGGCATAAAACCCGGAGACGAGATATCTTGTGTATTCGTCTTCCACTTTTTCCGTAAGCTCCAGGCATTTGGCGAGAGCTTTCAAGTCACGCTTGCCGGTTAAGATTCTCAGAAGGGCGGAAGTGAAAAACTCGCTCAAAGCCGGGCGTTCACGGTGTCGGTCTTCCAAGAACTTCCCATACTCAAAATGCGCCCGCGGATCCAGGGCGTCAGCGCGCAGCCCTTGCTTAAAGTATCGCTCGGCCGCTTCCATCTCGCCCAAGCGTTGATGCATTTCTGCCAACCAAAAGTGACAGTCGGCATCTTCAACATTCAGCGCGATTACCGCCCGCAATTTCCGGATCGCCTCTTCGGTCTCTCCCAGCACGGCAAGCTCCAGGGCCTCTCGTTTCACATCGGCTCCAGGCATAGCAACCGGTGTTTCCTGCTCGATCGCGGAGGGAGTCTCGCCTACCTCGCCCGACGCCGCCTCGCCACTCAGAAGTGGAAATTCATCACAATATGCGGACAGGCAGGGATGGCAGCCCTCTTCGTCGGTTTTAGCAGAAAGCGCTTCGAAACATTTTTGGCTCTGGTCGCTCGCTTGTTCGTGATAAAGCTGGAGCCCGGCCAACCACAGCGCCTGAAGGTGATTCCCGGATAGCAAGAACTTCACGATTTCTTCCACCCAATCGTCTGTGCTCTCAGAAAGCTGAGAAAAAACCCTGTCGCTAACCACAAACCTCCCAGCCTCGTAGCCCACATAACTGTTGCTGCGAATCCCGGCAGCAGCGCGGGGGTATTGCGCGTCCGGACAAATCGACTCGTAGAGTTCTTGACTAAGCGCTTCGGTCAAAGGCAGGTTCAGCCGACGCATGGCCTTGAGACACAGAAGAAGTTGTTTCTCCGGTTCACTGAGGTTTTTGTATCGTTGTCTCAGCCGACGCAGGGGCATCAAAGCATCCAAGGGGCGCTTTTCGGAGGCTTCCTTGAGAATATCCTGACAACTGGTTCGCTCCGCGAGGGCCTCCAGATCAGCCTTGGACATGGGACCAACATGCACCTCTTCCAGTTTTCCGAAGTGCTTCCCGTAGCGCTCGTACCGAGCCCGCCCGCGACTTTGATTCAGGGTACCGATCGTCACCAATTCGTCGCCGCACCCGCCCAGTTTCTCCAATAGGCCCGCTACGCTATGATAGGGATCACAAAACCGATCGATGTCGTCCAGCACAAGGATGTAATTTCCCTTGGGCGGATGCAGTTGTTCCAACAAAGCCGGATACAGAGGACCGGTAAGGGCAACCACCCAGTGCTCCTTCAAATCCGGGCATGCCCGGAGAGCCTCCCATAGACTGCGGCTTTTACCGGAACCGCCGGCGCCGGTCAACAGAACGGAGCTCCGCGCCGTCAAATGCTCGCGCAGTTTTTCATCAAGCTCGGGTCGGGGACCGTAATAGGAGTAGTACCGCTGGATATTCAGGTCACTGGGCACTAAGTGGCCGACGCGAATCGGGCGGAAGTCGCCCGCAAAAAGGTCCTCTACCGAGCCGGCATTCGGGTTGTTCAAATTACGCCGCTGGAAGTCCCGAAGTACCGCGCGCGCGGACCAGAGGACGACGCCAAAGGCTGCGACAATGACCAATACGAGCAACCAAGTCAACGTCGGACTTCCAGCGGCCCATACGGGAACCGTCTCGGTCGGCAAAACGAACTTGCCCATGATCTCCTCCGTGAGCCAACAGGCCGATGCGACGCTATCGCTTCTTCGCGTCCCGTTCCTTCAATGCAATCTGACCGATCGCAAAGGACTCCAGATCGCGCGAAAGCTTCAGGACCGCTTTCAGATCCTGCACACGAATCGCACTGGAGCTGGATCTCACTTCCTTGAGCAATTTGTTGAGATCGTCTTGCAATAGCGCAAGGCGCTCTTTCAAATGATCCATTGGCTTCGCGCCCCCTCTGTCGATACCCTCTCAGCTGATTCTAAACAGCAACCTCCGGATCGACAACGCTTTTTTGCGAAAAATTATTGACCGCGCCCAAAAGGGCCGAGCCGGAAGCCGACTCCACAACGCAGACGTGCGCCACAACGCCCACGCATCCTTGAAAAGGCGATAAACCTCGACAATTATCCACAATGAAAGACCGGTAGACCAGGCCGGAGCCACCCGGAACAAGGTTAGACGACCGCTTCTCGGGCTCGAGTTGCGAAACGGCCCTTTAGGGTTTTTCTGGCAGGTCGACGGAAAATGAAGAAGGTTTCATCTCCGCATCAATGACAAGGTCGATTCGATCCTCGTCGCCGACCACCTTTACGGTTTGTTTCTGCAGTACGCCACGGATTGGTCCGGCGTGGGAATCGGTCAGGTCGACCACGGAGATTGCGTAGGTGCCCGGCTGGATGTGCTGGATTGTGAATGTGCCGTCGGCCTGAGTACCGGCCTCTGCGATGGCACCCGCACTGAGGAAATCGACCAGAAGAATACGGGAAGGAACAATTTTACCGCCCTTGCGAAGAACAACCTTGCCATGTAGCGTGACCCCTTTTTTGATTTCAAACTTGACCGGAACCGGCTCCTTGCCCTTGAGCGTGTCGGCGTTGAGCCGACGCAACGTATAGAGTCTACATATCGGGCTGGAATAGTACTTCACGCCGAGCACCACGTCCGTGGCCGGGACATTTTCGACCACACCACGACCAGTTTGGGACAAACGGGTAAGCCAGGCGATCTCGGCGTTGACATCATATCCCAACGCCCCTTTGGTGGCAGGCATGAGAAGGGTCGACATGGGCGATGAAAATACAATATTCTGTCCAGACATCTCAACTCGGACTTTTTTTGTCTCAACTTGTTGGAGAGTTACTGGACCCACATTGCCTGCTTCGGGAAGATCGGCGTATTTTCCGAGGACCAAGTCTGCATCGTGCATCCGAATAAGATAGGCGCCCGGCATTAGGTCTTCAAAACGATACCTCCCGTTCTTGTCCGTAAAGACCGATACTGAAACATCCACTTTCATAGACAGTGGCTTAAACGTCGACCGCTCGAAGAGCAGGTGATTGGCGGTAACCTGAACACCGAACGAAGGCTTTCCATCGAGTCCGGTCACCACGCCATGGAGCGTTCCATTCTTGTGTCCGCGGATTTGAACTGTTTCCGCCTTTCCAGCTTGGATGCGGAACTTCTCTTGCGCCTGAAAAATGCCTCGTTTTTTGTCTCGGCTGAGCCAGGTGAAGAAGTAGATGTAGTCGCCTTCCTCCAGCCCTTTGGCATGAAAGGTCCAATCTTTATCGATTGGGATCGATCGCCATTGGACACGTATGAAGCGTCCGCCGGAGCCTGTGACCAATCGGCCAACCGACAAATCAAATTGATTCGGTTCAATGCCCTTTCTATCCATCTCCACCGTGCCCGTTAAGTCGCCGGTGGGAATTCTCTCTACAATGATCTCATTGAGGGATCGGTTTTCGCCGGGCTTCAAGTCCTCCACACGGAAGTAACGGTCCCGATGTGCCGTATTGTAGGCAATGAAGGAGATCGGCCCCGGAGGCAAATCCTGCAGGACGAAGCGCCCGTTTTTGTCCGACAGGACCTCGCGGGAAGGGCTCAGCATGTACATGTTATCCGTCAAAGGGTGAGCGTCGTTGAGCAGAGCCTCCACATGCATATTATGAATCGGGACGGATTCCTTGTCCCGCCGTTCGATGAGTCTGCCGGACAGGACACACAGCCTGCGAAGGGTCACGGCCATTGGTTTCTTTAATCTCTCCTGTGGAGCCGTAAACCTCAAGAGTGTAGCAACCGTATACCCTTCTTTGAAGATCTTGATGTTGATCGCGATGCCGCTCTTGCATTGCATCACGCCTATACCGCGCTCGTTCGTCACCGCTTTCCCACGATCGCCCGCGGGACCGTACCGACCCAACCCTTTGTCGGCCTCGCGGTTGATTATAATCGCTCCTTTGATCGGTTTCCCCGCTTCATCCACAACGCGGAACAGCACGCGCAACACAATCGGCCGCGCATGAGCAACAGGCACGGCTCCACCCAGGAGAAGAACCCATAGGATCGCCCACCAACGGCATCGGGCTGACAAAGCACAAAAACCGACGATTGCTCTTTCCATAGTCACCGTCCAATCTCGAATGTTCAGACCTATTTGCGTTTTTGGTTCTTCACCACCGCGGTAGGCAACGCCTCTAGGAGGTCTGAGGCAATCACCGAATGTTCCCCCACCGCCTGCCGGGCGAGATCGCCCGCCAACCCGTGCACGTGAGCTCCGAAAATAGCCGCATCCATTGCATCCATCCCCTGGGCCAAAGCCCCGGCAATGATCCCGGCGAGTACATCGCCGCACCCCGCGGTGGCCATCCCTGGATTGCCCGTCTTGTTTTCGTAACATCGCTTTCCATCGGTCACGACCGTCCGATGGCCCTTGAGCAACATGACCGCACCGTGCTTTCCGGCAAAGGCCGCTGCCGCGGCGATGCGCTCGGTGGTCGTTCGGCCCGGCCGCACACCAGTGAGTCGTTCGAATTCGCCCGGGTGCGGTGTCAGAACGGCACGTCCACCAAACTGGACACGCCTCACCATCCGCATCGCCGCCAGGGCGTTGAGGCCATCCGCATCGACCACGCACGGGATCTCACAGCGGGCAAGGACCTTGCGTGCCAGCGCGGCGGTCTGCGGCTGCTGCGACAGCCCCGGACCGATGGCTAGTACGTCGCCCTCGATCAACAACTGCTGGATCGGCAAAAATGCCGACGCCGCCAGCGCTCCTTCAGCGGTTTCCGGGAGCGGCCGCGTCATTGTCTCGGTCAGCTTTGCCTCCAGGATCCCGTTCAACGACTTGGGGATGCCCAAGGTCACCAGCCCCGCTCCCACACGCAAGGCAGCCTGACAGGTGAGGGCTGCCGCTCCGGTCATGCCACGAGACCCGGCGAGGACCACGACATGGCCGAAGTCGTTCTTGTGTGCCTCTCGCGGGCGGGTCGACAGCTTGGGGATCGCTCTAACGGTCTTCATCGGTCCGGTTGATCAGAGAGGCCACATAACCGGCGCCAAATCCGTTGTCGATATTGACCACGGTTACACCGGCGGCGCAGGAATTGAGCATTGCCAACAACGGTGTGATCCCCCCAAAGGCGGCTCCATAGCCCACCGAAGTGGGCACCGCAATGACCGGGCGGGCGACCATGCCCCCAACCACCGATGCCAAGGCGCCCTCCATTCCAGCTACGACGATCAGCACGTTGGCCGCTTGAATGCCAGGCGAATTGTTGATGAGCCGATGGATTCCGGCCACGCCCACATCGAACAGAGTCTCCACTTTGTTTCCCATGATTTCGGCTGTGACCCGCGCCTCTTCGGCCACCGGGATGTCGGAAGTTCCCGCCGAGACCACCAGGATCGCTTTCCCCGACGGTTTCGACGGAGCCTTTTCGTACGTAATCGCGCGAGCAACCTTATGGTATTTCGCTTTCGGAAGAACCTTCTTCACCGCGGTGTACGCCGCCCGGTCTGCTCGCGTGGCCAATAGCTTGTCGGCGTGTTTGAGAATCTCTTTTGCGATGCGTGCGACCTGGACCGGGGTCTTGCCCTGGCCGAAGATCACCTCAGGAAACCCGCAGCGAAGGTCGCGGTGGGAGTCGACCCTGGCGAAAGAGACGTCCTGATAGGGCGGCGCTTTGAGGGCGCCCACGGCGTCGGCCACGGAAGTCTTTCCGCTTTTCACGTCGTCGAGCAGTTTTCGAAGGTGCTTTGCGTTCATTGAAGCCGCTTCCTCTTGAAGAGGTTTCGATGCATTGCCAGATAGAGATTATAAGGGATAGGGCTGCAGCAGGCAAGGCGGAGCCGTCATTTTCGAGTCGACTTATTTCTTCCGAACCATGAGCCGGAGGTTGTCTGCTGTGTTTTCCGCATGGTCCGCAATTTTTCCCAGAGCCACAAAGAGCTTCGTATAGAAGAAAATGGTCACCGGATCCAACTGGTCTTCGATGGCAAAGGTCTTGATCGACAGGGCCCGCCGCATTTGATCGGTTTCCCATTCCATCCGGCTGATGTCTTTACACAAATCCACGACCCGATCCGCTTCAGAGCCCTGGAACTTCTTCTCCAGGGCGCGTTGAAACGAGCGCGAAGCCTCGACAAGCTTTTCACTGGTCTCGATGACCTTGAGAACATAGGCCATCAAATCCGCTTTGAGATCGGCATGCACCGTGGTCTTGCGCATGATCAACAAGACAGCTACGTCTTCAGCGGTGTCGGCAATGCTGTCCTGCTCTTTGAGAAACCGGATCAGGGTCGACCGATCGACTGGAAGAAAAATCGTGCGGGGCATTTGTTCGCGGACGTCGTTCTTGAATCGATCCGCTTCATGCTCGAGCCCGGAGATTTCATCGTGCAGCACTTTCAAGCGCGCATGATCTTCCGCCAGCAGAGCCTCAAACAGATCTCGAATCCGCGAGACGCACTCATGAACTTTTTCAGTATGGCCCGCCAAGGGGCCGAAGGGGGATTCCGCGAACAGCTTTCCAATCGATGTCATCGAGGGTCAACCTTCAGAGAACGCTCCAAGTCGTCCAGTGGCGTGGTACCAACCCAACGGCTTTCCCAGTCTCTGTGGCAGCAGACGGTTTTCATTCAACTTGCAGGCGCTAGTACTTGCGCAGCACACCAACGACAACGCCGCGGACTTCTACCTTGTTGGTAATCACTGGCGGGTAGTTTTGATTGGCCGGCTGTAGCCGAATATGGCCGTTTTCGCGATAGAAGCGCTTGAGCGTTGCGTCCTCATTTTCCAGGATCGCCACAACAGTTTCTCCGTCGCGGGCCTGCGACCGCCGCTCGACGATCACGTAGTCGCCGTCGCGAATGTGGTCATCGATCATAGAATCCCCTTGAACTTTCAGAGCGAAGCACTCTTTCCCCGATGACACGATCTTGGATAGGTCCAGCTTCTCGTGCGCTTCGATCGCTTCAATCGGCTTGCCCGCAGCGATCACACCAACCATGGGGAGGGCGCCCCCGTTGTTCTCGCTCAACTCAGGATCGATTACCTCAACGGACCGCGATCGGCCTTTCACGCGGGTAATTGCGCCCTTTTTCTCCAGAGCTCCAACATGCTCAAAGATAGTGATTTTCGACACCTTGAAGTGCCGCCCGATTTCCTCGAGCGTGGGCGACACGCCATGTTCCTTCCGATACTGCAAAACATGCTTGACGATCGCCAATTGTTTCGGGGTGTAGTACATGAATCAACGCCTCCCTTGCAACTCCCATGAACGAATTGGAAACCTACACGCACCGCAACGATCGGAGGTTCCTTTCCGCTCGCTCTCCAAAGAGAATGTTTCCGAACCCATGCACGTTTCTGCCGCCCCTCAACAATTGATTCGTGCTGCCGATCCTGAGTTGGTATTCGTGGCGTTTGGGAGAGAACGTGACAGATAAACAACCCGACATTCTGACGTGCATGTTATCCCCTCAGGAGATTTTATAGCACATCGATCCCGACCGATCAAGGAATTTCTTGCGACGCGCCGGTGCACCCTCGACCCACGCAAGTTTTGAGAATGGAGACGTTATGAATACTTTGCAGGCAACTGGAAAAGGCCGTTGGGCCGGCTGCTTACGAGTCCAACATTGCAAAGATCCGTCCGATGCGCGCCTGTACGCCCCGGCATTGTCGAACCTCCATCCGCCCGTCCGAAAAGCCAATCGACGCGAACGGTTGGCCTTCCCAAGAACCCTTGTCGGTACAG
>JAJDCN010000073.1 GCA_029260815.1 Planctomycetota bacterium
TGGTACCGCCGTCGCTAACGCCACAGTCCTTGCGGGCCTGGATCAGTTGTTCGGGACATAGGGTGGATTCCGCGTTGAGTGCGCCGGCGAACTTGTCGACCGAGGTGGCCAGATCGACCACATTCTTCGGCCCGCCACGCAGGCGCATGGCGGAAATGGTCCGGATAGCGGACGAATTCCTGCCGTTTTTGACAATGAGCTTGGCCATCTGCTCCGGCGACGGCGATTCGTCGCGGCCCGCATAGTAGATCAAACGTTGGTGATACCAGCCGGCGCTGCCCTCCCGGCGTTGGGAGGCAACGAGATATTGGGCGGAATCCTTCAAGGCGTAACCAACTTCCAACATGGCCATCAGGCAGTTGTCGAATCCAACGATTTCCGTGTCGCGACCGCGCAGGGTCTTGAGCTTGCCGAGCACTTTCGCGGTGGAGTTCAAGGTAAGGTGACTGGGTTTCACGCCGGCATTTTTGCTCGTGTCATCGCTGTTGTGCTTTCGAAAGCCGTCGCCGTGGTCCCAGAAAATCACCATCCACTTTTCGGCCGGATGATTTTCGTGAACCCACTTGAAAAATTGATAGGCCTCCTCCGGATCGCCCGTGTTGAGTTCGTAGCTGTTGTCCCGCAACCGATTGTAACGCAGGTGGATCCCTTGTCGCTTTGCGCTGAAATTCTGCTGAATCCGGATACAACGGGTGTCGCCTCTTCCGTTGCGCTTGGGCAGCTTACGGTCGTATAGGACGATACAGTTGACATTTTCGTTGGAGTCTTCGATATCCATCTCCTCCAGATCGCCCTTGACGGAGCCGGACAGGCTGTTGTCCCCGGAGATAAACACGATCATGTTCCATTTCTTCATGGGACGCAAGAGAACCCAGGACCAGTCCACGTCCGTGCTTCCTTTTTCGGCGCGGGGCGTAACCACGGTGGTTCGGACTTCGACGGAATAGATCCCTCTCTTGAAATCGCCGCTCAGCCGCCAGTCGCCTGGGATGGTGAACCGGTGCCTGCCACTCTTATAGAGCGTCGTGGGCTTATACGTCTTTAATACCTTTTTGGTGGTGACGTCGGTCATGGAGATCTCAACGCGGCATTCCTTCACCTTTCGCTTGTCCTTGGAGATGGACCAATACACGCGAATCGGCTCGCCTTCGTGGACGAACTTGGAATCGCCGCGGTTGGTCGGACGGCGGTCGTTCCAGCCGCCTGCGTTGCCCATGGTCGCGCGCACGTTGCGGACCACGTCGATCGCCGAGGCGGTTGTGCTATGCAGCAGTACGATCAACAGTACCAATGCGGTGAGTCCGTGTTGAACGAGCCTTCGCATTCGATCTATTCCCCCTTACAACTCCAAATTGGCATCGATGACGTCTTTGAGTTCGGAATCCGTTTCCTGCTCCTTGTGTGTCCGAAGCGCGGCCTTGGCCGCATCGCTCCCGACCCGACCCAGCCCGATGATCGCTCCGCGCCGGATCTCTGCGTCTTCCGAAGCCAGCGCCGCAACCAGCGCGGCGACCGCCGGATCGCCGCCGATGTCGCCCAGTGCCCGCGCGGCAACCGCCCGGAGGTCGGGGACCGGATCGTTGCGAAGCATCTTAACCAAACCGTCCACTGCAGGCTTGTGCTTGGCCATGCCCAGCGCCGTGGCCGCCTGTCGGCGGACGTAGGGGTGGGCATCGGTCAGGCGCTGGATCAGGAGGTCCGGTTGGCCTTCAAGCAGGCGCGTTGCTTCCACGCGCTCCTGCACGGAGCCATCGGCGGTCTGTTCCGTGATGAACTGGCTCTCGCCGGCCTTGGCGAGCAAGGCGATCAAGCGGGCCAGCTCGCGCCGGCCGCCGGGCACCTTCTTGGCCTGTTCGTAGGCGCCCCGCAGTCGCGGGGCTTTTGACTTGAGGGCCGAGGCATTCATCTCCACAAGGTCGGGCAGGTTGTCCACGTACCACTGCCAGTCCGGAGCGCTGCGAAGCTGCTCGATTTGCGATTTGAACCAGTCCACGTCCTTTTTTTGCGCGGGATAACGAGCGATGAAATCTTCGTAGACCTGGATCTGGCCGGGCACGTCGCCCAGGTTGTTCTTCGCCTGTCCCCACGCGACAAACATCTTGAACACCAACGGCGAGCCGGGATACGCCTCAATAAAGCGCTCGCACAGGGCGGCCGCCGGCTTGAAAGCCCCATGAGCCACGAGGATCCGGATCATGTTGTAGAGTTCGCGATCGTCCTGAGGATCACGTCCGGATTCGATCTTCTGAATGGCCAGCACACCGTTGGCGTATTCATCGCCGGAAACCTTGACGACGGTGCTGTGGTGCTTGTCGCGATCGTACTTGGAAGAAGGATGGATATTGAACAGAGCCCGGTTCTCGAGTGCGGCAAAGTTCTCCATCAGCCACACGTCGCTCACCGGGGCGGTCTTCTCGCCTTCGGAGGCGACCGGGTCTTCCTCGTCCACACCGGACGGGACGTCATCGCTTTCCGCCGTTACGCCGGGAGCCGAAAACAGGAGCCCCTGCTTGGTAAAACGGCCGATCGGCTCTCCTTCGGGTCGCTGGGCCTGGTCCGATTCCGAATCGGGCTGCTTGAGGATTGGACTCAACAGGAGTCCTGTAATGAGAAGTGCGGCGAGAACAACACCGCCAATGACGAGCGTACGCGATTTCATGAGTCCATTTCCCCCCGATCACCCCTGAAGGGAAATAACGTACCTCATGCCAGCCGCCCTGTCAATCGCTTTTGAGCGAGTCTTCGGTCTTCCTCTGTGTGTCACGGGAAGGCCCGGCATCTATGTCGATTCGCTATTGAGGTACCTTGCTTCCTTGTGCTATCCTCCTTTACAAAGATAGCACAAGTGGATAGGACCGTTACATGACCTCAAAACCCGGAGCGAAACAGAACCGGAAAGTTCCAGACCGTCGAGACCCCGATCCGCCTGCGAAGACCGCCCGCGCCCTAGTGATCGACGACAAGGCGAGCATGCTGGAATTGTTTCGCAGCCTGCTGGAGGACGAATTCGACCTGGTCACCGCCGAATCGGCGCAAGAGGGCCTGCGTCTTGCGACCGAGGGCGACTTCGACCTGGTGGTGACCGACATCAAGATGCCGCACGTGGGCGGGATGGAGATTCTTCAAGCCGTCAAGACCCACAGTCCCCATACCGAAGTGATCGTCATGACCGCCTATGCAGAAGTCGCGCAGGCAGTCGAGGCGATGCGGGCCGGAGCTTACGACTATATCACCAAGCCGTTCGATCCGGACGAGATGGTCCTACTGGTTCGCCGCGCAGTGGAACGCAAGAGGCTGTTGGAACAGACCCACCGACTCCAACGACAAGTCGAAGAGAAATTCGCATTCGAGAACCTGATCGGCAACAGTCCGCCCATGCACAAGGTCTACGGACTCGTTCGCGACGTGTGCCGCTCCGACGCCACCGTCCTGATCAGCGGCGAGAGCGGCACCGGTAAGGAACTGGTCGCGCGGGCCATCCACTTCAACAGCCCGCGAGCGAAACATCCCTTCCTGGCGATCAACTGCGCCGCCATCCCACGGGAACTGCTGGAGTCAGAGCTGTTCGGTCACGTCAAGGGCGCCTTCTCCGGCGCGCAAGCCGACCGGCGGGGGTTGGTGGAAGAGGCTCACGGTGGGACGCTGTTCCTGGACGAGATCAGCGAGATGGCCACCGACCTGCAGGGCAAGATCACGCGGATGATTCAGGAGCGCGAGATTCGGCCCGTGGGCGATACAAAGACTCGGCGGGTCAGCGTTCGAATCCTCGCGGCCACCAACGTAGACATGGAAGCGGCAGTCACAGCCGGGCGGTTCCGTGAGGATCTGTACTACCGGCTGCTAGTCTATCCCATCCAAATCCCTCCGCTGCGCGAACGTCACGAAGACATCCCGTTGCTGGCAAACCACTTCCTGAAAATATTTTCCGCGCGGGAAGGCAAGACGCTGGACGGGTTCGCACCGGAGGCCTTGGCTGCGTTGTCCCGCGCAGCTTGGCCGGGCAACGTGCGTGAATTACAAAATGTCATCG
>JAJDCN010000074.1 GCA_029260815.1 Planctomycetota bacterium
ATCTGAGCCAGCTTGTCGGCACCGTACTTGTCAATGACATACTCGATCACGCGGTCGCGGCCATGCATGCAAAGGTCGATATCGATATCCGGCGCCTCCTGGCGTTGTTCGTCAAGAAACCGCTCGAACAGGATGTTGTAGCGCAACGGATCGATCGTCGAGATACCCAGCGCGTAGGCCACCAGGGAACCGCCGCAGGAGCCGCGGTAGCCGACGGGGATCTTTTCGGTGCGCGCGAAGTTGACGAAATCGTAAACGATCAGGAAGTAGCTGATGTAGCCCATGCGCTCGATGACGCCCATCTCGTGATCGAGTCGCTTGCGTGCAGCCTCGGGGAGCGGCTCGCCGTAGTGTTTGCGGGAGCCCGTCTCGCACAGTTCGTGAAAGATGTCTCGGTTGGACTTATGCTCGTGGGCTTCAAACTTCGGCATGTGTCGTGTTTTGAAGTCGATCTCCATGTTGCAGCGATCGGCGATGACGCGGGTATTTTTCACCGCTTCTGGGACTTTTTCAAAGACCTCGCGCATTTGATCGCCGTTCTTGAAGTAGAACTGATCGGTGGGATAGCGCAGGCGGTTGGGGTCTTCGATCGTCTTGCCGTGGCCAATACAGATCAGGCAATCGTGGGCGAAGGAGTCGTTTTGGTCGATGTAGTGAATGTCGTTGGTAGCCACCGGTGGCACGCCGATCTTCTGCGCAATCTGGAGCAAACCTTCGTTCAGTTCCTGCTGCTTGGCGACCCCGTTGTCCATCAATTCCATGTAGAAGTTTTCTTCGCCGAAGATGTCGCGCAGCTCGGTGGCCTCGGTCACGGCGCGGTCGAAATCGTCTCGCAGCAGGTTCTGGTTGGCGGCACCCTTCATGCACCCGCTCAAGGCGATCAGCCCGGCACCATGCTCGCGCAACAGCGCCCGGTCCAGACGTGGTTTGTAATAGAAGCCATCCAGGTAGGCGGCGGAAGCGAGTTTGAGCATGTTCTGGTAGCCCGTGTTGTCCTGGACTAGCAGAGTGATGTGGTAGTAACTCCCCCCGCGGCCTTCGCGCTCGGTGCGAGAACCGAAGCTCAGATACGCCTCGCAGCCGAGGATCGGTTTGATCCCGGCGGCGGTCGCGGCGCTGTAGAACTCGATGGCTCCGAACAAGTTGCCGTGATCCGTCAGGGCCAAGGCATCCATGTGATTGTTCTTGGCCGTCTGGACCAGCTCATCGATTTTGCAAGCCCCGTCCAGCAGACTGTAGTGGCTGTGGACGTGTAGATGGACGAATGGATCAGTCTGGATGGTGCACCCCCTTTGATCTATAGGTCAGAGCCGCGCTGGATGGCCGGAGCATTCAGTGGGCGCATTGTATGCTCTGGCGTGCGAGAGGTAAACCCCTACTTTTCCCGACCGCCGCACATGCAGGCGGCGTGCGGTCCGGCTGGAAAAATCTTGGCCGTGGAGCTTGAAACTGGGCCATCTTGTCGTATAATAACCCGATTCGGGCGGAGTAGCTCAGTTGGTTAGAGCAGCGGAATCATAATCCGCGTGTCGGGGGTTCGAGTCCCTCCTCCGCTACCACTCAAGAGTCAGCAAAACAAGCTGAAAAGCCTTCCGTTACTACGTCTCCGGGCGATGGGGATGTCGAAAGCCGGAACGAACAAAACCCCAAAATGTCGCATCCCGGAACGATTGGGAGCACAATAGTAGCACAATGGATTTCCGGGAAGGGTGCGCCTGACGCGGATTTGGGGCGGGTTATCGACGCTTGGCCCGATCTGCCTGAGGCGATTCGGGCGGGGATTGTGGCAATGGTCGAGGCGGCACGAGGGAACGGATAAGGATTGTGGGTACTCCTGTCGTGTGGGCGCTTCAAGAGCGCTCTGGTGGCACTCAGGGCCTCTGCGATTATTTGTGTGACTTCGGGGAGCCTGCTACGCGCGTCGAGGCTTCACGGGGGATTCTCGCAAGCTCGGCGCTCAGGCGAATAGCGTCCAACCACGAAAGCAAATGCTCAGAAGGGTGGTGCGGTTGTGTCAGTCGGACGGAATCGGACAGGGGGGGGCAGGGGGCGGTGATCGATCCTGCCGTGGGGGGTAATAAAGGTCTGCTCGCGAAGTTTAGTTTATTTCACAATTCGCGACTTTGTGTTTTGCAGAAAATCCTTTCCGGCCATGAGGCCGACAAGGTTCTCTCATAAAAACTGGACCAGTTCGCGGGGAGGAGGTCAAAGCGAGTCTCTGGAAGCGAGTAAGCACGGAATCTGGATCTCACGTCAGCCCCAACAAAGCCAAGAAATCATGAGATGTAAGCACACGGGGAAAACCTTGCTCGGGAACAATCCCGCAAAGGCGCCGGGAGAATTGCTTATCATCTGTAACAAAGTACTGAGTGCATCCGAGGTAAACGGCCTGGATATTGTCGTCAGCCGTGGAGTCCTTCTCTACGACCTTGTTCGGAAAGTGCGCCCGTATCATCTCTACTTGCTGCTTCAATGCATATTCGATTCGGGGAAGACGGTCGAGATCCTCGATGATCTTTCTTGCGAATCTCTTGTCAACGCCGACTTCAGACACGAAACCCTCAACGATTGCACATAGAAAAGGCCCAAGCGATTCCATGCTTAGTTTCCAGAACGCCTTGGGTGACTCAAGGGCCAAGGCTAAGTTTTTTCCCTCACCTGTTTTCTTGTCCATCTTGCGGAACTCGTCATGAATAATCTCGGCGGGGTTGTGCAATCCCTGAGAACGGTATGCCTTCGATTGGCGCGTTTCTTCGAAAAACTCGTCATCATCGATCTTTCCCATTGCCAGAATATTTTTGACGGTCTTCCACTTCGCGTTACACTCTTCAGGTGGAAGATACGCTTCTGCCTCCCGGCCCAAATTAGCGAAGCTCCGGATGTCATCAAGGAGCATCTCCTTGGGATTCTTGAGAATACGCTCAAAGCAGACAGATGTCGCAAATCCTAAGAGTCTCTTCCCTGTTTCTGGGTCGCATTCAAATGTGGGCAGAATCTCTAGGATCGAAACCGGACTCAGTAGAATCTGCATCCGCTTGGGTTTCATTGCGCCAAGCAGGTCATCTGCGTTCACTATATTCATGAGACTGCTGTAGGCACAGCAATCAAGATACACGTTGGTTCGATCATCCACGTGATGTACCTGTATCTGGACTCCTCAGGTTTCGCAGCAAAGGGCTCCGAGAAAACAAATGATTACTACCCGACTAATCATTTATCTAAAGGGCTGTTCCACAGCAAGCTGCCGTCCTTAGAAAATATAACCAATAGACCCTCTCCTGTTTCCACTGATGCCCCAAGTTTTATAATCGGCTTCCCGCTTGAGCCATAGGTAATAAGCCCCCCATCCCCGCCAGCCGATGCGCCCAACTCTACTAGAGCCTTCCCGCTTGCGCTAAATGTGGAAAAGTAGCCGTCATTCCCCGCTGAGCCGATTAGGACAAGCCGCCTCCCTTTTGAACTAAAGGTACTGAGATAGCCGTAGCCATCATCCGCGGCCCCAAGTCCCACAAGCATTTTCCCGTTCGCACCATAGGTAG
>JAJDCN010000075.1 GCA_029260815.1 Planctomycetota bacterium
ACAAACCCACCGGAGCCTATCTGGACATCCGGGTGGCCGACAAGCCACTGGGCTCTTTGGAGTCCGGACATCTTCCCCTGGGGTGGAACGCCACGGCGGTTCTGAACCTGATCCACATTTTGAAGTTTACCGATGGTCAGAAAATGTTTGTGGACACGAAGGCCATGAAGAATCGCATTAAAGCGATTCTAAAGATGGCCAGTTTCGCCGGTGCCGGCGCGAGCCCGGGTCAGCTTTCCGACGTGGCGTTTGCCCTGGAAAACCATTTGACGATCCCGGCGCTGTTTCGCGTGGTCGGAAAACCAGGCGATAAAGACACCGAGGCGTTGGTCCGCCGCAGCCTGGCGGCGCGAGTTCCGGTCAAGCTGGTGCAGCGCCTGAACTTGGAGGAGAGCAAGTCGTTCCTGGAAGCGGTCTTCCTGTATCCGGAGGAGCCGAAAACCTTCGAAGCGGCAGTCTACCTGTGCACCACTGTCTGCCAACGTGCGGCACGCACGCCCGAGCAGATCGCGCAAGTCATCGCCAAGATGTCCCAAACCCGCAACTGGAAGCCCAAGGACAAATGAAGCGCGCACTAGAGTGGCTGGTTCGCACACTAGGACTTGGACCGCTCGTCTCTCCAATCTATGAGACGCGGCAACAAGGCGGGTGGCCGCTGGTGCGTCGCAACCTGCGGTATTGGCTGGGCGGAGCCCCCGACCGGTTGCCGATCCCACCGATTCGGCTGATCCACGACATCTCCGGCTCTTACGACTTGCTCTGGTTTTTCGAGGGCGGGCGCCTGGGGGCCGAGACCCTCCGTCAGACCCTCGCGCGGAATGAAAAGCCCATCGAGGAGTTCCGTTCGATCCTCGACTTCGGATGCGGCTGCGGGCGTGTGCTCCGGCACTGGCACGCGCTCGAAAACGCCCAGGTCCACGGGACGGAATGCAAAGCGGAACTGGGCGACTGGTGCGCGCGAAAGCTACCTTTTGCAAGCTTTGCCACCAACCGCCTTGATCCGCCGCTGGAATACGGAGACGGTCAATTCGATTTGATCTACGCCCTGTCGGTTTTTACCCACCTGTCCGAGCCGCTTGGACAGGCGTGGATAGCCGAGCTGGCGCGGCTGCTCCAACCCGGTGGACATTTACTGATCACCACCCATGGCGATCAGTATTTGGATCAACTCGCCCCCGAGGAGCAAGAACTCTACCAGTCCGGCCAATTCGTCGTCCGCGACGGCTCGGTCGCCGGCTCCAACATGTGCATGGCTTACCACCCGGAGACCTATGTCCGGGGTTGTCTGGCCGGCGATTTTGAAGTGCTCGACTTCGCGCCCAAGGCCGCCGCGGGAAATCCCTACCAGGATGTCTGGCTGTTGCGCAAGCCGTTTGAGATTGGAAGATAATCGGTTTGAACGTCGGCTGGACCTGGTGTCCCGTCGCTCAGTCCTTTTCGCAGCGGATCGGACTGGACCGGTCGAGCGGAATCTGGATCGACGATGCGGGGGTGCAGGCGTGGACCTTGGGGTGGGTCCGGATGCGTTCCAGTTTTTTTTTCAAGGCGTCGTGGGCCTGATCGCTCTTTTTCAACTTCAAAAAGGCTTCCACCTCGGCGTCCGACGCAGGCCAGTGTTCGCAGAAGTAAGCTACCCGGTCCGTCCGGTCGATAACGTAGGCGTGTTTGGCAGGGGGGATCCGGCAGACCAGCACCGTATCGGGACCCAGCCGGTCCACCAACAGGTGGTCGCCTTGAAGCGGCCCGTCGACAAGCTCAACCTCGAGAAAGGCATGGGTCTTTAACGTCATCACCCACCTCCTCTATTTCAACAGACAGTTCTGGATGAGGTCGTTTTTTCGGTGATTCGTGGCCCTTCTATACAAATTATACCATTTATTGAAGGCTCCTGGGCGAGTTTTTCGATCTTCGGACAGGTGGATTGATTCGGGCGACGTCTACGGAACGCGCGGCGGTTCGTTGTCCGGGTTGTCGCCCAATAGGGTGAGGTTGTCGTAGATTGCGTTGTCGGATTCAGCGGTTTCAATCGCCTCGGTGGCGATCGCTCCCGCCTCCGGAGCCAGGTTCGTGTCGATGCGGTTGCTGTCTATCCACAAAAGCCCGTCCCCCTCGGCGCACAGTCCGCCGCCGAGGACGGTGGCCAGGTTCCCGGCGATGACGTTGTCCCAGACCTCCACCGTCGAATGCTCCACCAGGACGTCCACACCGCCACCGTAATGGGACTCGTTGGCCCACAACACGTTTCCCTCCAGCTCAGCCTCCACCTCTACCAGGCTGATGCCGCCCCCGCCGCCGGAATTGAGAATCCCACAACCGTTCTGCGCGATGTCCGTATCGAGACAAGACACGGTGCCACCGACCGCAGCCAAACCGCCGCCGGATGAGCTGGCCAGGTTGCTGCCCAGGTAGCTGTCGCGTAGCGTTAATTCGCTGAAGGAACAAAAGATCCCGCCGCCGGAGCCGGCGGACAGGTTATCGTTGATGATCGTGTCGCGGATGGAAACGGCGTCGGCGGCGACGATCCAAACTCCGCCACCGTCATCGGCACTCAGATTCCCGGTAATTTTCGATCCGTTAATCTCCGCGCGGACGCCGCTGACTCGAATGCCACCGCCCTGGTTCTGGGTCACCACGCAGTCTTCAACTCGGGCGGTCCGTTCGGCGTCCTCCGTCTCGCCCCGCCACCACCCGGCCGCGGGCGGAGTGATGCGGATCCCCGGGCCACTGTGGCGCTCGACACGACAGCCGCGGATCGTTCCGCCGGCCTCCAGCGTAACGCCGTCGCCCCCGGCAAAGGTTACCCCCTGGACAACGTGGCCGGATCGGACAGTCCCACCGCCTTCGATCATTACCGTCTGATTCGCGGGTGCGGACGCGCGAACGGTCAGCCGCCCATTGGTCGGCGGCAGGTCCAGGCTGCCCACATAGCGCCCGGGGCGCAGGATCACCTCGAGGGGCATCTCAAGATCGGAGTAGTAGAAGCCGATGGTCTGCAAGGCCCGCTGGGGTGTGCGAAAGGGTGCGGCCGCGGTGCCGTCTCCCGCCCCATCGTCGCCAGCGTTCCCGTCCACGACGATTGTCAAGCCCGGCGAATCGGCGGAGCAGATTGGAGCAAAACACCACATAGCAGCCATCAGCGCCGCCAGGGTCGACAGACCGACACAGTAGTTTTGCTTGAATCGTTGCATCAACAATTTCCCGGTCAGGGGTTTCGCAAATTCGGTGCCGCTGGTCAGGCACGATACCCATTGTATCGGAATATCGGCCGTTGCAAGGGATTTAATGCTCTTAATGCCGCTTGACAGCGTTGGGGGCCGGGAGGTATGATTTCGGCCGCTCGACTGGTCTGTCGCCGCAGAAAGTACAACCGCGCGGAGAGGTGGCTGAGTGGTCGAAAGCGGTGGATTGCTAATCCATTGAAGGGATAACAATCTCTTCCGCGGGTTCGAATCCCGCCCTCTCCGCCAGGCAACGAACACGTCGCGACCGATCAGGGAGCGACCTAGAACGAGGCGACAGCAGCCCGCAATCATCATTCACCTCAAGGCTCCAGACGCAGTCCGGTTCTTCTGCCGTGGCGCTCGGCATTGGCTTGCGCCACCATCTTTCCCGCGGCCCCCACGCCCGATCTTTTAAAAACGAATCCCGAAAAGATCTTGACAAAATCTAGTTTATCCTGT
The DNA here is from genome assembly GCA_029260815.1 of Planctomycetota bacterium. Taxonomy (GTDB): domain Bacteria; phylum Planctomycetota; class B129-G9; order JAJDCN01; family JAJDCN01; genus JAJDCN01. The sequence continues at coordinate 3,681 of JAJDCN010000075.1, forward strand.
ATATTCTGTATAGACAGAAGAGAAAGGCTCCAATGAAGAACCTCACGCCTGTTGCACAGAAATTTATCCTCCACTGGGGCGAAATGGGAACCCGCTGGGGCATCAATCGGACCGTGGCGCAGATCCACGCTCTGCTGTTCCTATCGCCAGAGCCGCTCAATGCGGAAGAAATCACCGATACCCTGTCGGTGGCGCGCTCCAATGTCAGCAACAGCCTCCACGAACTCCAAAACTGGGGAATTATCCGGGTTGTTCATGTGATGGGAGATCGTCGCGATCACTTTGAGTCTATGAAAGACGTCTGGGAAATGTTTCAGATCATTCTGGATGAACGGAAGCGTCGCGAAGTGGACCCTACCCTGTCGGTACTTCGCGCCTGCGCGCAGGAAGCCGGCAAGTCGGGCAAGACCGAGAAGTATCAGAAAGAACGGCTGACCGAACTGCTGGGCTTCTTCGAGACGATGACAACTTGGTATACGGATATTCGCAGGCTGCCCACCGGCGCCCTTATTAAGTTCGTAAAACTTGGCGGGAAGGTACGGAAAATGGTCATTGGGCCGAACCGGTAGCGGGAGTTGCCGTGCACGTGAGACGGCTTAATTTTATTTCAAGCACATCTTGCGAAGGGTTTCCTCGTATTCGGGAAAGTATTTGCCGATCAGCGGCAGATCGAAGGCGCTGAGGATGTCGGTGTTACTTTCTCGCTCAAGCAGAAATTCAAAGGACTTCTCGATCAACACTTCCGGTGTCACGTTTCCACCGGTGAGCTTCTGATAGTACGCCGGGTTGACGGTCACCCTGTGTGTCGTCTGCCTGCGGCCGTCCACAGCGATCTTAAATGTTGTGTCGTCCACTTTTGTAATATGCAGCATATCCCCTCTCCTGAAAAGTTATGTCTCAGGCGCGAGAATGTACCAAATTCGCTCCGGTCACGGCCCGGTTGTGGTTTGATCCGGTCGGAGGTATCATGGTTTCTATGAGCGCCCTGGCTAAAACACAGGAAAAGATCGAAGATGTGGTGGGCCGCTGTCTGGGCGGCACCACGGGGCCTGTGGTGGCGGCGGTGTCCGGTGGGGCGGACTCGGTGGCCTTGCTGCGGGCTCTGGTAGCCTGCCCGGCGGTGTCCGGCTCGATTGTCGTGGCGCACCTAGACCATGGCCTGCGCGGCGGGGCAGGCGCGGCGGACCTGCGCTGGGTGCGTGCGCTGGCCGGGCGGCTGGGCCTGACGTTCGTGGGCGAGTCCGCCAACGTGGCGGTCGCGGCCAAGACCGAGCGCTGTTCGCTCGAAGACGCGGCCCGGCGGGTGCGCTACCGTTTCCTCGAACGCGTCGCCGAGCAGCATGACGCCCGCGTGGTCGTTACCGGCCACACGCGGGACGACCAGGTAGAGACGGTCCTGTTCCGCATTCTGCGCGGCACGGGAGTCCGCGGACTCCGCGGGATCACTGAGCGCAGCCCGATCCGTTGGGGCGGCTCCGTTGAGCGGGTCCGGCCGCTGCTGACGATCTGGCGCGCCCAGATCGAAAGCTACCTGAGCACACTGTGCCAGGACTTTCGCACCGATGCGACCAACGCCGATCTGCGCTTCGCGCGCAACCGGTTGCGCCACGCAATTCTCCCAACCCTTCGCGTAGCGATTCAGCCGTACATCGACGATGCGCTCCTTCGCGTGGCTGCCGCCGCCGGTGCGCTACATGGTCACATCGTCCGCGAAGCGGACGCGGCCTTTGAAGTGGTGGTCCTGGCGTGTGATGCGGACCGCCGGATCGTTCGTCTGAACGTGCAAGCGCTGCGCGACCGGCCGGCGGCGATCCTCGGCGAGATTCTTACCGGCGAGCGATTGGGTCCGGTGCTGGGCCTGCAGAGCGGGTTGCCCTTTGCGGCAGTCGAGCGCATTGTCCACTTGGCAGCGGCGCCCGGCTCCGGGGGCCAGACGGCCCTTCCCCGCGGCCTGGCAGCTCGCCGCGAGTACGAACAGATCGTCATCGAGCCCCGCGTTGCAACCCGCCTTGCCCCATGGACGGACCCTCTTGAAGTCACCCTGGACGGTGAGACCCCGGTTCCGGGCGGTCGGCTCGTTACACGGCTGGTGGCGGCGCAGACGCTGGATTGGCCCTCGTTCCTTGCGTCCCGGGGGCCCTTGGAGGAGGCGGTAGACGCGGACAAAGTGGGGCGGCTCTACGCCCGCGGCCGCCAGCCGGGCGATTGCTACCGGCCGCTGGGAATGAACGGCACGCGCAAACTCAAGTCGATTCTGGTCGATCGCAAAGTCCCTCGGCCCCAGCGAGACCGCCTGCTGGTCCTGGAGAGCGAAGACCGGATCGTGTGGCCTGTTGGTTGCCGGATTGCCGAGGCGTACAAGGTCGCCCCGACCACCCGTCGGATACTCCTGGTGAGGCTAGAGAAGATCGCAAGCCTTTGTGTGGACAAGAGTTAACGTTTTTGGGTAAATAATATTTGCCTCCCGACTCGCTTGTGCTATAATATCGAACTGTTATTCGGCGTTTGTACGCGGATATTTGAGGGAAGCAAAGAGGCATAGTAGGCGAGAAGTAATGGAACACGCTGTAGTAAGTAAGCAGGAGACCGTCGAGAAATTTCGGACTCACGAGTCCGATACCGGCTCCTCCGAGGTGCAGATTGCACTGTTGACTGATCGGATTAAGAGACTGACGGAACACCTGAAGGTTCACAAGAAGGACCACACCACCCGTCGCGGCCTGATGATTTTGGTCGGCCGCCGATCCAAACTGCTGAAATATCTGGCACGCGAAGAAACTGCTCGTTACAAGAATGTGATTGAGCGGCTCGGCTTACGTAAGTAACGGAACGCGAATCACAAGGTTCGCTCCGGATCGCTTGTGTACCGAGCTGATGGAGAATGTACGGCGTAAGCATGGTGCATACGCCATAAAAAATGGGCAATGGCAAACGTGGAGCGTTGGGTAATTTGGTATTTGGATCATGCGGTGGGCAAAGCGATTCGGCCGGTAACGGCAGGACCGCACGCACACCCTGTAATCCAGCTACCCGGTTGCCCGCCAACTGCCGAACCCTCGGCGCCCCTCCACACGCCCGCGCATCGCGCGCGGGTGCGTTGCCCTTGGAACAAAAGATGTATAGGAGGTTTTTGTGGAACACCGTGTAGAATGTGAAATCGGTGGCGAGAAGCTGGTCATGAGTACCGGCCGAATCGCCAAGCAGGCCGACGGCGCCGTGATGCTTCAGTACGGCGGCACCGTGGTCTTTGCCGCGGCGGTTTCTTCGCCGCCCCGATTCGCGGATCAGGATTTCTTCCCCCTGACCGTAGACTATCGGGAAAAAACTTATGCCGCCGGCAAGATCCCCGGTGGCTTCAAGAAGCGCGAAGGTCCCCCCAGTACCCGGGAGACCCTGACCGCTCGACTGATCGACCGGCCCATGCGGCCGCTGTTTCCGGAAGGGTACTTCAACGAGGTAGGCCTCTCTACGCAGGTGCTCAGCTCCGACAAGGAGAACCTGCCGGACATCCTCGCTCTGGTCGCTGCCTCTGCTGCCACCTGCATCTCCACCATCCCGTTCAACGGGCCCATTGGTGGCGTGCGCGTGGGCAAGATCGACGGCCAACTCGTGATCAACCCGACCCACTCGGAGTTGAAGACCAGCACCCTGGACATCATCGTGACCGGAAGCCGCGAGGCGACCGTCATGATCGAAGGATCTGCCAAGGAATTGCCCGAAGCGGAGGTCCTGGAAGCCCTGGCGTTCGGCCAGTCCGAGCTGCAGAAACTCATCGACATTCAGAATCAACTGATTGAAATGTGCGGCAAGGCCAAGCAGGAAGTGGCCCCGAGCCCCTTCGACGAGAACCTGTTCGCCGAAATCCGCGAGGCCTACACCGGCCGCGCCCGCGAGGCCATGAGTGTCCAGGGCAAGTTTGAACGCAAGGACGCCCTCAAGGCTGTCAAGACGGAGATCGTCGAGCGCTACATTGCCGAAGAAAATCCCCGCTCCACTCCGGCAGAGATCAGTGCCTTCTGGGAGCGGATCGTCTACCGGGTCATCCGCGATATCACCCTGGATGGGCGACGGGTTGATGGGCGCGCTTATGACGAGCTGCGCGACATCGAGTGCAGCGTCTCCGAGCTGCCTCGCACCCATGGTTCGGCCCTGTTCCAACGCGGTGAGACCCAGGCACTGGCCACCGTTACGCTCGGTTCGCGACGGGATGAGCAGAGGGTGGACGGGCTGGAAGAAGATTACTTCAGCGAGTTCATGCTGCATTACAACTTCCCGGCCTTCTCAGTGGGCGAGACCTGGGCCAACCGCGGCCCCAAGCGCCGCGAGATCGGCCACGGCGCCCTGGCGGAACGTTCCATCGAAGGCGTCCTGCCGGATCCGGAGGACTTTCCCTACACGATTCGTGTGGTGTCCGACATCATGGAATCCAACGGCTCATCCTCCATGGCCTCGGTCTGCGGCGCCACGTTGTGTCTGATGGATGCCGGCGTACCGATCAAGCACCCGGTCGCGGGAATCTCCATCGGGCTGGTCAAAGAAGGCGACCGGTGGGAGACTCTCACCGACATTCTCGGCGAAGAAGACCACTATTGCGATATGGATTTCAAGATTGCTGGCTCGCAAGTCGGGATCACCGGGATCCAACTGGACATCAAGATTGACGGGTTGACTCCCGAGATCATTGAAAAGGCTGTCGCTCAAGGCCGCGAGGCCCGGATCCAGATCCTGCGCACGATGATGCAGACGATCGACCGGCCGCGCGAGGACGTGCCGGAACACGCGCCGAAGTTGACCGCGGTCCAGATCAACCCGGACAAGATCGGCAAAGTGATCGGCCCGGGTGGCAAGACCATCAACGGCATCCAGGACGAGACCGGGGCCACGATCGAGATCGATGACGACAACTCCGGTCGTATCACGCTCTTCGGACCCAACCGCGAATCCGTGGCCATGGCTGAAGAGGCCATCAAACGGCTGACCGAGGAAGCCGAAGTCGGCAGGATCTACGAAGGCCGGGTGACCTCCGTAAAGGACTTTGGTTGCTTTGTGGAGATTCTTCCCGGGACCGAGGGTCTGGTTCATGTCTCGGAACTGTCCAGCTCTTTTGTCAAATCCGTTGAAGACTTCGTCAAACTAGGCGACGCTTTCCCGGTGAAAGTTGTGAGTGTGGACAACCAGGGCCGGATTCGGTTGAGCAAGAAAGAAGCCGAAGCCGCCCAGAAAAATTAACTTCGTGTCCGGGCCCGCATCCCGGGCCCGGACCAAAGCTGTTCAGGGAAAGCGGGGACGCTTTCAAATTGGTTTGTTTGTGGTCCGTTTGTTTGAAAAAGGAGTAAAGATGGCTCTTGGCACGGTAAAATGGTTTGACGCCAAAAAGGGCTTCGGCTTCATCACGTGTGAGGAGCTCGGAGGCGAAGACGTCTTCGTGCACTATTCCGCGATTAGTGGTGAAGGATTCAAACAGTTGGAAGAAGGTGATCGCGTGGAGTTCGAGGTCACCGACGGCAAGCGCGGGCACTCCGCTGCCAACGTCACCCGCGTCCAGGCTTAACCTGGATGTGGGGTAGTTCCTAAACGAAGGCCCGGGGCCGTACGGTTTCCCGGGCCTTCTGTATTTCCAGGCTGCCATGTCGACCGATACAAAGTTTGAAGAACAGATTGCGGAACTGGCCCGGGGCCTGGCTCACGAAATCAAGAACCCCCTGAGCACGCTGAGTATGAACCTGCAATTGCTCAAGGAGACGTGGGCCGACGCCAAGACACCCCGCGAACAGCGCACCGCGGAAAAGATCGCCCTGTTGCAGAGCGAGACGAATCGGCTAAAGGAAATTGTCGACGATTTCCTCCGTTTCGCCCGGCCCGCCGAAGCGACCTATTCCAAACAAAACCTCATCAACATTCTCGAGGAAGTGTTAGATTTTCTGGCCCCAACCCTGGCGCAAAACCACGTCCGCCTGCTCAAGAACTTTGCCGAGCCGCAGGTCTACGCCATGGTGGACCGCGACCTGATGAAGCAGGTTTATATGAACCTCCTGCTCAATGCGGTGGAGGCCATGCCGGACGGCGGCGACTTGTTGGTCCGGGCGGCCACCGGTCCCGAGGGCGCGCAGGTGGACATTGCCGATACCGGGTCCGGGGTAGAGCCGGATCGGATCGAGCGGTTGTTTGACGTCTACTATTCCACGAAAAAAGGTGGTTCGGGCCTTGGCCTGCCCACTGCCCGAAAGATCGTCGCGGCGCACGGCGGACGGATCGAGGTGCACTCCGACACGACCAAGGGTACCAACTTCCGAATCACCATCCCTGCGGTCGAGTGAAAAAGTCAAAGGAACGAGCGACTGCTGTAAAGCTGGAAGGCTTCGGTTGATTTTCGGCCCTGGGGCCGAGTAGAATGCCATGCAGGTGCCATGACAAAGAAAAAACTGCTCATTATTGACGACGAAAAGCATCACGCCGAGGCCACGGCGGAGAGCCTGGAGAAGGTGGGCTACCGGTGCTTCACCGCCTTTACCGGCCGTGAGGGATTGCGCATCTTTGAAGGCGAGGGGATCGACCTGGTGATCACCGACTTGCGCATGCGCGACGTGGATGGGATGGTGATTTTGCGCACCATCAAGCGGAAGAACCCCGCCGCAGAAGTCATCGTGGTGACCGGCTACGGCTCGGCGGAGACAGCCGTGGAGGCCATGCAGGCGGGCGCCGCGAACTACCTCATGAAGCCCATCAACGTGGACGAGCTGCGCACGGTGGTAGAAAAGGCGATCGAACAGCAGCGGCTTGCCCGAGACAACGTGGAGTTGCACCGGGCCCTGGATAAGAAGTTCAGCTTTGAAGGGATCCTGGGCAATTCTACCGGGATGCTGCGCATCTTCGACACCATGAACCAGATCGCGTCCACCAACGCCACTGTGCTGATCCTGGGCGAGTCGGGTACCGGCAAAGAACTGATCGCCCACGCGATCCACAACAACAGTCTGCGCAAAAACCATCGGATGGTCCCGCTCAACTGCGCGTCGCTCAGCGAAAGCCTGCTGGAGAGCGAACTGTTCGGCCACGAAAAGGGCGCCTTCACCGGGGCGACCACCACCCGGGAGGGCCGTTTCGAATACGCCAACGGGGGGACCTTGTTCCTGGACGAAGTCGGCGACATCTCGCTCAACACCCAGACAAAATTACTACGCACGCTGGAGAACCGCGAGGTGTTTCGTATCGGTTCCAACAAGCCGGTGCCTATCGACGTGCGCCTGATCTCCGCCACCCACCGCGATCTGGAAGAAATGGTGGCCGCGGGTGACTTTCGCGACGACCTCTATTTCCGACTGAAAGTGGTTACGATCAAGATCCCACCTTTGCGTGAGCGTCGCGACGACATTCCGCTCATGATCGAGGCGTTCGCCAGCACGTTGGCTCAGGAGCACGGGGCTCAAATTAACGAAATTCCGCGCGACGCGCGCGACGCTCTGTGCGCTTTCGACTGGCCGGGAAACGTCCGGCAGTTGCGCAACGCCATCGAGTCGATGGTTGTACTCAGTCGCGATGGTGTCTTGTCCGCCGACCTTCTGCCCGAAGAGATCCGTTCCGGTTCGACCGGCGGTCCTCGGGCGCTTGACCTGGAGGGCTACACACTGGAAGAATTGGAAAAGCTCGCCATCGAAAATGCCCTGCGCCGATTCAACGGAAACCGCGCCAAATCCGCGCGCTACCTGGACATCAGCGACCGCACTTTTTATCGGAAGCTCGACAAATATGGTCTCAAGTAGTCCCGACTGAGAGACGGTGTAAAGAGACCTTGCGGGGTGCCGACGCTGTCGGCGCTGGAAAGAGCGGAAAGTAAAGCGACCTTACTCTTAGCGCTCCGAGGAACCGAGGGCCCAGACGAGATAGAAATTCCCCAGCACGATTACCGCCACGAAATAGGGCGCGATCCATAACGTGCAGGCGGCCACGAGGATCAGCAGGTTGTGGGTGCTGGGTCCTACAAAGGCTAGTTTGCGCAGCAAACCCGGAGACGCCGGCTCACGATGTTCGGGTACTTCTTTCCACGTGCGGCCGATGCCGGCAAGGGCGCGCTGCGTTTGTGTGTACCAAATGTAGATCGGAAGAAGGATTCGATCGCTCCAAGCCCCAGCTCGCGCCAGCTCTTCCTGCGCGGCTTGCAATTCGTCGGGCGCCCCGTTGTCCTGCCCGCGGGTTTTGTAATGGTCCAGCAGAAAGCACTGCACGCCGGTGGAAAGCATCGCTGCGATCGTTAGGCCCCAAACGGTTTCCGGAGCGACATCAGTGAGTCGGATCAACGCCAGGGCCAGCCCGACGTGGATGCTGATGCCCACCACGTAGTCGGCCACACCGTCTAGGATCCGCCCGGTGCGCGAGCCACCGCCGCGCGCGCGGGCCAGTTGTCCGTCGGCGCAATCGAGGATCATGGTGACGAATAACAAGGCGGCGCCCAGACACAGCATCGGCATACGACCCAGCGCAAAGCAGACCCCTGCCGCCGACCCGATTCCCATCCCGATGAAGGTCAGGCCGTTGGGCGTGATCGGTGTGTGCAGAACCGCTTTGACAATGATAGCCGCCAGCGGGCGATTGACGTAGGCGTCAATCCATTCCTCGCCCGGCTTGGATCTCCCGCTCATGGACCGAATCATAGCCCACCGGGGTGAGGGACGCAAACGAATTTGCGTCTGGACGCCGTTTGCGGCCCGCAAACAAATCTTCTTGCACTGGCGGGTCGAATCGGTTGAAATGGTCTCTATGGAAATTTACCTTTCTTTCGCGATCTGGCTGTTGGTTCTGTTGCTGGTCAGCCTGTCGGTCCAAGGCCTGCTGCGAAGGGTCTGGGGCGGCCGCTGGGTTCGTCCGTTGTTTTTTCCCGCGGTGGTGGTGCGGCAGCTAAGCGCGGCGCTGTGGTGCATGCTCACCTTCTCGCGCATCCGCGCGGTGCACGTGCTGGATGGCGATGCGGCGCAGGTGGAACACGACAAGCCGAACATGTGGATCCTCGGCGAGGTGCTCATCGCCCTGGCCCCGGTGCTTGGGTGCGGCCTTGCCCTGTGGCAGGCGGGCCTGTGGCTGGAAGCCGACATGGATTTCCATTTCAGCTTGCCGCGCACGGTGGTAGCAAGCGTAGACGGGGTCACCGACACCGGAAAGCGAATGATGGACATTGCGAACGGTGCGTCCGATCACATCTGGACCCATTACATGCATTCCTGGACCGGCGTGTTGTTTCTGTACCTGGGCGTCGGCTTGACCACCTTCATGGCCCCTGACAAGCGCAAGCTGGGCTACGCCACGTTGGGCATCTTCCTGTTTACCGGCGCGATCTGGGCCTATGACGAACTGAACGAAGGCCCGTGGCTGGGCATTTTCCAGTACGGTCAGGAGCTGATCCAGGGGGCGTTGTGGCCGCCGATCAGCTTCTTCGTTTCGCTCCAGGTCTTTACCTTGGCCGTCTGCCTGGTCACCGCCGGCATCGCCAAGCTTTTGGGCCTGTACGGTGTAAAGTCTAAAGGCAGTTAGCGCCAACGACGGCGGCAAATTCACGTCACCATCCCCGTGTTTATAAGGCTTCCCCCGTGGTACTGTATTTGCACACGGTCCTATGTTATGATGCGCGAAACAGGAGGAGATCCATGACCCAAATGCGTGTAATTTTGCTATTGATCGGTTTTGTCTGGATAGCCCGGACCGGTGCCGCGGTTGCGAAAGATGAAATCAAGCCGGTTCAAGATCCGGCGCCGGTTGCGGAAGCGATGAAAAAGCCTGCGCTCGATCCCGGGCTGCGCGTGGACGTGGCGGCGCGGCGCATCGAGATCGACGTAAAGATGGCCGAGCCCAACCGCGTGTTGGAATACCTGTTGGTGGTCGAAGGGACCGGCCCGGCCTATGAGTCAATGTTGACCACGCGGTGCGAGCCGGAAGAGTTGCACCTGGCGTTGCTGATGATCGGCCTAACGGCGCCGGAGGATCGGCCGGGCTTCCTGCGTGGCGACCCGGGTGAAGTACACGGCGAGAAAGCGGACCTGTGGCTAGAGTGGACGGCGGGTACCGGCGTCGTGCGCCGGCGCGTGGAGAGCCTGCTCAAGCCGCCGGATTGCGACTGTCCGTTTCCCGCGCGGGGGTGGACCTTTCTGCCGTTTCGGCGCGGCCACAACAAAGCGGACGCCGCGCCGGGCGCGATCGGAGCCTTTCACGCGGGGATCGCCGGCAACCTGATCAGCATCCTGCATGACCCCTATTCGATCCTGACCCATCCAGACTCCCAGGAGACAAAGCCCGATTTCATGCCGGTGGTGCGACCCGGCATGCCGAAGCCGGGTACAGCGTTAAAACTGATTCTCGAGCCGATAGACGAGACCCGATTGGTGGAGCGCGCGCTCAAGAACGAAGATGCAGACAAGGCTCACCTGAACGCCGTACTTGCTTGGGCCAGGAAGCTCGACGGCCACCGCGCGGCGTGGAAGGCCCACGAGACGAAGATCGACCGATTGACCGTGGCCTACGAGAAGGTCAAGGCGAACAAGAAAAAGTCGGAAGAGGCCTATGCCACGTTCCAGCAGATCAACCTGGCCAAGCAGGCGCGCTACACTTCCCAGATCAACACGCGCCGGGCGGAGTACGAGATGACAGGCTTGCGTCTCCGGCAGGCGATCCAGCGCAAGGCCGCCGAGCCTGAGCCAAACATCCGGTTGGTAGAACACCTCTCTAAACAAAGCGCCGATCTGGCCGACGTGTTGATCCTTCAGCGGCTGTTGGTGGAACGGGAGGACGCCAACCTGAAGCTGGCGCACATGGAGATGGAGATCGAGGAACTGGCCGGTGCGGACAAGCCGGAGGCGGCGGAAAAGGTCCGTGCACAGAGAAACACGCTCTCCGCCCGAGCGGAGGTCCTGGACCTGAAGATCGATATCATTCAATACAAGCGTAGGATCGAAGACTCGACGAACCAGATCGAAACACTCCGAGGCGAAATCGAGTTTTTCAAAGACGCCATCGGGCGATGGGAAGATCGACTCAAAGAAATCGAGGCCGTGCCGGATCCGAAGAAACAGGAGAAGTAAGTTATGAAAGCCCTATCGGTTGCTTTGCTATTGGCCGTGCTATTGACCGTCGGCCCCGGCGCTCTGCGTGCGGCGGAACAGACTGAAAAGGAAACGGCCCCGATCCGCGTCAAGACCCAGCCGCCCTTTACCCCTGCACGGGCCAAGGATGCCATCAAGAAAGCCCTCGTTTGGTTCAAGGATCAGCAAAACGCGGACGGCTCCTACGGGTCCAAGATCCCGTTGGGCGAAGGTAAGTTCAAGGAGATCGGTGACGTGGGGATCACTGGCTTGGTGGTCATGGCCATGGCCGACAGTCCGATGGCCCTGCGGTCGGATCACGGGCCGTTTGTGAGCAAGGCTGTGGATTACCTGTTGGCTCACGCCAACGACGACGGCTCTATCGCCGAGCCCGACGGCGGCTTGAAGAACTACAAGACCTCCATCGCGGTCATGGCCCTGGCAGCCCTCAAAGACGGAAAAAAATACGACAAGGTGATCGCGAAGGCTCGGGACTTTATCGTCGGGCTCCAGGCCACCGAGGCGAACGGATACGATCCGGACAAACATCCGCTGGCTTACGGCGGATTCGGCTACACCACCGACCTGCGGCCGGACCTAGCCAACACGGTCATGTCCCTACAGGCGCTTGCCGCGGCGGGGCTGGAGAAAGACAACCCCGCCTGGGCGCGCGCGGCGAAATTTATTTCTCGCTGTCAGAACGCTGAGTACAACGACTACGACAAGGACCGGGAAGGATTAATTCGCATCGCCGACGGTGGTTTGCGCTACGCGCCGGATGAATCCAAGGTCGCCGTGAAGGTGCCGGCCGGCAAGCGCACTTATCCAAGTTACCTGTCCATGACCTATGCCGGGCTGCTGAGCTTTATTCACGCCCAAGTAGGCAAAAACGATCCACGGGTTCTCGCGGCGGTGGACTGGATCCGCGCGAATTATTCCGTGGATGCCAACCGCGGCATGGGCACCCGCGCCAACCCCACCGGCGGCTCGGAGGGTTTGTACTACTGCCGGTACGTGATGGCCAAAGCCCTGGCCGTCTACGGTGAGTGGATCCTCACCGGAAAGGACGGGGTCCGGCACAACTGGGCCTGGGAGTTGGGCGAGCGGTTGGTGGCCCAACAACACAAAGAGGGCTGGTGGGTCAACCAGGGCTCCGCGCGCTGGTGGGAGAACAACCCGGTGCTGGTCACCTGTTATGCCGTGTCAGCCCTGAGCCGGTGCTACGAGAACCTGCAGGGCCAGCAGCGCGAGGCCAACGCGCTGGCCAAGCAACTGGCCGAAACCGAGGCAAAGCTGACCGCGGCCCGGAAAAAAGTTGACAACGCAGAGGCAATTCAAGCTCTGGAGAATCGCCTGGCGCACCTGCGGTCCCGGATGCTTGATCTGAGCCATCCGCCCCAAGTGCAGGTTTCCGAAAAGCCGTGAGCACCATGCAATGAGGCGCGGACCGCTGCTGTTGATTGTTATGGACGGATGGGGTCTTGGCCCGCCGGGCCGAGGCAACGCCATTGACCAAGCGAACACCCCGACCTTCGACGCCATTCGCGCGCAATATCCTTTTACGGAGTTGATTGCCAGCGGCGAGGCGGTAGGCGTGCGGTCCGGGCAGATCGGCAACTCAGAAGTGGGACATTTGAACCTGGGTGCCGGACGTGTGGTGGCGCAACAGATCACCTACATTGACGAGGCGATCGCGTCCGGGGAGTTCTATGCGAACTCGGCGTTGGTAGGCGTCTTTGACCGGGCCGCGACGCGGGGCGGTCGGGTGCATCTAATCGGATTGATCTCCGACGCCGGCGTGCACGCCGCACAGTCCCACAACTTCGCCTTGATCGAGATGGCCCGCCGGCGCAAGTTTCCCGGCGACCGACTGCTGGTGCACGCGGTGACCGACGGACGCGACGCGTTGCCCAACAGCGGGCTGCAATATATTGAGCAACTGGAAGGAGAGCTAACCCGTCAGGGTCTCGGGCGGATCGCCACCGTGATC
>JAJDCN010000076.1 GCA_029260815.1 Planctomycetota bacterium
GCTCCATCGCCATGTGTTTCGTCGTCGATGCCGGGTATCCTGAGGCGGACGCCAATACCAATATGGAAACGGCGGTCACCTCCGTAGTCGCCTGCGTGAGCAACATCGGTCCGGGTTTTGGGGAGGTCGGCCCCACCAAGAACTTCCAAAACGTTCCCCTGGTGGGCAAGTGGATCCTGATCGCCTGCATGCTGACCGGACGCCTGGAGGTCTACAGCGTACTCATTCTCTTCTCCCGGCTGACCTGGAAGAAATAGAAGCCTTCTCAAAAATCCCCGCGGCAAACGCCTTTTGAATTAAAGTCTTCCTTTCCATATGCCGAATGAAATTTAATGACCCTACTGCAACATCACTCTTAACAGCCGTTCATACTCGGGATTTAGCAAAGGAAGTCAATGATGGTCGCAAAAGCCCGCACCCTACTCCTCGTTTCTTGTCTCTGTCTGTTTCTCCACTCAAACTCGATGGCAGAATCGTCGTTTGACAACAGATGGTCCCACGTGGTCGTGGACGGCCCGGGCATTGCCGAAGAGCATTGCGCTGTGGCGATCGACGGGCAGGGGAACCCCTCCATCGCTTACTACGACGGGGCCAATCGCGCCCTGAAATTCGCTCGGTTGGTCAACGGCACGTGGCAAACCGAGACAGTGGACGCCACGACCATGGTCGGCAAATGGACCTCGTTGGCCATCGACGTTGGCGGACATCCACATATCGCCTATTACAACGAGATGTTTGGGGACTTGAAATACGCGACCCATAACGGTGTCGCATGGTCGATCCAAACCGTAGAGAGCGACTTCGACATCGGCCGGTACGCCGCCATCGCCACCCGAGGATTTAACCAACCGGTAATTGCCTATTACAACGCGACCCATACCGATCTGAAACTGGCCGAATTGAACGGAACTATCTGGGCGACGCAGACGGTGGACAGCGCCGGCGACGTGGGCTCCTTCGCCTCCCTGGCGGTCGACCGAGTGGGCAACCTGCATATCAGCTACTTCGATGCCACCAACGAGCGGGCCAAGTACGCCCAACGGGTCAACGGGGTTTGGACACTGGAAACTCTGCCCACCTGGGGCACTGCTCTGGGACGTACGTCGATTGCCTTAGACACAGAAGGAACTCCCCACGTCGCTTTCGATGACATGTTCACTTCCGGTCCCTCATCGCAAAAGATTGCCTATGTTACAAAGGTCGGACCGAACTGGACCCTGAACACAAGCGATCCTATCCCGATTGGTACTACTGACACCTCCGTATCCCTCGCTCTGGATCCGTCCGGGACGCCGAACATTGTTTATTCAGACGGCGTCGGGGTGCACTCCGCCTGGTACGGAACCCGGTTGGAAACCGCTTTCATGAGAGGCATCGGCGACCCTATCCATCAGAGTCAATCGACCTCTCTGGCCATTGACTCGTTCTACACGGCGCACGTCGCCATGGTGAATGCGGCAAACGGCGAACTGGCATACATGACCCAGCCCATGGGCACTCCGCCCAACAACATAGACACACAGTTCAACATCCCCGATTTGAGCTCACAAGTACCCGACGAGAGGTTCTCGTCCGCCGGAGATTTCAACAACGACGGGTTGGACGACATCCTTATCGGGGCATCTTTTGCCTCTCCGGAGGGTAGGACGCAAGCGGGGCAGATCCATCTTTTCCTGGGGCGGCCCAATCGCGTCGCAACACTGAACGCGTCGGATGCCGATGTCACATGGGACGGGCTGACTGCATTCGACCATGCCGGGGACCAGGTTGCACCCGCCGGAGATGTTAACAATGATGGTTTCGATGACATCCTCATCAGTGTGCCCAAGGCGGACCCCAATGGCTTCACCGACGCGGGTCAAGTGTTTCTGGTGTATGGAAACGCAAATCCGGCCGCCGGCATTACCGCCGTCACCATCAACGGAACGGCAACGACAACCGTCTTCGACATGGCTCCGGCGGGCGACGTGAACGGCGACGGGTTCGATGACGTGCTGATTCAATCGCGTGCGTCTGGCCCTCCGGTAGTACTCTCCACACACGTTCTTTACGGCAGTGGGAGCCTGCCGGCAGTGATGGACATCGATCAGATCGATGTGACCCTCGCGACGACTGGGGTTCTTTCGCCGGTTCCGGGGGACGTCAATAACGATGGGTTCGATGATATCCTGATCACCCGGAGAGGAATCGGTGGCATTACTGGCATTTACTATAGCGGACCTTCGTTGCCCACGGGACGGACCCAGGCGGACGCGGATGTGACCATTTCCGGCGATATCTGGACCGCCTCTTTCGTCGGCGATATCAACGGAGACAGCTTTGATGACTTCAGTGTGGGCCAAACCGACAAACGGGTCGTTGTCGACGGCATTACCTCGGTTGGCGAAACCGATGTGTTCTACGGCGGACCGAGCCTTCCGGCAACCACAAGCGCCGCAAACGCCGATGTAAGGATTCTGGCTACACAATACGGATTCCTTGGGTTTTACATCGAAGGCGGCCGCGACTTCAACGGGGATGGGTTGGCGGATCTGCTGATCGCGGCTCCTTCGGATGGCCCGAGAGACGACAGCCAAGGCGTCTTGGGCGCCGTCTACATTCTCTTCGGATCTCCGTCTCTGCCCTCGGTAATGACCTCCGCGGAAATGGACGTGCGCATCTTGGGACCGCATGCGCGCGATACGATCGGCGATCTCATGGCCTTTGCCGGCGATTTCGACGGCGATGGCTTCGATGACGTGCTTTCCGGCATCGGCCACGATGGTCTACCAACCGTGTACCTGACCTACGGCCCACGGCACGACTATACCTTGAGCCGTTTCGACGGCGAAGTCTTCGAGCCAACTTCCACCCATGATGACGCGCCCGGACTCCTGAACCCCACCGTGGCTACGCCCGTGCATTTTGGATCGGCCAATGCAGCGGACATCCTCTTCGCCATCAACGGGAAAAACGAATCCTATTACTACTTCGACAACACCGCCGCACAGACCTATACCCTCCTGCCCACGACGCTGACACAAATCCCCGGCAGCGGCCCGCTGGAGAATCTTTGGGCCGATGCAGTCCCGCGGGTGCCCGACTTCCTGTTGGGCTGGGACCCCGATGGCGACGGCAACGACGAGGTCTGGGCCTTCGTGGGATCGGACTTTTATGTCTTCGATTGGAACGCCCAGCAGTTCGGCGCCGCCCAACCCCTGTCCACGATCGGAGCCGCGGGACTCGCCTTCCAAACGGTGACACATCACGACAGCGGAGGCGGACTGGAAAACCTTGTCGCCTTTGATGGCAGTACCGCCTTCCTCTACAACCCGACCACCCTCTCCGGGGGCATGACCGCCCCGCTTTCCTCGTTCACCGCCGATGGGTCCTCCTTTGCACCGGAGTTCACCCTCGCCACCGATGGCGATCTCAACGGGCAAAACGAAATGCACGTGATCGATCTCGATACGAACGCTCTGTGGACCTACAACGAGAGTACCGGGAAGTTGGACAAGAACGCAGCACCCTTTTCTCAGCTATGGCCGCGCGGCGTTGTGGCCTTGGACGCCACGCAAGGCGATTTCCTATTCGCATTCAAGCCCGCACCGATCGCTGTACCGCAGCAATTTTATTCCGTCCTTCATCGTTGATCCCCAAGGGCTCCGCGGACGAAGAGAAGAGAGGGACAAATCCCTGTTGTCTCCGCACGGCCGACATGCTAGGATGCCGCCTGGCTGCCGCCAAACACATGCGAGCGCAGGGATCGCTTGAAGCGCGAGAACCGTTCTATCAACGAGAAGTCCAACGGCGTAAACACGGCATTGTTTCTCACCGCCGTGTTTGCCGTCGCGGTGGTGGTGCGGGTGGTCCCGTACACGACGCTGCCGTTCGTCACCGGCAATGATGACGCCTTCCTGGCCCTGACAGCCATCCCCCATCGCCTAGCCGAGCCGGAGTCCTGGTCCCTTTCACAATCACTCCTGCTCGACGGCCACAACCCAGAGGCCAACGAGCCGATCAGCCCCGCCGCGAACCTGCTGCTCGGCGCCTCCTACGGGGCCTGGGGCATCGGCGAATGGCAGGCACGGCTGCCATCGATCCTCTGTGCAGCGGGCTGCGTGTTGGCGATCTACCGTTTGGTGGGCCGCTGCGGTGGACGCCCCCTGGGCCTGTTTGCGGCCATCACGCTGGCGGTCGCGCCCCTGGCCGTCCTTGGCTCCAGAAGCGTCGGCGGAACGGCCGTCGCCTGGTTGGCAATGGTCTTGGCCCTGAGGTTCGATCAACGCTACCGCACAGCAGGCGTGCTCATCGATCTGCTGCGTGCCGCCTTCTTCGCACTGGTTGCCGCGCTCGCTTTTGTGCCGGCCATAGCCTTTCTGCCAGTCCTTGGGTTGTGGACTCTTTTTCGCGGTCCGTCCAGGCTGGCAGTCGCGCTCGTCTACCTCTTGGCCCTAGGCGCCGGCGCGGCCTTCTATCTGGCCGTACCCCATCAATCCGAAGCGTTGACGGGCGCCATCGGTTTCAGTCCACTCACGGCGCCGGAGGGGATCGTATCCACTCTCGGAGCGCGTTTCATCGACACCTTCGGCTGGGTCGGCCTGGCGCTTACGCTGCTGGGAATTGTCGGACTGCTGGTCCGGGCCCGGTCCACCCCAGGCTTGGCCAGTTTCGTGAGCCTTTTGTTTGTGGGGCCAGCGATTGGCTTGGCCCTTTTCTCCCGCGTCTGGCTGGAAACTCCGCTGGCGCTGGGCATCTTAGCGCCGGGCGTAGCCGTTCTGGGCGCCTGCGGCCTGTCGCTTCTCTGGCATCTCAAACCGGCGTATCTTTCGCGATTGGTTTGCGTGATTGTCCTGGCAATCCTGGCGGTCAGCGCGTTGCAGATGACGTATCTGGAAGATGCCGCGTATCGGTACGACAAGCTCCCTCTCGGAATCGGGGCGTGGATCGAAACCCAAGGCGGCGGGTCTGTCGCCGTACGTCTATCGGACTCGCATCGGCTACTCCGCACGGCCGCGGCCGCCGCGTTTTATGCAAAAAGGCCGTTGGCGGACGGGCGATTCGCGCACACGCCCGATCCGCTTCTGAATTCCAATTTCTTAATTACGGATCAGCCGCTACCGGACGGTGTTGAAGCGATGCGCTACGCCCGCAACGGCGGGCTGGCGGCCTACCAACTCGCCGAAACCACGGACACCTCTGAACAGAATTGACCCTTGGGTGCAATTCTGGTACACTGGATCTTGCGTCGAAGGTGCGCACTGACCTGAGAACCAAACCACAAGCCTTTTGGAAGCAATCGGTTATGAACCCCCAGGAATCCGGCCCCGCAATTCTCGGCACCGCGATCGCCGGATACAAGCTGATCGAAGAAATCGCCCGTGGTTCCGCGGGGGTCGTCTATCGCGCCAAGCAGTTGAGCCTAGACCGCACCGTCGCGCTGAAGGTCCTCATCTCCGGGGGGCACGCCTCCGAGCAGGAGGTCGCTCGCTTTTATGCGGAGGCCCAAGCGGTCGCAAAGCTGCGCCACCCGAATATCGTTCCGGTCTTCGACGTCGGCCGCTTTTCTGAAAGCCACTTCATCGCCATGGAATACGTAGACGGCGAGCCTTTGGACGCCGCGCTGCGAGACCGGAAGTTTACCTCGGAAGAGGCCCTCGACATCATCGGGGCCGTCGCCGCAGCACTGGAGTGCGCCCATACAGCGGGGATCGTCCACCGGGATGTCAAGCCGGCCAATATCATGCTCGGCACCGACGGCGGGGTTCGCGTCATGGACTTTGGACTGGCCAAGCAGCTCGAATCCGACATCGACCTGACACGCTCTGGAACTACCGTCGGCACACCGAACTACATGTCGCCGGAACAGGCCCGCGGCGACAACAAGAACGTCGGTGCGCAAAGCGATCTCTACTCGCTCGGCGCGATTCTCTACGAGCTGCTCACCGGGCGGCCACCCCACACCGACGAATCCAATCTTCGCGTACTGCTGAAGGTCGCCAGCGAAGACCCGGTCCCGCCGCGTCGCCTTAATCCTCAGGTGCAAAAGGACCTTCAAACCATCTGCCTAAAGGCGATGGAAAAGAACCAGGCCCGACGCTACCCGACGGCTCATGCGCTTGCAGAAGACCTGCGACGATTTCAAGCCGGTGAGCCGATCCTGGCCCGACCCGCCTCGGTGGCCTATAAACTGTCCAAGAAACTTGCACGTCACTGGCGCTCTACTGCGGTTCTACTGCTGGCGGTGGCCACTACCGTTGTCTTGGTATCGATCGTGGAGCAGAACCGCGCCAGCACGCTACTGGATCGCAAGGACAAGCGCATCACCGGCCCGAATGTCCCCCCACCAGCCCTTACGGCGATCACGGTTTTTGAGGAGAATTTCGACCGAAACCTGGAAGCAAATTGGCGGGTACTCCGCGGGGACCTCAGCGCCTGGAAGATCGCCGATCAAGTCCTGACGGTTCGCACAAAAGAGCAAACCTGGATCGAGGCCAGCCCAACCTTCCGCGGCGACGCCCGAATCCAGTTTTCGATATGGAATAACAGCCAGGCCGGTGGCATCTTCGCCGTCTTCTTCGGCGGCGAAGGCGAAAACCGCAAGGGCAGCTTCCGTGCTCAGTTCCATCTTTCCGAAGACGGACGCACCGTTTCGCGGATCGGCCTGTATTACGATTCTCCCAAGCCCTTGGGGGAAACCCATGCGGCCCTCCCGATTCGGCTGCGCGCGGAGGACACCCATGCGCACTTCGTGCTCGAGCGGGTTGACGACCGACTGACCGTGCGCGTCGGCGAAAAACCCATCCTATCCGTCAAACACCCGAAGGTGCGAACGGCCAAAGGGAATTTCGGATTCGGCGCGATCCAAACGTCGTGGCTGCTCCTGGATAAAGTCCGTGTCCAACGCCTGCTGCCGGCCTACGACACCCTCCAAGACCGGGCCGAACGGGCACTCCAACAGCGCCGGTACACCGCGGCGCGGGACGACTACACCGACCTGCTCGACCACTACGCCCAGCAGGAAGACCCGGTCCAACAACAGAGAACTACCTATCTTCTTTCCTACAGCGCATTGGGCGCCTTGGGTCTGTTTGAGAAGGAAGCTCAACTCAACGGCGCGCGCGCCAAGGGCATCATCGACCGCCTGCAAACGATCGCCGACCACTACAATCCCGACCGACAGGAGGAAACCCGTGGGTGGCGCCCGGTCGCACTGGACGCGGACACACTGATCGGCACCTGCCAATTTCGGCTGGGTGCCTTCGACAACCTCTACCCACTGCGCCGACAGATCGAAGTTATCGTAACCAAATACCAAATGCATCCAGCGGAGGTCCTGGAGCGCATTTTCCAGCGGCCCATGCCGGAAGACCTCATTGAGGACTTTTGGAATCGCCTAGTCAATACCGAAGAAAGCCTCGCGTCCGATGCCCAACTGTACATCGCGGCCATGCATCGAGACATCCTTAAGGCCGAAGATGAAGGCCATTACGTTACCGCGGCCCAACAGGCTCTGAAACTGGCTGGTTTTTATCTGGAACAAGCGCACAAGCTTCCACCCGACGCCAAGATCGATCCGACCGAACAGGCCCTTGCGGTTCTCCAACAAGCCATCACGTTACAATCCCACCAGGGCTTCCCCGTAGAACTGGTCGGGCGCCTGAAAAATCGAAAGGGCGATGCCTTGCTCAAGCAGCTCGACTTCCATAAAGCCGAGGCGATTTTCACCCAGGTCCGCGACGGCCTGCGCGAAGAAGCCAAGCGTCGGATTGACGCGGGCGAAGGAGCAGAAGCGGAATATCTTACCGCTGCAGAGGCCGACTTGGGCCTGGCGACGGTCGCAAACCTGGGGCAAAGTCAGGACCAGGTCATCCAAAGCATCCAAAATGCGCTGTCCTTTCCGATCCTCGTGAAAGAACCGATCTTCCCGGAACCCGAACCCCCAAGGCCCCAGGGCATGACTAACCCACCCAGCACTCCGGAAGAAGAAGGGATCTGGCTGGAATATAACGCGAAACGAGAGGCCTGGCAAAAGCGCCAACAACGATGGATGGCCCAACCAGAGCATGAGGCCGCCATTCTCAAGTGTGCGCGCTTCAAGGTCCGTTACGAAGAAATCCGGCGCCGAATGCTCTACATGCTCTCCGAGGCCTATCGAAAAAAAGGCGAGTACGACAAGGCCGTCGCGCCGCTAAAGCAATTGGCTGAAGACAACCATGAACTGCGGGCAGAGCGAGCCCGCGCCTGGCGAGTCATCGGCGACGTGTTGCGCTACGGCACCCGTTACGAAGAGGCCCATCGCGCCTATTGGGAGACGCTCAAGAATTCTGTTGAACAACGTACCGAATGCGCGGTCGCCCGGATCCGACTGGGGGAAACGCTGCTGCTCCTGCAAGATTACCCGGGCGCGGAAGAACAGTTCGCTCAACTGGAAATCCCATGGTATCAAAAAGAGTTTACCTTGCGCATGGATGCCAGGAACAAACGAGGTCTGGCCCTTGCACTCCAGGCGGGTCAACCGGATCTTCCTGAAAGGGAATGCGAACAACTCCGGGACCAAGCCGAGGCGCTATGGCGCGGGCTACAGACGGACTTTCCCTCCGTGAGCGGAAGCGATCCTAATGTCTGGATCGCCGAAATGATGAGTAGTGAAGAGCCCAACGCCTTGAGCAACGATCTGTTTTCCCGGGACCCGAAGGAACGATCGCGACTCAACGCCTGGATGGGCATTCGAAGCGAACTGGACGATGATCGGGTGAATGCAAAGGCCTCTTATCAGAAAGTCCTGCAAAACAACCCCCTGGGTCTCGCATGGCACACCGTATGGGCGCGGAAGCGAT
>JAJDCN010000077.1 GCA_029260815.1 Planctomycetota bacterium
GCGGCAAGCTGCGCAAAGGGACCAATGCCATTACGGTGCAAGCAGACCGTAAAGAGGGAGGCATCGGCATGCTTGCCATGTTGTTTATCCCTCCCAAAGGCGGTTTGGTTTCGGACGACGCCTGGCAGTCGGCGCTGGGCGTGGAGGGAAAGTGGGTCCCTGCGGTCAAGCAGAAGCTGCATTCCATGGGTCCCGGCCGCGAGCGGATGCTGGGGTGGAACGTGTTGTACAAGAAAGTCAAGCCGGTGGGGTTGGAGATCTATCCGGCCGCAACCGTCGAGACGCCGCTGCATCTGCTCGATGACGACGGCAAGGTGGCTCGCTTGCCCCATGGGAAGGACAAGCGTCCAATCCGCGTTGTGGTCGATTTCGGTCGAGAAGTTTTGGGCTATGTCCACATCAAGGGCTCCACTGGCGTGGCGGCGCCGTTCAGAATTGCCACCGGAGAGTTTCATAGAGAAGCCGTAGACGAAAAACGGCATCGTATGAATCTGCGAGACGGTCACACACTACCCGCTGGTTCGTTCCAATGGCGGGACCCGAAGCGGCGCGGGTTTCGCTACGTAGCTCTGGACTTCCAGGCGCAGGCAGAGCCGCTGACCCTGGACGCGGTCTGGGTCGAGTACCCGTATTACCCGATGGAGTATCGCGGCAACTTCCTGTGTTCCGATCATCTGCTCAACCGGATCTGGGGTGTTTCCGCCTACACCCTGCGCATCTGCATGCAAAGCTTCTACGAAGACGGCGTCAAGCGCGACACCTGGCCGTGGATGGGCGACGCGCGGGTGGAGGCTCTATTCAACTATCCCGTATTCGCCGATGAATATCTTTCAAGATTTACCATGGACATCCTCCGGGGTCGCGGCAGGCCGACCGGGCATCTCAACGGCATCCCCGCCTATTCCGCTTACTGGGTGCATACCCTGCACGATTATTGGTGGCAGACCGGCAAACTCGATTACGTCCGCGACCATGCCGACGAGATCGAAAGCCTGTTGGATTTCTGCCTTGTGGACTTGAACGAACAAGACCTCTATGATTCAGATAAGAAATATTGGCGCTTTATCGACTGGACCCGCAAGCGGATTCTTTACGTCGACATGGCCTCAGGCCCCACGTGGACCGATCATCAGATCGACTATCGCGGCGCCATGATCGCGCAACACGGGTTGCTTTACGACGCCGTCATACAGGGCGCCAAGCTCCTGAGGCTGTGCGGTCGAGAGAAGTCGGCGAAGAAATATGAGGCCATCGGCGCGCGCATGAAGGCCGCGGCCAACAAGTTGTTATGGGATCCGAACCGCGGCTGCTACCCGGACGCCTTGGTAGAAGGCAAGTTTGGCGAGATCGTCACTCGCCAATCCAACGCAGTTGCGATCCTGTCCGGCATTGCCCCGCCCGAGCGGTACGCGTCGATCCTCAAGAACGTCTTCCAAAACGACGAAGTGCCAAAAGTTCAGACCTATTACTTCTCCTACTACACACTGGAGACGCGCTATCAACTCGGCGAGTCCCAGGCCGTGCTGGATCGGATTCGCAAGCACTGGGGCGGTCTGGTTGTGAAAGGGGCTACCACATTGTGGGAATGGTTCGATCCGGAGCGCCGGTTGCCCTGGATGGAAATGTGGATTATTAACAAGAGCCATTCCTGGGGTGCTGCACCACTGGTTTTGTTCCCGAAACATATCCTTGGTGTTCGGCAGGCGGCACCCGGCTGGGCGGCCGTGCGGCTGGAGCCCAACCTGCATGACCTGAAATGGGCGCAAGGCGTGATCCCGACCCCACGTGGGAATATCAGCGTCTGGCTCAAGAGCGGCCCGGACGGCAACGTTACCGGTCGCATTCGCATACCCAAGGGGATCCGCCTGGAAGGTAAAACGTCCCTCACAGTCGAAATCTACGAAGCAAAAGAACCCAAATAGACGAGATCGAACTGCCAAGTGGGAGGTCTCGGCTTTGGCCAGCGTGTGCTTTCCCGTGTTTGCCGATAGTGCGGTCTGGTCTCAGTGGTCGGTTCCCGATAAAATTCGTGTCGCAAGGTCCATTTTGTCTGAAAGGGAAGAGCGGATACAGCCGAAAAGTAAATTATAGTGGCAATTTTCTTTGCTGCGTCCTTAGCGCGCAGGAAATCCGGGAATTCTAATCGGGGCCTTTCCCTTTATTCATTAAAAACACACTGTCGTTGTATATCACGGCGATGTACCCGATCGCAGTGGTTCTGGAAAAGGCCTTGGAGAGGGGCGACCATCGATCCGTGATGGACGATCAGTGGCGCTAGTTCTGAATGTCCGCCAACAGGGGCGGGGCGGAGGGAATAATGGTGAGTTGGAAAGCTTTTTGGTGCATTTTGCACAAACTAACGCTTAAGAAACGACACTTTGCAATATTGTGTGTTGTGGGTATTGGACTCGCTTTGTCCATATTTGCCCATTACGTGATCCGAGAAGCAGAGCACAGTCGGACAAGCTCAGAATTTGCAATGGCGGCGACGGATCGATCAACGCTTATCCACAGAGCGATTGAGCAGAATGCGGCGATACTCGAGTCGATTCGGTCGTTTTATGCTGCATCAAAAAGAGTAGAAAGTAGCGAATTCAGAGAATTCGCTGAACCGTACTTCTCTCATCACTCCGGTATCCAAGCCTTGCAGTGGGTTCAGCGAATCCGTGGTTCTGGAGTCGCAGGTTATCGTGAAGAAGCCAGAGAAAACGGGATCGAAGATTTCCAGATTACTGAATTAGATAGCAACCAGAAGTTTGTAGCCGCTCCAAAACGAGAAGAGTATTTTCCTGTTTACTACAATGTGCAGTACGGAGTGAATCAAGTCCAGGCTGGTTTCGATTTGGCTTCTGTGCCTGTGCTAAAAGCTGTGCTGGACCGTTGCACGGATTTGGGCGAGCCAGTCTCGGTTTCTCATTTCAGCTCCTTGCTCGGAAGCGGACACCAACCGGACTATGCGCTCTTTATGCCAATTTATCGCAATGGCATGCCGACGCGAACCTTGACGGATCGTCAAGAGAATATTCAGGGATTCGCGCTGGGCGTTTTCAACCTGGATTCGATTGTACGGGAAGCTTTCCTGGGGTTGAAAGTCGAAGAGATCGGTACTCAGCTTTGTGAGTATTCGACGTCGAAAGAGCATGCCACGTGTTTGCTTGCGTACTGGGGCTCGGAAGCAGCCACCTCCGAAATCATCCACCTCGGTCGGGCAACTCTCCAACCCATGCAACACGAGAGCCAGTTCTTGGTCGGGAATACGACCTGGGCTGTGGTCAGCGCTCCGACGCAGGCATTCATACACAAGGGTCGTTCCTTGCACCCCTGGATTGTTTTGGTTTGTGGATTTATCCT
>JAJDCN010000078.1 GCA_029260815.1 Planctomycetota bacterium
CTACCTACGTTAGTAGGTGGCGGAGAGCCTCCGCTGGCATTTTCCGCGAAGCGGCGACTTGGGCTTGCACACGATTTCTGCCGCGGCGCGCTCGTTGATTTTGGTTTTTCCAACCCCGAAGGGAGCGGCAGAGGCCCGCAACAAAATCATTCATCAACAGGGCCTAAACGGATTGTTTACACAAAATATACTGAGAACATAAAAACGGCAGTCATTCTGAGCGAAGCGAGGAATCTAGTCCGTGAACCTTTTCCGCTCGCAAGCAAGATCCTTCGCTTCGCTCAGGATGACAAAAAATTGCCTTTTGTTTTCTCTGTGTATTCTGTGGTAAAAGATTGTTTTGGCCCCTGTTGTTAAATGGTTGTATGGCGGGGCCCTTCCGCCCCCTACGTGAGCCACGCCCGTGGCTCCCTTCGGGGTTGCCTATAGTTAGGAGTACGGCATGACGATTGACGAGTTTCAGGGATTGATCGAGAAGATCTATCACGAGCGGGACATGGCGCGGGGGGTGTCGGGGACGTTCATGTGGTTCGTCGAGGAGGTGGGGGAGCTGGCCCGGGCTCTACAGCGAGGAGAACTGGACAATCTCCACGAGGAGTTCGCCGATGTGTTCGCCTGGATGGCCACGCTGGCCAGTCTCAGCGGGGTGCGGCTGGCCGAGGCGGTCGACAAGTACGCCGAGGGGTGCCCCGTGTGCCACGAGGTGCCGTGCGACTGTCCGATAAAGTAAACCCGTCCGAAATGGCTTAACCGAACCGTGAATCACCACTTAAGCCGCTCACGAGATCTGCCGATAACAAGTACAACTTCCAATTGCAATCATTTCCGCCGTTGTGTAGAATAGTAGATACCAAAGGCCGCCTAGCCAGACGTGAGGGCGCGGCCGGAAGGTATTCGCTCTGCCTCACCCGTTCCCGGAGGATAGAATGTTTGACAGATTTACGGACAGGGCACGCAAGGTCATGAACTATGCGCGCCAGGAAGCGCAGAAGCTCAACCACGACTACATCGGTACAGAACACATCCTGCTCGGCTTGATCCAGGAAGGGTCCGGCGTCGCGGTCACTGCGTTAAAGAACCTGGACATCGACGTGAAGAAGGTCCGAATGGAGGTGGAGAAGCTCGCCAAGAGCGGCGGCTCCATGGTTACCATGGGGCAGCTTCCCTTTACACCCCGCGCCAAAAAGGTTTTGGAGCTGTCCTCGGAGGAGGCCAGCAACCTGAACCATAACTACATTGGAACCGAGCACCTGCTCTTGGGCCTGCTGCGCGAGAGCGAAGGCATTGCCGCGCGCGTGTTGATGAACTTGGGCGTGCGCCTGGAACAAGTCCGCGAGGAGGTGCTGGAGCTTTTGGGCGCCGACATTTCCCAGGACTTCTCCGAGAAGCAGCCCAGCGGTGGTTCGGCGACCAAGTCCAAGACCCCCGCGCTCGACTCCTTCGGCCGCGACCTTACCGAGCTGGCCCAAGAAGACAAGCTGGACCCGGTCATCGGTCGCCAAGACGAAATCGAGCGCGTCACCCAGATCCTTTCCCGGCGGACCAAGAACAACCCGGTTCTGCTGGGCGAAGCGGGTGTGGGCAAAACCGCCATCGTGGAGGGCCTGGCTCAGATCGTCGTCAGCGGCAACGTGCCGGAGATCCTGCGAGAGAAACGGATCGTCGTGTTGGATTTGGCGATGATGGTGGCGGGGACCAAATACCGCGGTCAGTTCGAGGAGCGGATCAAGGCGGTCATGACGGAAGTGCGACGCGCCAAGAACGTGATCTTGTTCATCGACGAATTGCACACCCTGGTCGGCGCCGGCGGTGCGGAAGGCGCCATTGACGCCTCCAACGTACTCAAACCCGCACTGTCCCGCGGCGAGGTGCAATGCATCGGCGCCACGACCCTGGACGAATACCGGAAATATATCGAGAAAGACGGCGCCCTGGAGCGACGGTTCCAGACGATCAATGTCGACCCGCCCTCGGCGGAAGAGACCGTGGCCATCCTCAAGGGCCTGCGCGACAAGTACGAGGCCCATCACCGTGTCCGCTTTACTGACAAGGCCCTGGAGGGGGCGGTGGAAATGTCCAATCGCTACATCACCGGTCGGTTCCTGCCGGACAAGGCGATCGACGTGATGGACGAAGCGGGCGCCCGGGTACGATTGAGCGCCACCACCAAGCCGCCGGACCTGCGCGATCTGGACCAGGAGATCACCCGGCTCAACAAGGAGAAGGACGAGGCGGTCGCCAGCCAGGACTTCGAGCGAGCCGCGCGCCTGCGAGACAACGCCTATCAGTTGAGCAAGAAGCGCGAGACCATCCAGAAAGAATGGGACAGCAACTCCACCGAAGAAGCCGACGTGGTGGACGAGAACATCATCGCCGAAACGGTCTCCAAGATGACCGGCGTTCCTCTGACCCGTCTGGAAAAGAAAGAGGCCGAGCGGCTGCTACAGATGGAGAAAGAGTTGCACAAGATGGTGGTCAGCCAGGACGAGGCCATCACCGCGATTGCCAAGTCGGTCCGCCGGTCCCGCTCGGGCATGAAGGATCCGCGGCGTCCGGTGGGTTCGTTCATCTTCGTGGGGCCCACCGGCGTGGGCAAAACACTGTTGGCCAAGGCCCTGGCGAAGTTCATGTTCGGCGACGAAGCGGCGCTGATCCAGATCGACATGTCGGAGTACATGGAGAAGCACAACGTCTCCCGCCTGGTGGGCGCCCCCCCCGGGTACGTGGGCTACGAAGAGGGCGGACAATTGACCGAGAAGATCCGTCGCCGACCCTATTCGGTAGTGCTGCTGGACGAGATCGAAAAGGCCCACCATGACGTGTTCAACATGTTGTTGCAGATCATGGAAGAGGGCCGGTTGACCGACAGCTTTGGCCGCAACGTGGACTTCAAAAACACGATCCTGATCATGACCTCCAACGTGGGGGCCAACGCGATCAAGAACCAGACCACGCTGGGCTTCCGTCAGCAGACCGGCGACATGACCTATGATGTGATAAAAGAACAACTGGGGACCGAGGTGCAAAAGGCCTTCCGTCCCGAGTTCCTCAACCGGGTCGACAGCGTGATCGTCTTCCGTCCGTTGGACAAAGACAATATCAAAGAGATCATCGATATCGAGATCCAAGGCGTCGTCAAGCGAATGGCCGAACGCAGCATCGAGCTGCAGTTGACCGACCAGGCCAAGGAGCTGCTGCTGGAGAAAGGATTCGATCCGGAGTATGGAGCCCGGCCCATGCGGCGCGCCATCGAGACGCTGCTGGAGGATCCGTTGTCCGAAGAGATCCTTAAGGGCGGTTTCGAAGACAAAGACTTGGTCAAGATCCGCGTCAAGGACGGCCACTTCTTCTTCGACTCTACGACCAAGAAGAAATCCACCCCGCCGCCAAAGGAGGAGGAAAAACCCGCCGAACCGGCGCCCTCCAAGTAACACCGCGGCGACAAACGCCAAAACGAAGGCGGGCTGAGCATTGCTGCTCAGCCCGCTTTTTCGTTATAAATAGAGCGGGCTGTGGATCTAGGAGACGAGGGCGGCCAGATCTCGAAAGCGCGTGATCGACGAGGGCTCGCAGAAGATGATCAGGGTGGTATTGCTCTCAATAACCGTCTCGGGAGGCGGGTTGTAATGACCGTCCCGCGGTTCCACACTGTTCGATTTTTGAATGGCCAACACGCTGAAGCCGTCGCCGTTGCAGAGGCCCGCTTCGCTCAGCGTCTTTCCTACGATGGACGCGTTTTCCGTGATGTGAAGACCACGAACGTCCGGGGTTCCCTGGCGACCGGAGGAAAGCATTTCCATGAAGTGGGACGCCAGGGGTCGCAGCACAAGGGACGCAATCTGATTGCCGCTGGTCTTGCTGGGGCAAATTGCTTCGTCGGCTCCGGCTCGTAACAGTTTTTCCAGCGTGGCATCTTCGAAAGCTCGAGCCACGATTCTTATCTTCGGGTTTATAAAACGCGCGGAAAGTACGACGAACAGATTGTCTGTATCGGAGGAAAGAACCGAGATCAGGCCTTTGGCTTTGTGAATCCCCGCCATAATTAGCGTTTCGTCATCCAAGGCGGAGCTACAAAATACGGGCAAAGAACTGTGTTTTTCGATCAGCCGCTGCACGCGGTCTTCATTGATTTCGATCACGACCAGTTGCATATGATGGTGGATGAATTCTTCAACGATCGGTGCGCCGGTCAATCCGGCTCCACACAGAATGTAATGATTCTGCATGCCTTCCGCCAGCTTGGTCATCTTCTTTCTCCTGAACGGGTCTTTTAGCTGACCTTCCACGACAACGCTGGTAATCATGCCAAGCCAGGTGGCGATCAGAATCATACTGAGTAGGATCAGAGCAATGGTGTGAATCATGCCCAGCTGCGAAGGCGGCTGCATCTCGCGAAAGCCGACCGTCGCGATGGTGATGACGGTCATGTAAAGAGAATCAAGGAAGGACCAGCCTTCAATGGCCTCGTAGCCGATGGTCCCGACCATGATCAGAGTCGCAAAGCTCAGGCCCAATGAAATTAGCCTGCGGCTTGCATGATTGGTGATTCGAAGGTTCACGGACATATCTCACAAGTTAATAAAACTAGCAGAGCTATTTATCGGACCTTTCCGACCTCCGCTTTAGGCCCCTCCGGCTGGGTACGGCCGGGCGTGGACGGGACTGCCGCTCCCAGGCCCGGCGGGTGATCCGCTTCTCCTTTGACCGAATTCGCAAATATGTTACAATACACGCTTGAACGACTCACAAGGAATGCTGCAAAGCGGAGACAGGAGTGGAATCGGTTAACTACGCGCAACTGGGTCTGAAATCCGGCGTCGAAATCCATCAGCAGATCCTCACCGACCACAAAATGTTCTGTCGCTGCCCGGCGGGACAATACTCGGACACCTACGATGCGGAAGTTCTGCGTCACATGCGCCCGACCCTCTCGGAGATGGGCACCTACGACGGCACCGCCCTGATGGAATTCAAAACGAAAAAAGAAGTCGTCTATCAGATCAACAAAAAGTCGGTCTGTACCTACGAACTGGACGACACCCCGCCGTTTCTCGTCAACGCCCAGGGCCTGGATATCGCCATCGAGATCGCGCTGCTGCTCAATTGCAAACTCGTGGACGAGCTGTTCATCACCCGCAAGCAATATCTGGACGGCTCCATCCCCGCCGGCTTCCAGCGCACCGCCATCGTCGGTGTGGACGGCTGGATCCCCTACAAGGACCGCAAGATCAAGATCGTCCAACTCGGCTACGAAGAGGACGCCTGTCGCGAGGTCTCCGACGTGGGACATCGCATTGTATTCCGTACCGACCGGCTGAGCATGCCGCTCATTGAGGTGGTTACGGCCCCCGACATGCACACGCCGGAGGAATTCGCCGAGGTGGTCACGCGCCTGGGTCGCTTGTTGCGGGCCACCGGAAAGGTCCGTCGCGGCATTGGCTCGGTTCGCCAGGATGTCAATGTTTCCATCGCCGGCTCCACCCGCGTGGAGATCAAGGGCGTGCCGCGCATCGGATACCTGCCCGCCTTGGTCCACACCGAGGCCATGCGGCAGAAGGCTCTCCTGGAAATCCGCGATGAACTGAGCCGTCGCAAGATTACCGAAGAGACCCTTCAGGCACCAACCGCTTCGGTCACCGACCTGTTTTCTGACACCGCTTGCGAACCGGTTCGCGCCGCGGTGGCCGCGGGCGAATCCGTGCGAGCCATCAAGTTGTCCGGCTTTGCCGACGTCCTCAACCATCCGGTCCAGCCGGGTCGCACGTTCGCCACCGAGTTTGCCGGCCGCGTGCGCGTAGTCGCCTGCATCGATGCGGAACCCAACTTGATCCACACCGATGCACTGCCCGAAGAAATTACCGCCGAAGAACACGAACGATTAAGACAAGAACTTGACGCGACGGAACAAGACGTGATCGTCGTGACCTTTGGCGCCGATGCAGACACGCAGACTGCGGTCGAAGAGATCCGCCTGCGCGCCATCGAGGCGATCCACGGCGTACCCAACGAGACCCGCCAACGGCTCGACGGCGGCTTGTCCGACTTCGAGCGGATTCTGCCCGGTCCCGACCGGATGTATCCGGACACCGATTCGCCGCCCACGAAAATCACTGCCGAGCGCGTTGCGCGTATCCGCGCCCAACTGCCCGAACGCCCGTGGGAGCGGGAGGAACGGTACGCCACCTTGGGTATCCCCCAAGGCGTCGGCTACGCGTTGGCCATCAGCCCTTATGCGAAACTGTTCGATCGGCTCGCCGAGCGGCATCCGAAGTTCGCCACCCGCGTCGCCGTTACTTTGACGCAGACCACGAAGGCCCTGCGTCGAGCGGGCATACCGGTCGAAAATCTGACCGACGCACACTTCGAGGCTCTCTTCGACGCCCACGCGCAGGGGACACTGGAACGCGAAGCAATTCCGGACACTTTGCGCGAGCTTGCCGCCCATCCGGATAAGAGCGTGGAATCCCTGGGCCTGGCTCGGCCCGACCCGTCGCGCATCGGAGAAGCGATCGACCAGGTTTTGAGCGAAGATTCCTATACCGGGCGTTCCGTAGACGGCAAGGTGGATTACTACGTGGGCAAGGTGCTGCACCGGCTCAAGACCTCCATCGGCGGCCGCCAGATCGCGGAGCGGGTTAGAAAGAAACTCCAGGCATGAGTGACACCGGCGAAGATTACAAAGGGTACCGTGGCGAAGCGCTGGCGAAGCTCAAGGCGATGGGCGCGCGCGTCTGGGGAGAGACGATCATCACGAACGAGCGCGGCTCCTATCAGGGCATCATCCTACCTCGCTCTGAAACCGATGACGACAAACACATCGTGTTGAAGCTGGAGACCGGCTACAATATCGGCCTAACCGCGGCGGGCATCACCAAAATCGAAGAGGTTGGATACCGCAAGGCGAACTACAAGATCCCCGAGTCGGAGTTTCCCACCGACGCGGGCAAGCCGAACATCACGTTGTTGGGCACTGGCGGCACGATTGCTTCCCGTCTGGACTACCGCACCGGCGCGGTGATCCCGGCCTTTTCGCCCGGCGAGCTGTACGGCGCGGTGCCGGAGCTGGCGGACATCTGCAACCTCAAGACCCGAAAACTGTACGGCGTATTCTCCGAAAACATGGGACCCGAACAGTACATCGCCACCGCCAAGGCGATCGCGGAGGAGGTCGCCGCCGGCGTGCACGGCATCGTCATCGGCCACGGCACCGACACCATGCACCACACCGCCTCGATCTTGTCCTTCATGGTGCAGGACCTGCCGATACCAGTGGTCATGGTCGGCTCCCAACGTTCGTCAGACCGGCCCTCCTCCGACGCGGCCCGCAACCTGATCTGCGCAGTTCGCACCGCCGCGGACGCCGACATCGCCGAAGTAGTCGTGTGCATGTTTGGGCCGACCTCCGACCAGTTCAACCTGCTCCATCGCGGCACGCGCGTGCGCAAGATGCACTCCAGCTACCGTTCGGCCTTCCGCACCATTGGCGACATCCCCCTGGCCCGCGTTTGGCCCGACCGCCTGGAGATGCTGACTGACGACTACATCCGCCGTGACCCGGCGCGCACCGTCAAGCTGGACACCGCCTACGAAGAGAAGGTTACCATTCTGTATTACTACCCGGGGATGCGGCCGGATCTGGTAGAGGCGATCGTCGAGAAAGGCTACCGGGGAATCGTGATCGCCGGCACCGGCCTGGGCCACGTCAACCGTCCGATTAACGACGTGCTGGCCGCGGCGATCCGCGACCACGGCGTCCACGTGATCATGACTGTGCAGACCCTGTGGGGCTACGTGCAGATGTACGTGTACGATACCGGCCGCGACCTGCTGGAACTGGGCATCGTGCCCTGCGCCAATATGCTGCCGGAGGCCGCGTTTATGAAGTTGAGCTGGGTGTTGGGTCATACCGACGACCCCGCCGAGGTCAAGCGTCAGATGCTCGAGCCGATCAATCATGAGATCACGCCCGGCGAGCCCCACAACGGCTACTTGGTCTTCCAGGGCGGCATCCCGGAAGTGGAGGCGTTTGTCCGCTCGATCCTGAAGTAGAAACGCAACCTGGAGAAACACCATGGGAACCGACGGATTTGTAGACCTCAATGCCAACCCGCTGGTGGTCCGGTTGGGAAAGCCCCCCGGCGAATTCCAGCGCAAAGACCTGATCCAGTTCATCGCCGAGGACCAGATCCGCGCAATCCATTTCCGATACGCCGGCGGCGACGGACGCCTCAAGGAACTCAAGCTACCGGTAAACAACCGCCGCGATCTGGAGGTGATGTTGGCCGAAGGCGAGCGAGTCGACGGCTCTAGCCTGTTCAAAGGGATCATGCTGGCCGAGTCGAGCGATTTGTACGCCGTACCCGTCTACCGTTCCGCATTCGTTGATCCCTTCGACCCGACGACCCTGCATCTGTTCTGTCGCTTCTTCGACCACTCCGGCGAGCCGTTCGCCCACAGCCCGGCCAACATTCTCGCGCGAGCCGCCGAGCAGATGCGGGAGAAGACCGGCGTCGAGCTCCACGCTCTGGGCGAGTTGGAGTTCTTCCTCATCCTTGATCCGACGGACCAGGACCTGTTCCCGCCCACCGCGCAGGCCGCCTACCATGAAAGCGCGCCATACACCAAGGGCGACTTGATCACCAGCGAAATCCTCCGACACGCCGCGCGGATTACCACCGGCCACGTCAAATATTGCCACGCGGAGGTCGGGGCGATTGACAGCCTCGAATCCCAGATCAAGGCCCTGGCCGGCAAGCGGTTGGAGCAACACGAGCTGGAGTTCCTACCTGCGCCGGTGGAGGACACGGCCGATTTCCTGGTGACCTGCCAGTGGCTGATCCGTCGCGTGGCCGCGCAGTACGGCGCCGGCGTGACATTTGCGCCCAAACTGGATGACGGCATCGCCGGCAACGGGCTGCACATCCACATGGCCGGCGTTCGTGACGGGCGCAACGCCATGCTCGACGACGGCGCTCTGTCGGAAGTCGCAAAGAGAATGATCGCCGGGACGCTCAAGCACGCCGCGTCCCTCACCGGCTTTGGCAACACGGTGGCCTCCGCCTACCTGCGGCTGGTGCCCGGCCAAGAAGCGCCCACGCGGATCTGCTGGAGCGAGCGGAATCGTTCGGCCTTGGTTCGCGTGCCGCTGGCTTGGGGCAACACGCCGGACATGGCCAGCCGCGTCAATCCGGAGCAGTCGGCCGCGCGCCAGAAAGGAGACGGACTGCAGACCGTAGAGTTCCGCGCGCCGGACGGCTCGGCCGATATCTACCTGTTGCTGGCCGGCCTGTGCAAGGCGGTGACCGATGGACTGACCGCCGCCAACAGTCTGGAGCGCGCCAAACAACTGCACGTCCAGGGCAACTTCCTCCAGGACGCCGCTGTGGCCGGCTCCCTGGATGCCTTGCCCGCCTCCTGCCACGCCTCAGCCGGTGCGCTCGAAGCCGACCGGACCTTCTACGAAGCCGACGGCGTCTTTCCGCCCGCAGTCATCGACTTCGCGCTGCGCCGGCTCCGGGAGAACCGGGACGAATCCCTCAACGCGGAGTTGGATCGCCTGGCCGACCGAAACCGGGCCGTCTTCGCCCGCAAGATCATGCACCGCGTCGCGTTGCGACTCTAGTGGGGCTCGGCTGCCGCCTGTGGCTGAGAAATGGCTTGAAAAGGGGGAGCCACTTCGCTAGCATTACCTACTTATTTATCGATGCGGTTTCACTTTACACACGCCAGGGAGGCGTATGGCCCCGCGAAAACAAACAGTCCTCTTGCTACTCGTGATGCTCGGTCTGACCGGATGTCGGGCGCTGGTTGTGGATCTCAAACAGCGCGTGGGGCTGATGCCCACCCCACGCGACAGCGAGCGCATGATGCGGTCGAGGAACCCTGACGAAGTGCGTGAGGGAATCTTGGGCATCATCGACCGTCAGGACTCTGATCCGTACTTGGTCGGCCTGTTCGTCGAGCGATTGACGCAACTGCTGGCCGCCCACGACAGCCAGTTGGTCCGTTCCGCCGCCGCCATCGCCTTGGGCAATCTGGGGGAGAAGACCCTGTCGGTCCCGGCCCTGCTGACCGCCCTGGAGGATGAAGGCAACCGGCCGGTCGTTCTGGCCGACGTGGCCGCTGCCCTGGCAAAGCTGGGCGCGGAGGATGTACGGGTCCGGCCCGCGATGATCAAGCTCTTCGACGCCTCGCCCGACGCTACCGTCCGCCGCGCGGCGGTGGTCACCCTGGGCATCGTGGGTGGCGAGGACGATCTGTTACTCCTGCTCAAGGCGCTCGAAGACGACAATTCCCTGGTCAAATACGGCGCCGCCGAGTCGCTACGTGCTCTGACGGGCATGCCCTTCGGAGCCGATACGGACCTCTGGCAGGAATGGTACGACACCAACAAGAAAGAAGAACTGCTGACCAAATGGCAGGCCGAGCAGGACCGCATCGAAGCGGAACAGGGGGCCGCCAAAGGCGGTTTTTTCGACAACACCGGCGAATCGGTAGACCGGGTTGGCTCGGCCATCTTTGACGAGATCGGTCTAGGTCTGCACGAGCTTCTGCTGGCCTACAAGCGGGCCAAACGCGATCTGTTGGACCCGCCCGGCCGCACGCCGCCTGACCGGGAAGCGTTGCCCCAGATCGATCTGGAGGCACCCGCACCGTCAGACAGACCCGAAGAGCAAGGTCCTAAACCCTCCGAGCCAGTGATCACAACACCTGAAGACGGTTCGCAGCCCCCGACCTGGGAGACCGAGCCCGGGGTGGAACCGCCGGAGTTCGAGCCTCCGCCGGAATCCGGCGTCGAAGGAGAAGAAGAAATCGAGGAAGAGCCGGAAATCTGGGAATATCCCATCGTGGGCATTGCAAAAGGCGCCGAAGGGGTCTACGACGGCGCGGCTTGGCTGGGCGATAAGGTCGTGACTTATCCGATCGAAGCGGTAAAATGGATCGGCGATCAGGCGATCTTTTGGGACGAGGAGTAGGAGATGCCGCTGGCCAAGGCGTTTCCCGCGGAGGAGGTCTTCTACGACGGGAGCCAGATCCGCGGCCACTGGGCCCTGGAGACCTTCGACCTGGAAGGGGACAGCGCGGTCTGTTTCGTGGGCGGCTGCGACGTGGCGCCGGAGCACATGGCCGACCTGGAGGACAAGCGGGCGGGCAGCCGGATCTGTGGGGCTCGGATGCTGCACATTGTCGTGGAGCATTTCGACTGCGACCTGCGGCTGGTAACCACCCGGCAGCGCTTGCTGGCTGCCTTGGCCGCTGCCGAATGGGCGGCCCGGACCGGAGCGAAGATTACCCGGCGGGGCGACGACCTGTATGACGCGGAAGCGAAGCTATCGATCTCGGTCGGGGTGCGGACCCGGGTTTCGGGCAAGATTCACTTCGGCGTGAACGTGACCAACGAAGGCACCCCCGTACCGACCCGAGCGCTGAGCGACTACGGGATCGAGCCGATGGATTTCGGCCGGGCCCTGGTGGAGCACTATGAACGGGAGCTGGACGGCATTGAACGGGCCATGACGCTCGTCGTAGGCGTAGACTAAAACAGGAGAGGATCTGCCACAGATGAATCTAAGCGAGATCAAAGAGCTCGTCACCTTGATGAACGACAACGACCTGCTGGAGCTTGAGGTAGAAGACGGCGATCAGAAGGTCCGTCTGCGCAAGCTGTATGAAGGCGTCCGGGAAAAGATCGTGGCCATCCCGTCTGCGCCGATCGCCGCGATCTCGGCCGGCGCTGTCGCTCCGGCCGCCGCCGCTCCGGAAGGCGGTACGGTCGCCGCGGAGGGAGCCCAGAAAAAGATTCCTGCGCCTATGGTCGGTACGTTCTATCGTGCCCCGTCACCGGACTCTCCACCCTACGTGGAGGTCGGCGATGTGGTGACCAAGGACACTGTCCTGTGTCTGGTCGAAGCGATGAAAGTGATGAACGAGATCAAGACCGAGTGCGAAGGAACCATCACGGAAGTTTTGGTGGAAAATGGCAAGGCCGTCGAGTTCGGACAGGCCATGTTTGTCGTCGCTTTGGGCTAACCGCGGGGAAAATCAGATTATGTTCAGCCGAATCCTAATTGCCAACCGCGGTGAAATCGCCCTGAGAATCATCCGGGCCTGTCACGAACTGGGCGTGGAGACCGTAGCGGTCTACTCCGAGGCGGATGCGGACGCCATCTATCTGCGCCACGCAGACGACGCGATCTGCATTGGTCCGGCTCCGTCGGCCGAGAGCTACCTACACATCCCCGCGATCATTGCGGCTGCGGAGATCGCCGACGTGGAAGCCATTCATCCGGGCTACGGATTTCTGGCGGAGAACGCGCACTTCGCCGAGGTGTGCGCTTCGTGCAATATCGAATTCATCGGTCCCAAACCGTCGGTCATCGCCCAAATGGGCGACAAGGCGGAGGCCCGAAAGGTCGCACACCGGTGCAAGCTGCACCTGATCCCCGGCAGTGGCGATATTGTCAAATCGGTGGAAGAGGCTCTCACTGTGGCTCGCGAAGTCGGCTACCCGGTGGTGATCAAGGCGGCCTCTGGAGGTGGCGGGCGGGGCATGCGCCTGGCCCACAACGACGCCAGCCTGACGAGCGCCTTCCACCAGGCGCAATCCGAGGCGGAGATCGCCTTCGGCAACTCCGCTCTCTACGTGGAGAAGCAACTGACCCAGGCGCGGCACATCGAGATCCAACTACTGGCCGACCACCACGGCTCGGTGATCCACTTGGGCGAACGGGACTGCTCCCTGCAGCGACGGTACCAGAAACTTATCGAAGAGGCCCCATCGCCGGTGGTCTCGCCGCAACTTCGCGAGAAGATGGGCGATGCGGCCAAGCGACTGGCCCATGAGGTGAACTACACCAACGCCGGGACCGTGGAGTTCCTCCTGGACGAGGCGGGCAACTTCTACTTCATGGAGATGAACACCCGCGTGCAGGTAGAGCATCCTGTCACCGAGATGGTTACCGGCGTGGACATCATCAAGGAACAGATCCGCATTGCCTGCGGACAGCCTTTGCGTTTGAAGCAGTCGGACGTCAAGATCAACGGTGTGGCGATCGAGTGTCGGATCAACGCGGAGGACTCGGAGAACGGGTTCAAGCCGTGCCCCGGCACCGTGGGAAAATACTACCCGCCCGGGGGCGTCGGCGTGCGACTGGACTCCCACGTGTACAGCGGCTACACGATCCCGCCGACCTACGACTCCATGGTCGGCAAACTGATCGTCCACCGGCGCAACCGAGAGAGCGCCATCTCGTGCATGCGGCGGGCGCTCAGCGAGTTCGTCTTCGAGGACATTAAGACCACGATCCCGTTGTATCGAAAAATCTTTGGGCACAATCGCTATCTGAGCGGGGACCTGTACACCGGATTCATTGAAGACTACTTTACGAAATAGAGCCTCGTGAAATTGAAAAGCAAGGAGAACGTATTATGACGACAGTCGGTATCCTCACCGGTGGGGGCGACTGCCCGGGCCTCAACGCCGTAATTCGCGGCGCCGTCCGGAAGCTGTCCAATAACAATGTGGAAACGATCGGCATCATGGAAGGCTGGCGGGGCATGTTGGAGCAAATGGCGATGCCGCTGACGGTCTCCAACACGGATGGCATTCTGGCCGAAGGCGGCACGATCCTGGGAACCTCGCGCACCAATCCCTACAAAGAGCCCGATACGGCCGTGCCGAAGATCCAGGAAACCTTCGCGGCGCTCGGACTGGATTCCCTGATCGCCGTTGGCGGAGACGACACCCTGGGCGTGGCCAACAAGCTGTATCTGGAGCACAAGCTGAACACCATTGGCGTGCCCAAGACCATCGACAACGACCTGTCGGGCACCGATGTCACTTTTGGCTTCGACACCGCGATTAATATCGCCATGGAGGCCATCGACCGGCTGCACACCACTGCAAAGTCCCACCGCCGCTGCGTGGTGGTGGAGATTATGGGCCGTCACGCCGGCTGGATTACCGCCTTTGCGGGGCTGGCCGGGGCCGCCGACGTAGTCCTGGTCCCGGAACGGAATGTGTCGATCGAACAGGTCTGCGACATCCTCAAGCGCAACCGCGCCGACGGCCAGATCTATAACATGGTCGCCGTCTCCGAAGGGGCTGTCCTTGCGTCCAGCGACATGGTGACCCAGGACGGGGAAGTGGACGAGTTCGGCCACGTGCACCTGGGTGGTATCGCCAAGAATTTGGCGGAGCTGATCGAAAAACACACCGGCTACGAGACGCGCCACGTGGTCCTGGGCCACACCCAGCGCGGCGGAAAGCCGACCGCTTTCGACCGCATGCTGGGCACTCGCTACGGCATCAAAGCGGCCGAACTGGTCCTGGCGAAAGATTTCGGAAAGATGGTTGCCCTGCACGGCAACACGATCGTGGGCATCCCGTTGGCCGACGGCGTGGGCGAGACCAAGGTCTTGACCGCGGACTTTCTCGCCGTGCTCGACGAGTTTCATAGTACCTGACCGATCTGGTACGCAGGCCCGACCGCATCCGAGGCAAACCGATGGTTCGCACCGTTTCTTCAACCCTGTTGGCACTGGTCTTCCTGACGGTTTGCGGATGTCGGATCCTTCCGGACACACGCCCGGAAACCGCAGAAGAAGAACGCGCCCTCCTGGAAGACGACCAAGTCCTGCTCTATACCGAAAAGATCGCGGCGGGCCAGGGCCGCGATGCCACGGCTATTACGCTGGTGAACGCGCGACCCGAGGCGGCTTGGAAGGTCCTGACGGATTACAACGGGTACGATCGATTCTTTCCCCGCACCGAGCGCAGCCTGGAACTTCTGCGTGACGAGGAGGTCCTGGTCTTTCTCCATGTGGATTCGGTGATGTCGAGTCAGCCCGAGTGGTTGTTGCTGTCGCTTACTGAAGACGCCGACGCCTACACGATCCGGTTCGAGCAGATCCAGGGCAAGGCCCGGAGTCTTGCGGGATCCTGGACGATCGAGCAATACGCCGAGTGGACGAAGCTTACGTTTCACACCCGGCTTGATCTGGGATTCGACATGCCGGACTTTTTCTGGGACTTGATGCAGGGCTGGTTATTGCGTAGTGTATTGTCTGACGCGCGCGAAGTCATCGAAGACGAATAGGGGGTACCCGTGGCAAAGAAAACCAAAACCAATAAGACCCAATCCGACCCGGCGGCGGAGAGCGGGCAAATGGCCCGAGCCATCTTCAATAAGGTCCGTCAGATCAAAGAATCTAACCCGGCCATCTCCCGGTCGGTCAACCAAAGCGAGGTCGAGATCAAGAAGCATCTGATGAAGATCAGGGTCCAGATCGACAAGCTGGACCTCCACGACCGAGACCTGGCCTCGATTATGGTCCTCAACGGACTGCAAAAAACCGCCGAGGAGATCCTCGCCAACGACGCGTGATGCAAAAGCGTCTGAACGATTTTTGCTACACAGAGCGCTGAGTAAAGAGGGGCCGA
The DNA here is from genome assembly GCA_029260815.1 of Planctomycetota bacterium. Taxonomy (GTDB): domain Bacteria; phylum Planctomycetota; class B129-G9; order JAJDCN01; family JAJDCN01; genus JAJDCN01. Next base: position 15,443 of record JAJDCN010000078.1, read on the forward strand.
TTCTGTGTCATTCTGAACAGCGCAGAGAATCGAATTTGCGAATCTTTGCTGCTTGCAAGCAAGATCCTTCACTTCGTTCAGGATGACACAGAGAAGTTTTTCTCAGAAAATTCGGCTTCTTTGCAGAGGAACGCCCTTTTAGGCCCTTGTTGTTGAATGATCGTATCTGCGGGCTGCTTGCCGCCATTTGCGCGCAGGCCACGTCCATGGCCTACTTTGGGGTTGCCTACCCGGCGCTTGCCTCGGCCGGTAAGCGCACGGTGAAAGTGGTGCCGGTCCCGACCGTGCTTTCCGCCGTGATCGAGCCACCGTGAGAATCCACGATCCATTTGCAGATACTCAACCCCAGCCCGTTGCCCGTGATCGTCTTGGCGCGCGCCGGGTCTACCCGGTAGAACCGGTCGAAGATGCGCGGCAGATCCTCCTGGGGGATGCCGATCCCAGAGTCGGCAATCGTAACGACCGCATCGTTTTCCTGTGGAGTCAGCTCCAGCCGGATCGCGCCACCGTTGGGCGAGTACTTCACCGCGTTGTCCACCAGGTTCATGAACAGTTGCGTCAGTCGGTTGCGATCGCCCAGGACTTCTACCGATGGGAAAGAAGCGGCTTCCAGGGACAGCCCCTGGGCTTCGGCCAGCACCCGCATGTGTTGATGTACGTCGGTCAACAAATCGCCCAGATCCACCGGCTCCAGGCTTAGGTCGCTGCGCAGCTCGCTGCGGGAGAGAATCAACAGGTCTGAGACGATTGAAGAGAGACGGTCGATCTCCTCCAGGATGCTTCCCAAGGTGTCCTTATACTCCTCCGGCGCCCGTTCGGCGCGCAGGGCTAATTCGGCCTCGCCGCGCATGGAGGTCAGTGGCGTGCGCAACTCGTGGGACGCATCCGCAGTGAACCGGCGTGTCCGTTCAAAAGACGCCTCCAACCGCTCGATCATTTCGTTGAGGGTTTCCGATAGCAGATCCAACTCGTCGCCCGCCGCCGACACACTCAGCCGTCCACTGAGATTCTGCGCGCTGATTCGCCGCGCGGTCTGTGTGATTTCGGTAATCGGGTTCAGGGCCTTTTTTGCGATGGACAGCCCGCTAACGATCGTGATTGCGATGACCAGGGGAAACACGACGATCATGGCCGTCGTGTAGTTGGACAGGGTCCGGTCCATCGCGGCCAGCGAGTAGCCAATCTGCAATGTTCCGCCGCCGACCGCCGGGGCCAGGGGAAAGCTTGCCAGACGAATCCGGTAGTCGAAGCCTTTGACCTCCACGGTCTCGAAGGATTCCTCAAGGATCCGGGAATCATCGTGTTGTATGGGGATGGGCAGGACTCGCGGTCGCCCGTCCGTGCCGTTGAGTGCCCGCGAAGTCTTCTGCACGCGACCTTCGCCATCGACCCACTGCATCAGCCGCTGGGTGCGCTGCGGGATGCTGCCGGCGCTCTCGGCGCGGACCTGGCGAAGATTGTCGTCCACCAGTTCCAACGTATTATGCGCATGCCACCGGTACAGCAGGGTGTAGAAGCCCAGGATCACGATGGACAAGAACAGACAATAGATCACCGTGATCCGGAAGCTGAGAGTCTTGTGCAGAGCGGGGCGGCGAAAGCCTTCGGGGCCGCTCGGATCGGCGGCAGAAGCCATGGCTTAGTCCGCCTCAGAATCTTTCATCACGTACCCGACACCGCGCACGGTCTGGATCAGCTTGTTCTCGTGCCCGTGGTCGATCTTTTTGCGCAGAAAGTTGACGTAGACGTCGATCACGTTGGTAAAGGAGTCGAAGTTGTACCCCCACACGTGCTCGGAAATGTGCGGGCGCGTCAGCACCGTGCCGGCGTGGCGCATGAAGTATTCCAGCAGTGCGTACTCCTTCTGCGTCAGGTCGATCTCCTTGTCCGCGCGGGTGACCTTGCGCGTGACTGGGTCGAGCAGTAGATTGGCCACCTGCAGCTTTTCTACCGCCAGCCCGGAGTCGCGACGCAGCAGGGCGCGAATGCGCGCGTGCAGTTCAGAAAACGCGAACGGCTTGATCAAATAATCGTCTGCGCCGGTGTCGAGCCCTTTGACCTTGTCGTCGGTCTCGTCTTTGGCGGTGAGAACGATCACCGGGGTGGAGTTGTTGTCCGCGCGCAGATGCCGCAGCACTTCCAACCCGTCCATCTCCGGCAGCATCAAATCGAGGACGATGATGCTGTACTCGTTTTTCATTGCGAGGTCCAGGCCACTCTTTCCGTCGTTTGCGATTTCGACCTCGAAGTTCTCCTCCGCAAGTCCCTTCGCGACAAAGTTGGCGACCTTCAGCTCGTCTTCCACGACTAATGCTTGCATATCCCCTCCTTGACCACTGGAACATTTAATGAAAGGGAATGTAACGCCGTGCGGGGCCGGAGTCAAAGAAAATTTTCATTAGAAAGGTTGTTTAAGGACAGGGCCAAGCTTAGTATCTTGAAGTGCATAGGTTTAAGTCTTAGGCCTATGCCGGAAAAAGATTCTTGTCGCTCAGGGCTTTAGCTCTGAAGACCAGGGCTGAAGTCCTGAGCTACATTCGATGAGGAGAATGGTTTTTGCTTACTGACATTCGATTTCTAATGAATCGTAGGCCATTACCACTGAATCCGGCAGGCCGGCGCTGGTTTCTTCGTGCCCCAAGTCGTGGGACATATGGGTTAGATACGTGCGCCGCGCCGCGATCCGCTCAGTCGCCGCAAGACTTTCGCTCAAGCAAAAGTGCGTCGGGTGCTTCTTGTGACGCAACGCATCGAGAACCAAAACGTCCAGTCCTTCGAGCAATGCGTAGGATGTTTCCGGAATGCCGTTGGTGTCCGTCAGATACGCCGTGTCGCCGATCCGAAAGCCGAAGATCGTGCGCCGGCCGTGGGTGAGCGGGATCGGTGTCACTCGGATATCGTCTACGTCGAAGGGTCCGTCGATCTCGATCAGATTGATCTGCGGAATCCCGCCGCCGATGTCGCCGCCGGCGAAGACGTATTCAAAGCTCTTGCGGATGTTCTCCGCCGTATCCGGCGCCGCGTGGCAATCGATCGGCGCCTTTTGGATGAAGTTGAACGTGCGCAACTCGTCCAGTCCGCGCGTGTGATCGGCGTGTGCGTGGGTGTACAGCACCGCGTCCACGCGCCGTAGACGGTTGTTGAGCGCCTGCATCCGCAAATCGGTTGAGGTGTCCACCAGCAGATTTTTGCCGTCGATTTTATAGACCACCGACGCGCGCAGGCGCCGGTTGCGTGGGTCTTCGGAAGTGCATACGTCGCAGTCGCACCCGATAATCGGAACGCCCACCGAGGTGCCGGTCCCGAGAAAGAGCAGTTTCATATATTTTCTCTCGTCAATTCAGCCGGAATGCCAATGTCGATCACATGGAGGGTCCCCACGTGGCGCGGGCCCTCGTTTTCAAAGAATCCCACCTTTGGCAGCCCGAACGTCGCCGTCTCGGCCGCCACCACCGCCGCACCCAGCGGGTGGCCGGTATCGCAATCCAACCCGGATGGCACGTCTACCGCAATGACCGGGGCCGCCGCGGCATTGATCGCCTCGATCAGCCGGCGGGTTTCGGGCCGCACCTCGCCTTTGAGGCCCAAGCCCAACAGAGCGTCCACGATCAGCGAGGCCTCGCCCAGTCGCGGCTTGATACCGTCGCACGAACTGATCGGGATGCCCTGCTCCTGCGCGATGTTGAAATTCGTCTCGGTCTCCTCGCTCAACGGACCCGGTTTGTTCGGGTCGCCGTCGAAGAAGATCTCCACCCGGTGCCCCCGGTTCGCCAAGTGCCGCGCGAGGACGAACCCGTCGCCGCCGTTATTCCCCCGGCCGCAGACCACGGCGATGGGGCCGCCCGAAAGTCCTTCGTTCATGGCGAACCGATCGATGATTTGCCCCGCGCCGCGCCCGGCATTTTCCATCAGCACGATGGCTGGGATGTCGTATTCGTCGATCGTGCGTGCGTCCAGTGTCTTCATCTGGGCTGACGTTACGCGCGGATATTCGCTTGCTTCCATTCAGATCAGCCTCATCATCACTTCGTCCGCGACCTCCAGCCCGCGTGGGGTCAGGCGGATCCGCCGGTCCGGCTCGCGTACCAGCAGGCCGCCGTCCACCAGCGCCTCGACCTCGCCGTCGTAGACCGCGTCCGCGCGCAAGCCCGTGCGCGTCTCCACTGCGTCCACCGCTACGCCGTCGCACATTCGCAGGCCCAGCGCCACCGCCTCGCGGAAGGACGCGTCTGGCGCCAGGGTTTCCTCGAAGTCCGCCCCGTCACCGTCGTTGGCGATGCGTCGGGCGTAGTCCGCCGGGTCGTTCGCATTGCGGTAGCGGCGGCCGTTGATGTAGGAGGTTGCGCCCGCGCCCAGTCCGTAGTATTCCTCGTTACGCCAGTAGATGAGGTTGTGCGCGCATTCCCGGCCGGGCTGCGCGTAGTTGGAGATTTCGTAGCGGTGGTAGCCCGCTTGGCGCAGGCCCTCCACGGTCCGGCGCAGCATGGCCAACTCCGTGTCCTCGTCGGCCTGGGCCACTTCGCCCCGCGCGGCGGACGCGGTCAAGGGCGTGCCGTCTTCGTAGGTCAGGCAGTAGGCGGAGATATGTTCGGGCTTCAAGGCCACGGCTTGTTCCAGTGTGTGATTCCAGTCACCGAGTGTCTGATCGGGCAGCGCGAAGATCAGATCCAGGCTCAGGTTGTCGAAGCCGGCTTTCCGCGCGATTTGCACGGTTTGCACGATCTGCGAAGCGTCGTGGATGCGACCGAGTTGTTTCAGCTGCGTGGCGTTGAAGGATTGTGCGCCGATGGAGATGCGGTTGACGCCATGAGCGCGTAGGACGTCGAGCTTCTTCGGCGTCACCGTGCCGGGGTTCGCCTCCACACTGAACTCCTTGACGCGTGCCAAGTTCACGGCATGCTCCAGATGCGTCAGCAGCTCGTCCAGTTGTCCTGCGGCCAGGGCCGTGGGCGTCCCGCCGCCAAGGAAAACCGTTCGCGGCGCGAAGCCGGTGGGTAGCCCGTCGATCTCTTGTTTCAGCGCGACCAGATAGCGCTCCGGTCGCGCCCCTTCAATGGGTGCGGAGTTGAAGTCGCAATAGGTGCACTTGTCGTAGCAGTATGGGATGTGGATGTAGAGCCCCTCGGGCGGCATGGCGCAGCGTCCTCGTTCCGGTGAAAGGCCGTATTTTACCTTGTTTCACCGACGCGGACAACCCCCGTCCGCCTGGCAGGTCAGCCAAACACCTTGAGAAACAACGAAATGAGCCATGAGATGAGCCAGCCCAGGAGGGCGATGAACGGAATGATCCACAACGGCAGCAGGTCCCAAAACTTGTACCAGCCCCATTTCATTTTTGATCGAAGAATTTTTTCATCGAGGTATTATGATTACTGTCATGTGGCCACGAGCCGTGTTTTCCGCCATATTTTTTAAGCAGCGCGGCAACCTCCAAGTAGGCGTGCGCGGGGAGGTAGTATTTGCGACCGACATTGCAACCGATAGAATAACGGCCGCGTTCTTTTATCATTTTCTCGCGGAACTGACGCTCTTCTTCATGGTGCGCGTCGGCCACGCGATAGAGATCCAACATGCGTGCGAGCGTTGTCCTGCGGTGGTGGTCTCGTTCGTTGGGATCCGCGCCTTTATTCAGCAGCATTTCGATAAGAGCCAGGTTGAACGGCCAGCTTCGGCGATGCAATGCAAGCTCCAGGGCCGTGGCACCTGCTGTGTCGCGTGCACGAACATCGGCTCCATTGGCTAGAAAAAACTGCGCATGGTGCGGTTGTTTCCAGCGGATCGCATGCAATAGGGGCGTTGCCCCCTGCCAATCTTTCACATTGACATCGGCGCCGACTTGAATAAGTTGTTGTCCGATCTCTTGCCATGGGCCGTACCGAGAACGTGGGAGGAAAAAAATTGCTGTTCCGCCATTCTTCAAGGGGAGGTTGACATCCGCTCCGTGCTCGAGCAGAAGCTCGAACACGTCAATTTTTCCTCCTCCAACCGCATTGATAAGCCCTGTGTTGGGATCAGCACCTAGCTCAATAAATCGCTCTATGGCATCCAGCGGGTAACTATATCGAATAATAAGTTGCAGGGGCCGTTCTTCTGTGTCGAATTCTCGTAAAGAGACGAGGTATGGATTGGCTTCGATAAGATCCTCGACTTCGTCCCACTGGCGCTTGCGTAAAGTCGCAAAGAAGCTTTGCAGTTCGTCCTGTGTACAGGGGCTGATCCCTCCCAATTCGCGCAGAGTCTTGACACACGCTTGAACGGTTTGTAATTCCTTTCTCCTGTTGGCAAGCGTGGCTGCACTGTACTGTTCTTTCTTTTTCCGCTCGAGATCTTCTTCAGCACTGCGTTGGCGCCATTCGCCGCGATATAGAGGCGTTTCTCCATCACGGTTCTTAGCATTCACGTTGGCTCCGTGCTCAACCAGGAAGAGAATCATCCGAGGCTCCCGCGCAAAATATAGAGGCGTGTAGCCATCCTTGTCTTGAGCATCGATCTTGGCGTTCACCTCGATCAGTAGCCCGGTGAGATCAAAATCTCGATTGTCTACCGCATGGTGCAACGGTGTCCAACCTTCGAGATCCGAGGCACTCGGATTAGCGTCATGCTCAAGCAGTAAGCTCACGATCTGACGTTGTGCAACCCGGCGTTGAGGTTTTGGCAGAAAAGCAATGGTTCCGGTGAGCAACGTACGGCCCAAGTTGTCGCGGGTACGCACCAAGTCGGGCGTTTGCCGGATCGAATCGACAAGTTGTTTGATGTCCTCGACGGGTCGTTGCTCACGGAGAATACCGGCAATCATTCCCGACGCATAGTTGGTCAGGTTTTGCAGCATTGGATCCGTTTCTAAAGGCGGATCCAAAGTAGAGATGCTTTCAGGGGGTGTTTGCGGTGGAGCGCTCGTGGATGGACTCGAACAGGCCGCCAACAGCGTCAGCGCCATGGACAGGGATACAGCGATAAACACTTTCATAACGACCTCCTTCTTAGATAGAAGGTAGCGGCCCTGAAACAATTCTACAGAAAGAAACCTTCGCGTTCAAGCTTCGTCCTTCTGGATGCTGTTTCTATCCCTTTTTGCGGCGGAAGAGCTCGGGGACCATCCAGAAAGGTGCGGTGAGGAACCAGACGATGGTGGAGATCAACAGCGTGGTTTTGTATTGGGCAAAGGCGTCGCCCCCGACAATGCCGTTGGAGAAGACCGAGATGGCCGACCCCAGGCCGGTGGCCAGGGAGGCCAGGGAGACGACGAAGCATACAATCCGGAGCGCTTTCATGACGTCACCTCCGCCGCCGCGGGACCGCGCCAAACATAACTCAGGCCCAGGTACAGCCCCATAGCGATAAACCAGCCGGGCAGCCACATGAAGAACAGATGAATGGCCTCGATTTCGTACACCAGCAACCAGCCAAGGAACAACGTGACGACCCATGTGATTAGAACCGGCCAACTCATGAACCAGCCTTCTTTTTCCGCGCGATATTGGATGAGTCCCAATCGCGGGACCAACCAATGCTCGGCAAACACCACTGCGCCGATGGGCATCAGGAGCAGGCCGTACACGGCGACGAAGTCAAGAAGGTTCATCACGAAGACGGGAAAACACGCGACAATTGAAGTCACAATGCCAGCCGCCAGGGTCACCTTCCAGCGGGGCCAGTTCGGCGTGACGGCCTGCAGGGCCAGGCCCGCGCGGTACATTGTCGGGTTCGAAGTTGTCCAACCTGCCAAAACCACCGCGAGAGCACCGGACAAACCAGCGGCGGTAAAGGCCATCATCCCCGGCTCGATTTCGGTGTTGTTTACCGCAGCCATCATGATGCCCGAGCAGATCCACGCGAGAAAGTGGCCCGGGAACATGCCCAGCGCGGAGAACAGGCCGTACTTCCAGGAGCGGGCGTAGCGGAAGACCGCCATGTCCGAAAGGTCCACGTGCATGGCTAGGTTGCAGAACCAACTGAAAAAGAGCACGTGCCAGAAGCCGAGTTTTTCCTTGCCTTCATGGGGCACACCGTTCCAAATCTTCGTCTCCGCAATGCGCCAGAAGTCCGACAGGCTGTTGATCTCGCCAAACCGCGGGAGCATGGCGATCGCCCCGGCGATGAAGATCATGAACATCCACGGACTGCACACGATGGCAAACTGGCTCAGCTTCTTGAAGCCCAGGATCGCCAACAGCGTCACCACGCCGCCCACCGCCAGGGTTGTGATCACCCAGCCGACGCTGGTGGGCGTGGTGGCCTTGAGCGTCGGCATCTCGATGTTGAAGGCGAGGCCCACGGCCGTAGAGGCCACCGCGATCATCGCGCCGGCCAGGATGCAATACAGCCCGCCGTTGACCACGTTGTACAGGTTGGTGATCCCCGGCCCGGCGATCTTGCGCAGGTACCAGTACAACGTCAGGCGCGTCTGGACCGCGATGGGCGCGCAGATGAAGGTCCAGGAGGCCACCGCGAGAATGTTGCCGCAGATCAGGCCTAAAAACAGGTCCTTCGCAGAAATGCCGTGGAGGATGAAGAAGGCCCCGATGATGAACTCCGTGGCGGCCACGTGTTCGCCCGCGAACAGGGCCGCGAAGCGGCGGGGTGGGTGAAGGTGATCTTCGGTAACCGGTTCACGCTCAAACTCGTTGAGCTGGTCCAGCGCACTGGTTCGGGCGTGTTGATCGGCCATCCGCTCTCCGCAATCGGTTTGTGAGATCCGACACTATGAAACGGCATGGTGATCTCGGAGTCAAGAAAAATAAGCGGAGAGCCAACCCCGAAGCAAGCCACGGGCGTGACTTGCGAGGAGGGCGGCAGGGCCCCGCAATGCCATCATTCATCAACAGGGGCCGAAACCATTGAATCCGCAGATCGCGCAGATTTCACAGAGAGCTTCCATTCCCCGTCATTCTGAATGCAGTGGAGAGTCTAGTCCGCAAACCTTTTCCGTCTGCAAGCCAGATTCTTCGCTTTGCTCAGAATGACGAAGAGGGACCGGGGCTTGTGCCTGCCCTTGATCGGCTCTGGAGGCTTTGATAGGATGTGGTTTGCGTCACCGTTTCACGGAAACCCCGCATGTCGGAGGCCCTCCATGCTGTGTCAAATCTGCAACAAAGAACTCGCCACGGTACACGCCACAGAAGTGAGAGAGGGCAAGCATTCCGAGGAGCGCCATCTGTGCGCGCTCTGCGCCAGCCAAGGCGAGCCGCGCCTGTTTCCCATCCTGGAAAGCGTGGACAAGCTTCAGAAAGAAAGACCCGGCGCGCTGATTGTGTTTTGCACGAAGCCCGGTGGATTCGATCCCTTTCTACGGTTTCTGGAAACATTGCATCTGGAAAGTCCCTTGCCCGCCGAAGTGGTCGGCCTGGATCCCACCGAGTTCAACCCGAATTTGAACGCGGACGCGAAGCAGTGGATGAACCGGGTGACCGGTGTTCTTCAAGACTGGTTCGCAGAGCTCGCTACGGCGGACAAGGAAAAAATCCAGGAAGGCTATCGAACGAATCCCGCGTTATTTAAATTGAATTCCCCACTCGCCGTCTTCACCGTCGGTGCGAGCGCTTCGCCAGTCTCTCAGTAGGGTGACGGGGTTCAATTCCCTCGCCTCCCCCAGTCTCTATTCTTACGGCCCGTCGGGCAGGTGTACCAACTCCATGCCGTCGTCGAGATCCTGCACGCACAGCACGACGATCGTTGCCAACTCATCGACGACGCTGTCGACCTGGAGCGTGAGCGTGACGACCCGGAAGGTCCCGTCCGCGTTGGGCACCGAGGGCATCACGTCCACGCGCGGGTCGTCCAGGGTAATGATCTCCCGATCGCCACGCTGGCGGCGGAAGCCGAGTCGGTAGACGCCGCCATCCCGCGGGTGGGTACGGATGTGATGGACCGGCACAAAGCGTCCGTTGCCCAGAATCGCGCCGAACTGCCAGTGCCGATCGCCCTCGGTCAGGATTGACACCCCGACCCGTGGATTGTCCGCCCCGCTGTGAGTTGCGATCGCGTTGGGCAGCTTAGGGAAAGAGATCTTGTAAACTTTGCCCCCATCCGCGTTGCAAGCGAACAGATCCCCGTTCGTATTGAATCCCAGCCCCCTAATTCCGCTAGAGAAGCCATTTGCAAAAATCGTAGCGTTCTTGTCGGGGTCAATTTTGTGAATGACCTCAAGGTGAAAGCCATTCGCGTATAGGTTCCCAGCAGAATCAAACGCAAGGTACTCCGCACCCGAAACACCCAGTTTGAAGATCGTCACCTCACCCGCGGTGTTGATGCGGTAGATTGTATTTAAGCTTCGATTTGCCACGTAAATGAAACCGTCGGGCCCTGCGGCGATACCGACGATGCCGACTCCGAGACCTTCGGCGAATACGCTGGTGTTGCCACTGAGATCGGAGCGAATGACTTTCCCCGTAAAAAATTCAGTGTAATAAAGGAAGCCGTCGTGAAACGTAATTCCATTCGAGACCGGGCCTGTGATAAATTGTAGCTTGGCACCACCCACGATCTCCCAAATCGTAGGATTCTCGGTATCCCCTGTACCACTTACGACGAACAAACGCCCATCCGACGAGTGTACGGGCTGATGAGGCCGAACGATGCCACCAAGTACCGGAGTAATTGTGCTATCGGGATCCACCCGATAAATAAAACCTGATCCTGCAGCCGAGAGGAACATTTGGCCAGCTGAGTTGAAGTCGAATGCAACAGGCCCGTTTAGCCCGCTTACGAACTCTTCAATGAGGTAGCCCTCAGGCACACTAGGCGCAGCGTGAGCGGTTGGTATGTTGGGCCCGAGCAGGCAGAGGAACAGAACAGCAAAAGCCGGAATCAGTTTGCACAGCATCTGAGTTTCCTTTCGTTGTTTTGACGAACAGCAAGACATTTAAGGACCCTTCGGCAGGTGGACGGGTTCCAGGCCATCGGCAAGGTTTCGGACTTGGAGGATCACTTCCCGCTCGAGTACGTCATCGTCATCCACGTTGAGGGTCAGCACGACGCGCCGGAACGTGCCGTCGGGTTGTTCGCCGCCGGTTTCGACCGCCACGCGCGGGTCGTCGAGGGGGATGACTTCGCGGTCCGCACTCTTGCGACGGAAACCAAGTCTGTGGATTTTACCGTCGCGCGGATGCGTGCGGGTAAAGCGAATCGGAGCAAAGTGTCCATTGCCCAGGATCGCGCCAAATTCCCAATTCCGATCGCCCACGCTCAGAATCGACACCCCGACCCGCGGGCTGTCCGACCCGCTGTGCGTCGCGATGGCGTTGGAGATGCGGCGCTCGACAATGCCGGGAAGACTATGGCCGCCCTTCCAGTCGTTCCACTGAATGGGGGTGTCAGAGATAGAGGTGTATATGTGTCCGTAGTCCTCAATCCCTCCATTGTCGTTTGGCACATTCGGCTTCCAGTTGACGTACGTGACAGGTTCACCGCTAATCCAGCGGAATGCACCCTCTGTTTCGCCGTCCCATATGCCTATCCACGCCCCAATATAGGCTGGTGCTGCTGGCAGGAGAGTGTTGAAAATCCAGTTGTTTTCATCAGCATCGTTGATTGTAACAAGGTGTGCTCCATTTGCGCGTGCTTGGAACTCCGCAGCCGTCCAATTCATAGGCGCCGTCATGCGGTATTCGTTGCCATTGTGCTCGATCCAGTCGGTCAGCCATGCATGAGTTACCACGGGTCCTGGGTCGGAGCCCGACAGGGGGCGTTCAAGAATTGCCACTAGTGATTGTTCCGGTGGGAAATCATTCCACTTCGAGGAGCTAGCGTGGGTAGGTCCTGTCATATGGACGCAATCCTCCCATGCGTTAAGATTATTCGGCTCACCCGTCATCCAATTTGTGTAAGCTACCGGTTCGCCATTGACCCACACGAAGGAGCCCTCTTGCTGACCGTCCCACATTCCAATCCAAGCTCCGTTCTTCTGATCAGAAAACAAGGGTGAGAACGTATTAAATACCCAGGCGTTTTCGTCTCCGGTATTAATTGTAACCAAGTGCGCATTGTTTTTCTGTGCGAGGAACTCGGCGACGGTCCAGTTCATGGGTCCCGTCATGCGGTACTCGTGTCCGTTGTGTTCGATCCAGTCGGTCAGCCATAGCGCATCGCCCGCGCCTTGTGCAGTCTCCATGCTGGACCCGAGCAGGCAGAGGGTCAGAACAAAAAGGGTTGAGATGAGTTTGCGTGTCATTGTGTTATGTTCCTTTCGGCGGTCACGGCCTCAAGCGGAGTTGTGGAAAAATGAGTCTCTACATATGTGGTGGTGGCGCACGAGAGAATTAGTAGGAGGTTTTTGGATGCAGTACATTAGGTGTCGGTGTGTCGGCATGGATTGGACCATTTTCTTTCTCCCCGCATCGAGGACGCGAAGGGGGCAGTTTAGCAAAATCGGCGGTATTTCTCAACAGTTTTATTGGAAAACCGCCGGGCTTTACAAGGTTTTGCAAAGTCTTGCGTTTTGGCGGGTTTTTGTGTCCAAACGATGTCTGAACTATGCTTGCGCCACGCGCGGGCCGTGCGGGGAAGTAAAGAGAGTTTACACAAAAAGGGTGTTTTTCGCGTTTAGCAAAGGAGTGTCATGTTAAATATAAGGTTTTTGTTCGGGCCGAATTTCAGTGTGGAAATCTTTCTGATTTTTCCTGTTGACAGTTTTGCGCGTCGTGCTACACTGTGCGTCTGGAATGACCACCGGGTCTTCTGAAATAGTTAGTAGCCGAGCGAAGCATTTGGTTGCAAGCAATTTTTATCGGCAAGCGCCAAAGGCTTCATTTTTTTTCGGTGAATCGATCTTTGAAAATTGAGGCGAAGTCGTGAGACGTGAGGATGTGGATTGGTAACGATCCAGCGATCCGGCGCATTTAGCGCTGGATGTTTTGGAAGCCGGCCGATCGATCACAACCTGTACGCAAGGGACTTGTTTGCGCCGCGAGCAATCGCGGGGTGGCGAGTCCATGTGAGTAGTAACTTGCGCACGTCTTCATGCAATACGTGCGAGTTAAGTTTTGCGCAAAAGTATGAAGATTGTGCCAGACATATCAAACTGTAGGGTATGATACTGGCTCAGAACGAACGCTGGCGGCGTGGATTAGGCATGCAAGTCGAACGCGAAAGTCTCCTTCGGGAGGCGAGTAGAGTGGCGAAAGGGTGAGAAATGTATAGGCAATCTACCCTTAAGTTGGGGACAACCCGCCGAAAGGCGGGCTAATACCGAATGTGGATACGCGATCTCCTGATCATGTATCTAAAGGCGGGGATCCTTCGGGACCTGCCGCTTGAGGAGGAGCCTATGCCCTATTAGCTTGTTGGTGAGGTAACGGCTCACCAAGGCGATGATGGGTAGCTGGTCTGAGAGGATGGCCGGTCACACTGGGACTGAGACACTGCCCAGACTCCTACGGGAGGCTGCAGTCGAGAATCATTCGCAATGGGCGAAAGCCTGACGATGCGACGCCGCGTGCGGGAAGAAGGCCCTCGGGTTGTAAACCGCTGTCAGGAGTTATGAAACCCTATTCGGTTAATACCCGAGTAGACTGACAAAGGCTCCAAAGGAAGCACCGGCTAACTCCGTGCCAGCAGCCGCGGTAAGACGGAGGGTGCAAGCGTTGTTCGGAATTACTGGGCATAAAGCGCGTGTAGGCGGGTCGATCAGTCAGAGGTGAAAGCCCCCGGCTTAACCGGGGAATTGCCTTTGAAACTGTCGATCTTGAGTACAGAAGGGGAGAGTGGAACTCTTGGTGGAGCGGTGAAATGCGTAGATATCAAGAGGAACGCCGGCGGCGAAAGCGACTCTCTGGTCTGTTACTGACGCTCAGACGCGAAAGCTAGGGGAGCAAACAGGATTAGATACCCTGGTAGTCCTAGCCGTAAACGATGGGTACTAGGTAGTGGGGGTTCCGATATTCTCACTGTCGAAGCAAATGTGTTAAGTACCCCGCCTGGGGAGTATGGTCGCAAGGCTAAAACTCAAAGTAATTGACGGGGGCTCGCACAAGCGGTGGAGGATGTTGTTTAATTCGAAGCAACGCGAAGAACCTTACCGGGATTTGACATCTAGGTGGTAGTGAACCGAAAGGGGATCCACCCGGGCAACCGGGAGCCTAGACAGGTGTTGCATGGCTGTCGTCAGCTCGTGTCGTGAGATGTTGGGTTAAGTCCCACAACGAGCGAAACCCCTATCCTTAGTTGCCAGCGGGTCATGCCGGGGACTCTAAGGAGACTGCCTGTGGTTAACCAGGAGGAAGGCGGGGACGACGTCAAGTCATCATGGCCCTTACGTCCCGGGCTACAAACGTCCTACAATGGGTGGTACAAAGAGATGCAATACCGTAAGGTGGAGCCAACCTCAAAAGCCATCCTCAGTTCGGATTGAGGGCTGCAATTCGCCCTCATGAAGTCGGAATCGCTAGTAATCGCGGATCAGCCATGCCGCGGTGAATATGTTCCCGAGCCTTGTACACACCGCCCGTCAAGCCACGATAGCTGGGAGTGCCCGAAGTCGTTCGCCTAACCCGCAAGGGAGGGCAACGCCCACGGTAAGACCGGTGATGGGGACTAAGTCGTAACAAGGTAGCCGTAGGGGAACCTGCGGCTGGATCACCTCCTTTCTAAGGATCACTTAGACGTGTGGAGCGCCGAAAGGTACCGCACGATTATCGGCGCATCCCCTACGTCCGCGACTCGCCTTAATCTATATAACGATAGCACCGGACGCAGTCCGGTTCTTCTGACGCGAAGGAGCGGGGGCGGTTTGCAATACGCCTTGCCGCGACAAACTCGTCGATTTTAGTTGTTCAAAAAATCAGAATCGAAGAGCCTTTCCGCGGCAAAGGCTGTCGGCGTAATCAAGCGCTGGGTTCGCGGTTCATGGCAGCGGAGCCTCTCCGCCCGGCTGGGGGCTTATAGCTCAGTTGGTTAGAGCGCGCGCCTGATAAGCGCGAGGTCGGAAGTTCGAGTCTTCCTAAGCCCACCACCGGACGCAGTCCGGTTCTTCTAACGCGAAGGGGCTGGGATGATTCTTGACACGCCGCGCCGCGGCCGACTCGTTGATTTTAGTTCTTCAAGCAGCCTGAATCGAAGAGTTTTTCCGCGGCAGTGTCGGTGGGATTATCGAACAATGGCCTTCGCGTTACATGGCAGCGGAGCCTCTCCGCGGGCGTGTAGCTCAGTTGGGAGAGCGCCTGCCTTGCACGCAGGAGGTCGCAGGTTCGAACCCTGTCACGTCCACCACCGTCTAGTTTTTTTAACACGAAGGGACGGGGATGATTCACGGCACGCCTCACCGCGACACGCTCGTTGATTTTGGTTGAGCGGTTGCTTGGTAATTCGTAAGTCGTAGTTTGTGATTACGGTTTACGAATTCCCAAGTATAGCTTGGGCTATCGATCTTTGATAACTGAATAGTGGGAAATTAGTGGTCTCTTGTGCATCACCTTGAGCCATATTTAAGGATATTATCGCGCGATGCGTTTTCGCAAGGCGCGGTGGATTGAGAAAATATGGTCAAGCATCTAAGGGTATATGGTGAATGTTTTGGCGCCAGGAGCCGAAGAAGGACGCGGAAGGCTGCGATAAGCCTCGGGGAGCTGTCAAACGAGCTTTGATCCGGGGATGTCCGAATGGGGAAACCCGGCCCGCCAAAAGCGGGTCAGTCGTGCCTGAATACATAGGGTACGGTAGGCAACGGAGAGAACTGAAACATCTAAGTACCTCCAGGAAAGAAAAGAAACCTCGACTTCCTGAGTAGCGGCGAGCGAAACGGAATGAGCCCAAACCGCAGTTGTGTCAAGCCTATGAGCGTTGCAACTGTGGGGTCGTGGGACCTGCACGGCGGAATCATGGATCCGTCAAAGAGTTACAAAGTTGTCGTCTAGACGAACCTCACTGGAAAGGAGGGCCGTAGCGGGTGAAAGCCCCTTAGTCGAAAGGCGTCAACCTCTTCGCAGGCACCCAAGTAGTGCCGGACACGTGAAACCCGGTATGAATTCGGGGGGTCCACCCCCCAAGGCTAAGTACTACCTGACGACCGATAGCGCACCAGTAGCGTGAGCGAAAGGAATGAAAAGAACCCCTGTTAGGGGAGTGAAATAGAACCTGAAACCATATACCTATAATCAGTGGGAGCACTATACCTGAATCTTCGGGTTCAGGCATGTGTCACCGCTTGCCTTTTGTTTAATGAACCGGCGAGTTACTCTATGTTGCAAGGTTAAACCCTTCCGGGGTGGAGCCGTAGCGAAAGCGAGTGCGAAATGCGCGACCCTAGTAGCATGGAGTAGACCCGAAAGCGAGTGATCTATCCATGGCCAGGCTGAACCGGATGTAACAGTCCGTGGAGGGCCGAACCGTTTAAGGTTGAAAACTTATCGGATGAGCTGTGGATAGGAGTAAAAGGCTAATCAAACTCGCAGATAGCTGGTTCTCTCCGAAATAGCTTTAGGGCTAGCCTCGTGTAATAGTTGGTGGGGGTAGAGCTACTGAATGGGCATGGGGGGCTACCCGCCTACCCAGCCCAACCAAACTCCGAATACCATCAGCCGTATCACGGGAGTCAGACCATGGGTGATAAGGTCCATGGTCGAAAGGGAAACAGCCCAGACCGCCGTCTAAGGTCCCCAAAGCAGGCTAAGTGGCCAAAGGAAGTGAAAGTGCAGTGACAGCCGGGATGTTGGCTTAGAGGCAGCCATCATTTAAAAAGTGCGTAACAGCTTACCGGTCGAGCATTTTTGCGCCGAAAATGAACGGGACTCAAGCTTGCTACCGAAGACGCGGATGCGCATCCCCTGCGGGGGTTGCGCGTGGTAGGAGAGCGTTCCATGTGGATTGAAGGTCTACCGTGAGGAGGGCTGGACCGCATGGAAGTGATTATGCCGGTATGAGTAACGATAAGACAGGTGAGAATCCTGTCCGCCGTAAGCCTAAGGTTTCCTGGGGAAGGTAAATCCGCCCAGGGTAAGTCGGACCCTAAGTCGAGGCCGAAAGGCGTAGACGATGGACAACCGGTTAAGATTCCGGTACCGACAGTTGGACGTTTGATGCTGAGGAGGGACGTGAACTTGAAGGTTGGCTCCCCGTTAGTTGTGGGAGTGCAAGCCCTTTGGGGTCGCCGTAGGTAAATCCGCGGCACCAGACCTCAGGGGTGACGCCGTGTACCCTAGGTCGATAAGCAATCGGAAGGTTTACCAAGAAAAGCTTCGCAGCTAGTCCTTCAGTCGTCCGTACTAAAACTGACACAGGTAGGTGAGATGAGTATTCTAAGGCGCTCGAGAGAACCCTCCTTAAGGAACTCGGCAAAATGATCCCGTACCTTCGGAAGAAGGGATGCCCCTGGAGTTGTTAAAGGCCCTGGGGGCCGCAGAGAATCGGCCCTGTCGACTGTTTATTAAAAACACAGGTCTGTGCAAACACTCAAAGTGGACGTATACAGACTGACGCCTGCCCGGTGCCTGAAAGTTAAGGGGAAGGGTTATCCGCTTCGGCGGAGAAGCTCAGAACTGAAGCTCAGGTGAACGGCGGCTCTAACTATGAGAGTCCTAAGGTAGCGAAGTTCCTTGTCGGGTAAGTTCCGACCCGCATGAATGGCGTAACGAGCAGGGCACTGTCTCAAGGAGGGACTCGGTGAAATTGTATTAGTGGTGAAGATGCCACTTTCCCGCAGCAAGACGGAAAGACCCCGTGCACCTTTACTGTAACCTAATATTGGGTTTCGGTGTATCATGTGTAGAATAGGTGGGAGGCGTTGATCGGCCATCGCTAGATGGTCGGGAGCCATCTGTGAAATACCACTCTTGGTACGTTGGAATTCTAACCAGGTTCCGTGAATCCGGGCCTGGAACAGTGTTAGGCGGGCAGTTTGACTGGGGCGGTCTCCTCCTAAAAGGTAACGGAGGAGCACAAAGGCTTCCTCAAGCCGGTTGGCAATCGGCTGTAGAGCGTAAAGGTAGAAGGAAGCTTAACTGCGAGACATACAGGTCGAGCAGATGTGAAAGCAGGTCTTAGTGATCCGGTGGTCCCGTGTGGAAGGGCCATCGCTCATCGGACAAAAGGTACGCCGGGGATAACAGGCTGATCTCCTCTAAGAGTCCGTATCGACGAGGAGGTTTGGCACCTCGATGTCGGCTCATCGCATCCTGGGGGTGAAGCAGCTCCCAAGGGTTTGGCTGTTCGCCAATTAAAGCGGTACGTGAGCTGGGTTTAGACCGTCGTGAGACAGGTCGGTCCCTATCTGCTGTGGGTGTTGGAAATCTGAGGAGAATCTTCCCTAGTACGAGAGGACTGGGAAGGACGGACCTCTGGTGTTCCTGTTGTCGTGCTAACGGCATCGCAGGGTAGCCACGTTCGGAACGGATAAACGCTGAAAGCATCTAAGCGTGAAGCCTCCTCCAAAAACAGATTTCCCTATGAGACCCCTGGAAGACTACCAGGTTGATAGGCCAGACGTGTACGTGCAGCAATGCATTAAGCCAACTGGTACTAATCGGTCCATCGGCTTGACCATTTTGAATTCACAAGCGATCACGAAATCCCACTATTTAGAATATACGCGCAGGAAACTGCGCCACAAAAATTTCGGTGACTATAGTGCAGGGGTCACACCCGTTCCCATCCCGAACACGGTAGTTAAGCCCTGCATGCCGATGATAGTGCGTAAAGCGTGCGAAAGTAGGTCATCGCCGGATTTTATTCAGAGGCCCGTGGCAATCCGCCACGGGCCTTTTTAACACCCTTTATGTCTCTGCGCCCATGGCACGACGTGGTCTTTTCGAATCGGCCGCAATCTACTACGCGCGCTACCGCCGTAGCTATCCCAATGCTCTTTTTGAGCCCTTAGTCAACGACTATCAACTCGATGGCGCAGGTCGCCTATTGGACTTGGGTTGCGGAACGGGACCACTCGCCCTGCCACTGTCAGCTCATTTTCAGCATGTCGTTGGCGTCGATCCAGAGCCTGAAATGTTGACGCAGGCCAAGCGCCTCGCAAACGAAAACAAGATCGTCAACGCAACCTGGTTAGAGCAATCCGCAGAGCAATTGACCCCCGTGATTGGAACCTTTCGCTTAACAACGATTGGATACGCGTTTCATTGGATGAATCGCGACGCGGTCCTGCGGTTTGTTTGCCGTCAAACCGAACCCCATGGCGGACTGGCCATCATCGATGCGGGCAATCCTCAAAAATGGACCACCACCGAATCCTATCAAAAGGTCACAAAAGAAATTATTCGGCGCTGGCTTGGCGACCGGCGACGAGCCGGAAGTGGGTATCGCACGCCTCCCTCTGAAAATCACGAAGCCGTGGTTGCCCGCTCTCCATTTTGTCGACACAAAAAACGCCAGTACACTTGTGAGCGCTGCTGGACGATCGACCAGATTGTGGGATATTGCTATTCAACTTCTTACTGCAATCCCAAAATCTTAGGAGACAAAAAAAAGCCCTTCGAGCGCTGACCTCTCCCCGGATTTAGCACCAGCCTCTATGAGAGGGTCGGTTGGTGATTTTGTGCCAACGGGGACGTAGGGAGGCCCGGAGGGCCGACCGGAGGACTCCGTTGGCTGACACCGGTTGCCCCCAAGCGCCGAACGGCACTCACAGACCTGAAAAACCATTGCAGAGAGCGCCTCTACGAATCCGGCGCACCTTTCGCGATTTCTAACAACGGCTCCTCGCCGGTTGCGCTGAATAAGTTGTCTGTGAATTGCTCCATGGCCGCGGCCGTAAAGTGGCAGATGTCAGTGAAGTTTTTCCCCGCCGCGTCGATCAGAGCCGTCTGATCGACGAAATAAGTCTCCCGCTCCCGGGCCACTTGGCGAATCACCCCGTTGTGCGCGTCCAGAGCCTTGATGACATTGGCCGGCTGACCCCACAACTCCACCGGGTATGAGTACTTGTCCGCTGTGTAATCCAGCGCACCCGCCTTGTAGCGCTCGTGAGTGTAGTCGGTGGGCACGTAGTAGGCGAAGCTCATGAGCACCACCTTCGCACCCTGCTCGCGCGCCAGGTCCACGGTCGCGCGCAGGTTGTTGCGAAAGGCATCGGTTGTCTTGATCGTCGCCCCATGCTTTAGCCAGGCCTTCATGTGCAACTGAGGGATTGCCTGCCCCCGGGGCTCCAACACAAAGTGGCTCCACAGGTACTGCCCCATCACGGGCAACAGAAAGTCGGGCGACCCGCCGTCCATCACCTGCCGTGCCATACGATATTGCGTCACGTGCGTGTAGTCCGGTTGGTACACCGCATCCGGGCAGTTATTCGCTCGTACGTCGTTGATCCCGTGATATACGATCACCAGGTCAAACGACTTGTCCCGCACCCGACGCATCTTGTAGAGCGTATCGAGTGTTGTGTGACCGGGTTCGGCCAGATGAAAGATTCGAAACCGTCCCTTATAGAACTTGTTGAGGCCCTTATATATCGCGCCTGAATCGTGCGCCCGACGCATCACCGATCCGCCCAGCAGAAGAATATTCAGCACCCCATCGTCCTGCGCCACCGGCGCCGTCTCTACCGGCTCCAGGGTTTTGTACAACTGGTAAACCACCCGACCCGGGTGCAACGGCGAGACGTCGTACTGGCTCCACCAGAACACCCGCGCCCCGACCTCCAGCAGGAGCAGCAGAAACACAGCGGAGCCGCACAAGCGAAGCGCGCGCTTGCGCCATCGAACCGCTTTGCGTGGCACGGAAACGGTGGAATCATTTGAAACGCTCATAACACCTCATATAACACGACCCCTGCGGGCAGACAGCCGAGATCTTTGCTCAAGCTCCCGCGCTCCGCATGTGTGCACGCGGGTTCTGCCGGGGAACTATGGAGCGTCCGCCCGCTGCAGCGGACGAATCCCGGCACGCTCAACCGCCTCGTAAATAGCCGGCAGGAGGTTGGCCACGAAGCGCTCAGTCCCAGCCTCCGAGTAGTGACAGATGTCACGGAATAGGTCCCCGCGCTGGGGAATCCGCGCCGCCTGGTCGATAAAGACAACCCCCTCTTCGGTCCCGACGCGCCGAATCACCTCGTTGTGCGCCTCCAACCCCTTGACGATGTTTGACGGTAGTCCCCAATACTCCACTGGAGCGAAAGTCTCTTCGTCGTAGTCCAACCGCGCCGCTTCATATTTTTCCCGCGTGTAGTCCGGCGGCAGGTAATAGGGAAACGTCATCAGGATCACCCGCGTCTCCCGCTCCCGGGCCAGGCGGATGATCGCCCTTAGATTGGCTTCCAGCGAAGGACCTGTCTTTATGCGGGCGCCGTGCGCGGCCATCGCTAGGTTCTCCGACGAAACCGATTCGCTCCATGGCTCCTTCACCAACGCCTTGCGAATGCCCTCCCGCAAAATGGGCAGCGCAAAATTAAACGACCCGCCCTCGACGCGTTGCCGATAGATGCGCAGACGATCCAGGTGCGAGTAGTCCGCTCGAAACACGTCGTCCGGACAGTTGTTCAGGCGCAACTCGTTGATCGATTGACACAGAACGATCAGATCAAATGGCTTGTCCTCCAAGAGCTGCAGTTGGAACAGGCTGTCCAGGGACGTCATCCCGCCGTGGGTGAACCCGAATAGGCGCGTCTGCCCCCCGTAACGATCCGCCAACGTCGCCTGGAGTTTCTTGCTGTGATAGACCTGCTGCAACACAGACGCACCGATCAGGGCGATGTCAAATTGCCCGTCGGACTTGGTGATTTGCACACCGTCCACGGCCTGAAGGCCTGGATACATCACCCACAACAGCTCGTCCGGGTGCAGCGGCGACACGTCATACCGGTACCAACAGAAAAGACGCGCGCTGACTTCCAACAAGAGCAGCACACACATGCCCACAAAGAGTAGTTTCAGAAAACGCTTGCGCCGTTTTTTCGACTGTGTCAAGTGATTCCCCGCGAGGCGATTGATCCGATGCCACCCGATTACTATAGCATCAAGGCTGAAGGTGTTCAACGACTTGCACAAGCGCCTGGATGCTTCGCGAACGCCTTAGGATTTATCTTGTCGCGGCCAGATCTCGAATTCGTACAGGTCGGAGCGCACGTAACGCCGAAGGGTCCGTATTTGGACCTTGGACACAATCGAGATCCCTACGCCTCCGCCCAACCCGGCACCCCAAGAGCTTGGCTTCAAGAACGCCTCCGCCGAGCCGGGTCCGAAAAGCGCCTCCGCCGTGAGCATGCCACCCAGTGCGCAAAGTCCTGCCAGTGGGATGAGCAATGCCCAGGTTTGCCAGCGCAACCGGGCCCACCGACTGGCCGATCGCCACACACCTTCCCGCTGGCTGGCCGGAACCTCCGCCAGTTCGGGAATCACTTTGCACAACTTGTCCATATCAATTTTCATCTCATGCCTAATAGAGCATCGTTTGACCACATAAGCAAAGGCTTTTCTCAAAGTATAGACAGGGAAAAAGGTGGAACTTCTTGGCTTCCAGTGCGTCTAACAATAGAGAAGCGATTGGTTGGATTCCTTCGTCGGTAATGATTTGTCAGGGAGCCGCGTGATGATGGATCGAAGGTGGGCGTTGCTTTTGTTGGTGCTGGGTGGGCTTGGCGCGTCGGCGCCGGCAATGGCGGGTAAGCCGGTGGAAGATCTTGCACCGGTATTGGTCGCACTTCGAGACCGGCATTTTAAGCAGGCGAAGGCGTACGTCGAGAAAGGCCCGGACCAACTGAAGGTGCAGGACTGGAACGGCGAAAGAGCCATTCATTACGGCGTCCGGCACGGGGACATGGAGATGCTTAAGTACCTATTGCGCAAAGGCGCTGATCCAATGGCGCGCAACAACGTGGAGACCACGCCCCTGCATCTCGCTGCGGTTCGCGGGAAGCTTCCGATGATCGAGCTTCTCCTGAAACACGGAGCGAAGCTGACCACAGATCGGGGATACGGGCAGACCGCGTTCCACATGGCGGCGAGCAATGGCCATGAACATGTGGTCCGGTTCTTCCTCGCCCGTGGTGTGGATGTAAACAGCCCTGGCCGGTACAAATCGACGGCGCTCAGCCTCGCTGCCCAAAGCGGCAACTACGACATGGCGCGCTTGCTGCTCTCGCGCGAAGCTGACGTCGACGCCCCCGACGAATACGGAAGAACGCCATTGCATATGACCGTCTCGAAAGACGATCCATTAATGGTCGCTCTGCTAGTCGAGCGTGGAGCGACGGTCGATGCCCGAAACCGGGAAGGGAGCACCCCATTTTTCTGGGCCGCTGTAAACGGCTCGACCCAGGTAATGAAACTGTTGCGCGAGTATAAGGCGGACATCCAGGCGCCCTCAGCCATGGGCCGAACGCCTCTGCACCTTGCCGCGGCCCGCGCGCAAACGGACGTAGTTCGCCTGCTGCTGCAATGGAAAGTAAACGTGAACGCTCGGGACCGCGAAGGCCGCACACCGTTGCACGACATCGCCACCGTAGAGGTGGGCAAGCTTCTGCTGAAGCACGGAGCAGAGTTGAACGCCAAAGACAAAAATGACAAGACGCCCTTGTGCTACGCCGCCGCGCGCGAGCCTCATTGGTTTTCCACGCCCCAGGATCTCGTCGGCTTTTTCCTCGCACAGGGAGCCAGTACGGAGGGCATTTCCCTGGCGTCGGCGGCCACATCCGGCTCCCTAGAGCTGGTCAAACGCCTGATCGAATCGGAAGCGCACATCAACAACAAAGACAGCTATGGAAACACCGCTTTGCACAACGCGCGCGACTTCGAGATGGCCGAGTACTTAATCAAAATGGGCGCCGATCTCGAGGCGAGAAACGAGCAAGGCTGGACCCCGTTACATTTTACCGCCAGGTGGCGCCGCACGAACGTGGTCCGGGCGATCCTTCAAAAGACGGAGAATGCAGAAATCAAAGACCGGAAGGGGTACACGCCGCTGCA
>JAJDCN010000079.1 GCA_029260815.1 Planctomycetota bacterium
TAAGGGCGGTGACGATGTCCCCGGGTTTCTGCGCCGCACCGCCGGGCATGTTTTCGGAGGCGGGAACCAGGCCGACCACGTGGACCTTGAGCTTGAGTCGCGCGACCGCTTGTAGGATGCCGATGGTGGCGCACCCGCCCATCTTGTCGTATTTCATCTCGTGCATATTCTGGCCGGGCTTGAGGGAGATGCCGCCGGAATCGAAGGTCAGTCCCTTACCCACCACCACCACGGTCTTGCGACCGGGGGTCTTGCGGCCGTGTTCCATGATGATAAACTTCGGCGGCTCCTTGGATCCCCGGGCCACGCCCAGCAGGCTACCCATGCCCAACTTTTCCATTTGCGCGCGATCGAGCACGCGGCAGCGGAAACCGTACTTCGCGGAGGACGACTTCGCTGTGCGGGCCAGCATGGAGGGCGTTGCTTCGTTACCCGGCGTGTGGCCCAGGTCGCGCACGAGCTTGACGGATTCGCAGACGACCACTGCTTCCTTGAGGGCCTTGACGCACGCCGCATGACCTTTTCGCGAAGAACTCAGCAAATCCAGTTTGGTTAAGGAACCCTTCTTTGAGATCGACTTGAAGGTGTCGAAGCGGTAGATGGCCAGGGTGGCCCCCTCGCAGATCGCGGCGGTCACATCCGCGGACAGGTGGTCTTCGTCAAAGATATCCGAGACGGAAAACGCCAGCGATTTCGCCCGGCCTTTTTGCGCGGCCTTGGCCACAGCCGCGGCCGCACAGCGGACTCCTTCGAGGGTTCGTTCGCTTCGCTTGCCCAGGCCGGCAACCAACAGGGTCTGCCCGCCCGTGGACCCCAGCAGGACCGTCAGCAGATCGCCTTTTTTGCCGGTAAATGCCCCGCGCTTCATGGCGGCCTGGACGATTTTTCGCGTCTGAGGCTCTAGTGTGGCGACTTGCCCGTCGAGTTTCGTCTTGGATTCAAACGCAAACAGCGCGATGGCGTCGTTCTTGGCGCGCTGGACCTGGCCGGTTGCAAAACTTGCCTTCATTCGGGTCTCCTGGAGGATGCGGGGTTCACGGGACCGTTCGAAAGCATCGTATCATAGCAGGCAACTGGGACAAAGTCAAACAGCCCTGTGCCGGAGAACCCTTGCAAACGGTCAAAAACAAGGTATACTATAGGGTCCTTATCACCTATGGAGAGGTCTTCTTTGGCCAAGCTCGTTTTGATCGTTGCGGGTATCATTTTGTTACTGATACTTTCCTTTGAGGCCGGTCGGCCGGGAGAAGACGAAGAATTTTCCCGCCGAGCCCTGGAACCGGACGAGTCGTACGGGGTCACGGTGGAGGAAAAAGAAGCCGAGTCCTGGCCGGAACCCGAAGAACGTGGCAAGCGCATCCTGCAGGTCGCCCAATTCTTCCTGATCATCCTGATCCTGGGCGGGGCCATGCGGTTTTGGTATACCCGACGCCAGTCTGCTCGGTAAACGGCTTTGCACATACTTATCCTGTCAGAACACCTTTCTGCCAAAAGGATTAGATCTCTCCCTCTTCGTTTTTTAAGAAGTTTTAATATTTTTGCTTGACACCTTTCCGGGCGCAGGATAGACTACTCGATGCTACGGGATGGTGTACTTGATATTCCGTGTTTCCTGGGGGGGAGCTAAGCAGTCGCTCAATCGGCATGAACCGAAATTGTGGCGCGTTGTTATCGATTGCTTCTATTCCAAATATGTCTTCTACTTGCCCAGCCTTCCCTGATTTCTGTGAATCTGAACAACGCGACAAGGCGTTGTCTTTTTTTAGCGGAACCCGCGCGGAGTCGCGGGAGCCGAAAAGATAATAAAAGCGTCAAAGCTGAAAAGTGGACTCTGGCATTGGGGAAAAAGTCAATTTGTCAAAGATCGGCGGCAGGCCGCTGCTCGAAGATGGAAGAAACGACCCGTTGAACCCTTTCTTTAGGAGCCTTTCGAGGCTCGGGAGGGATTCCGGGCCCCGAAAGGCTCCTGCGAGGGGGCAGTGGGGAGCCGGGGCGATCGCCCGATCGCCCCGGCCTTAATCATCGAGCGGGCGCACCAATTTGTACAAGACGAATGGTCGGGCGGAAATTGCAGGGAGAAAGCGATTGGAAAAAGCAAATTTAGCATCCATTTTAATCGGGGTTAGCCTGATTATCATGGCTCCGCGCATCGTAACCGCACAACCTATAGAGCCAGACACACAAGCGACGTCGGCCGGCTCGAACGCCGCCATTTTCCTTGATGAGATCGCATTGCTGGTGGCGGGAACCGGCTTGATTGTCATCACGCGATTCGCCAGCAGGCGGCGTGCAAACCGTTAGAGCACTCCGCGACCCAAAACCCAGGCGGACCTAAAAACCCCACGCAGAGAATGACCGCCGGATGGAGCCTCCATCCGGTTTTTTTGCGCCCATTGGGCGCGCGCGACCGGCGTGCGACTTGAAGAATCCATCGTATTTTGCTAAACTGTACGATTCAACCCGCGTGGGAACGGGCCGTGAATCATGAACGATTATTACAGTGTACTCGGTATCGATCGCAACGCCACGGACGGGCAGATCAAGCGCTCCTTCCGCCGGCTGGCGATGAAATACCACCCGGACCGCAACCGGGGCAACGAACGATGGGCCGACAATACCACGCGCCTGCTGATCGAAGCCTATAAGACACTGACCGATCAAGCCGAGCGGATGGTGCACGACAGCCGGCTTCGTCGGAGCGAGCAGCGTGACTTGTTCCTGTTCCGCATGCGCCAGAAGCGCG
>JAJDCN010000080.1 GCA_029260815.1 Planctomycetota bacterium
ATCGCGAAGATCGCGCCATCCCTTGTCACGCAGGTAGCCGCCGAACGCGACACGCACACGCTGGCGCGGCCTTGGGCCGTTCCCGGCACCCCCGGCCTGGAGCACCGGCTGGGCGGACTGGAGAAAGAGGCCGAGACCGGAAACGTTTCCTACGACGCCGAGAACCATCAGCAGATGACCATCATCCGCGCGGAAAAAGTCGCGCGAATTGGAAAAACATTGCCATTGCCGGAAATCATCGGACCCAAGGATGCAAAACTATTGGTCGTTGGATGGGGCTCGACCGAAGGTGCGATTATTGGAGCCGTCAACCGCGCACAAAAAGCGGGGCTGAAGGTGGCGCGACTGCATATGCGATATATCAACCCGTTCCCCGAAGGCCTTGTGGACGTGCTCAAAAAGTTTGACAAACTGCTCGTGCCTGAAATGAACATGGGCCAGCTGTCAAAGCTCATCCGCATGGAGTGCCTGATCGATCCGGTTGCGTTAGACAAAGTCAAGGGGCAGCCCTTTACTACGATGGAGATTCTCAAGAAGATCAAAGAGATCTTGGAAGGATGAAATGACTACAAAGACAGAGTCCCCCGCCAGCACGTATGTGAAGAAGGACTTCATGGCGGACCAGGAAGTTCGCTGGTGTCCGGGGTGTGGGGATTACGCAATTCTCTCCAGCGTTCAAAACGTTTTTGCAGGTCTAGGCCTGCCAAAGGAAAAGTTTGTTGTCATTTCCGGCATCGGTTGCTCCAGCCGCTTCCCGTACTACATGAACACCTATGGCTTTCATGGCATCCACGGTCGAGCCCCGGCCATCGCCACCGGCGTAAAGCTGGCCAACCCGGACCTGTCCGTCTGGATCGCCACGGGCGACGGTGATGCCCTGTCGATCGGCGGCAACCATTTGATTCACATGTTACGTCGGAACCTGGACATCAAGATCCTGCTGTTCAACAACCGGATCTACGGACTGACCAAGGGACAGTACTCCCCCACCTCTGAACCCGGAAAACGAACTTCTTCGACACCCTACGGTTCGATCGACCTGCCGTTCCGTCCGACCGCGCTGGCGTTGGGCGCTGGAGCGTCATTTGTTGCGCGGACCATCGATGTTCAGCCGAAGCACATTCAATCCGTCCTGGAACGGGCCTATGCCCACAAGGGGTCCTGCTTCATCGAGATCATGCAGAACTGCAACATCTTCAACGACGGAGCATTCAACAGCTTCCTGCACAAGGACGTGCGGGACGACCGCCTGCTCTATGTTGAGCACGGCAAGCCCTTGACTTTCGGCAAGGAAAAGGAGAAGGGTATCCGGCTCAACGGGCACCGGCCGGAGATCGTCAAGACCGGCAACGGCGTCCCCACAGACGACCTGGTGATCTGGGACGAGAAAGAGCCGGACCCCACCAACTCCTTCATCCTTTCTCAAATGTCCGAGACCGATTTCCCCGTGCCCATCGGCGTCTTTCGAGCCCATGAGGGGACGGAAAGCTTTGAAACCAGCGTATGGAATCAGATCCGCGCCGTTCAGGAAAAAGAAGGCGGCAAGCGCAGTCTCAAAGACATCCTGTACACCGGCGAGATGTGGGAGGTCAAGTAGCCTCCCGTCTCGGCGTTTTAATAGAGAGGAGCTTCTCATGGCCGAAGCTGCAACCAATTCGGTCGTCACTCAGCGGATCGAGGTTGCTCCGGGCCTGGTGATTCTTCGTGTTGTCCCCGATGGCTGGGAGCTTCCCGAATTCGTCCCCGGCCAATTCGCGGTTCTTGGATTGACCGGCTCGGCCCCACGTTGTCCGCTCTCCGAACCGGACGCCAAACCGCGAGACCCGGACAAACTGATCAAGCGTGCCTACTCCATCGCATCCTCGTCCGTCGCGCGCGAATACATGGAGTTCTTCATCACCCTCGTCCATTCCGGAGCTCTCACACCGCGCCTGTTTGACCTCCAGCACGGCGATCGCGTTTGGCTTTCGCCCAAGGCCTCCGGCCTCTTCACCATCGAAGAGGTGCCGCCGGAATCCCACATTGTAATGATCTCTACCGGAACAGGTCTGGCGCCTTACATGAGTATGTTGCGCACGCAATTGGCCTGTGGCGGTGAGCGACGCTTCGCGGTGCTTCACGGCGCGCGACATTCCTGGGATTTGGGATACCGCTCGGAGCTGATTACGTTGGAACGGTTGTGCTCCAACGTCACCTACATCCCCAGTATCAGCCGCCCAAACAACGAGCCGGTAAAATGGGCCGGGCAAACCGGCTACGTACAGGACCTATGGATCCGACGGTTGATCGACGCCGACTGGGGGTTCCACCCGACCCCCGAAAACACGCACGTCTTCCTGTGCGGCAACCCGGCCATGATCGAACAGATCGTCAAACTGCTGGGCACCGAGGGCTTCTCCGAACACTCCAGGAAAAACCCGGGCGGGCAAATTCACTTAGAACGGTATTGGTGAGAACCAAGAACGTGGATTGATCCACAGCTTACGCAGAGATGCAGGGATTAGCGTTTCCTGTCATTTTGAGCGCAGTGAAGAACCTTGCCCGCAAACAACTTACTATTGGCCAATCAGATCCTTCGCTTCGCTCTATAGGAAGAAAGCTTCTGCTGTTATTTTTTAACCGATGGTCGATTTGACCTTCTCGGCAAGCTCCTCCGGGTTGGCGCCCACCTGGATGCCGTGGGCTTCGAAGGCCTCGATCTTGTCCTTGGCCGTTCCCTTGCCACCAGAAATGATCGCTCCGGCATGGCCCATCCGCTTGCCTTCTGGAGCGGCGCGGCCGGCGATGTAGCCGAAGACCGGTTTTTTCATGTTCGCCTGGACCCAATCAGCGGCAATCTCTTCGTCGGTCCCGCCGATCTCGCCCACGATGATTACCGCATCTGTCTCTGGGTCCTCTTTGTACAGCTCCAGGATGTCGATGAACCCACTGCCCACGATCGGGTCCCCGCCGATGCCCACCGCCGAAGACTGGCCGATCCCGCGGCGGCTGAGGTTTTGCACGATCTCGTAGGTCAGCGTGCCGCTGCGGGACGCGATCCCCACGTTGCCCGGCTCGTGGATGTGGCCGGGCATGATCCCGATCTTGCACTTGCCCGGAGAGATAACGCCCATGGTATTGGGTCCGATCAACCGGCTCTTGCTCGCACGAACACGCGGGTACACCTGCGACATGGCCAAGACCGGAAGCCCTTCGGTGATACACACGATCGTTTGGATCCCGGCCTCCATCGCCTCGTAGATGGCGTCGGGAGCAAAGGGCGCGGGAACCAGGATCATCGTGGCGTTGGCATCGGTCGCCTCGACCGCTTCAGACACAAAGTCGAAGACTGGTAGGCCTTCTACGTTTTCGCCTTTCTTGCCCGGTGTTACACCACCGACCACCTTCGTGCCGTACTGCAACATTTGTTGGGCGTGAAAGGTCCCTTCCCGCCCGGTGATCCCTTGAACGATAACGCGTGTTTCTTTGTCAATGATGATGCTCATGATGACTCCGGTCCTTTACTTTGACTTTGCGATTTCCACAGCCGTCTGGACGCCTTCGCGCATGGACGGAGTGATCTGGATATCCGTTCCCTCCAACAACGCCTGGGCCGCCTCTTCATTGGTCCCCGCCAATCGCAGGACGATCGGCTTGTCGCTCTGAATCTGCTTGCGAGCCTCGAGAATTCCGTTGGCGATGTCGTCGCAGCGGGTAATACCGGCCAGGATGTTGACCAGTACGGTCTTGACCTTCGGGTTGCCCAGGATGATATCCAGAGCACGGACCATCTTGGCGACGCTGGAGGAGCCGCCCAGGTCCAAGAAGTTCGCCGGGGAGCCGCCGAACAGTTGAATCCAATCCACCGTGGCCATGGCCAAGCCCGCCCCGTTGACGATGCAGCCGATGTCGCCGTCGAGAGAAACGTAATTGAGCCCCAGCTCGCGGGCCCGCACCTCGTTGGGGTCTTCGTCGATTGCCTCGCGGTATTTCAGCAGTTCCGGCTGGCGATAGAGGGCGTTGTCGTCGATGTCCACCTTTCCATCCGCGGCGATGACGTTGCCGTCAGCGTCGAGGACCAGGGGGTTGATCTCCACCAGAGAACAGTCCCCGTTTATAAATAAGTGGTACAGGTTCACCAGCAGGTTCGCAGCCTTGCCGACCGCTTTCTGGTTCTCAAACAGTTGCGCGGTCACTTTTCGGGCCTCGAAGCTGCGCAGTCCGGCGATCGGGTCGACAATGTATTTGATAATCTTCTCCGGCGTCTCCGCGGCAATCTGTTCGATCTCCACGCCGCCGGCGGCACTGGCCATCACGATCGGGCGCTTGGAAACGCGGTCGATCGTAACGCTCAGGTAGATTTCGTTTTTAATATCAATTGCTTCGGCCACCAGCACCTTGTGGACGGTCAGCCCCTTGATTTGCATGCCCAGGATTGCCTCGGCGGCCTTCTCCGCTTCGTCAGGAGTCTCGGCCAGTTTCACGCCGCCGGCCTTGCCCCGGCCGCCCATGTGGACCTGGGCTTTGATCACGACCTTCTTGCCCACCTCCGCGGTCAGTTGCCGCGCCTCCTCGGGGCTGCTGGCCACCCGGCTGAACGGCGTGGGGATGCCGGACCGGGCGAACAACTCCATGGCTTGATACTCGTACAGTTTCATCTCGACCTCGCGTGGCTCATCCAGGGATTCGTTGGGAAACGCAAAGCCGTCAATTTCGCCCATCCGGGCGCCGTTGTCAAGGGAAAAGCACATTCCTCCGACTGTTGACAAACCGCCGCCGTTCAACGTATAATTCGGGATTCCAGTCGGTTTCGAACCAGGCACCCCACACACGGAAGGGAATATGGCAACCACACCGCTGACGAAGTCGAAAATCGCCAAATCTAAATTACTCCAGATGTATCGGCGCATGGCGCTAATCCGGCGGTTCGAGGAAGAATCCATCAAGCTATACCGCCTGGACAAGATCCGCGGCTACTTCCACCCCTATATCGGCCAGGAGGCCATCGCGGTCGGCTCCTGTGGCGCAGCGCGGGACGACGACTACATCGTCAGCACCCATCGCGGCCACGGGCACTGCATCGCCAAGGGTGCCGACGTCAAGCTGATGCTCGCGGAACTGTACGGCCGCAAAACCGGCTACTGCCTGGGCCGAGGCGGCTCCATGCACATCGCTAACGTGGCCGAGGGGAATCTGGGCGCCAACGGAATCGTCGGCGGGGGTATGTCCCTAGCCGTGGGCGCCGCGCTTGGCTCCCTGCTCAAAGAGGACGGAAAAGTTGCAATCAACTTCATCAGCGACGGCGGTGTGAGCATCGGCATCTTCCACGAGGCCATTAACTTGGCGGCCATTTGGAAACTGCCGGTAGTTTTTGTCATCGAAAATAACTTCTACGCCGTTTCTACGCCGATTTCACAATCGGTCTCTATCGAGACCCTGGCACGGCGCGCGGACGCCTACAACATTCCGGGCACCTGCATCGACGGCAACGACGTTATCCTCGTGCATGAGGAGATGTCCAAAGCCATCGACCGGGCACGCTCCGGCGACGGACCTTCCATCATCGAGATGCAGACCTATCGCCACACCGGCCACCATTGCAACGACCCGGGCAAGTACCGCGATCCAAAAGTGGTTGAAGCCTGGATGGGAAAAGACCCGATCACCCGATTGGCACAGCACCTGGGCGCCGAACACGGCGTCGCGGAGGGCGACCTGACGGCAATCCGGGATGAGATCAAACAAGAAATCAAGGATGCGATTCAATTCGCCGAGGACAGCCCGTCGCCGAGCGTCGACGAATTCCTCGCCGGGATCCCAGACTACTCCTTCGAGCAAAACGACTGACACGCGAAAGGCACCCGATGACACGAGAGATTCAATACCGACAGGCGTTAAATGAGGCGATGTTCGAGGAGATGCGCCGCGATCCGCTGGTCTTTACCTACGGCGAGGGGATCGCCGAGCGCGGTGGATCTTTTCGCGTGACCGAAGGGCTGCTCGACGAGTTCGGCCCGATGCGCGTTAAAGACACGCCGATCTCCGAGTCCATCATCGCCGGGGCCGCAGTGGGCGCCGCGATCGTGGGCACGCGCCCGGTGGCCGAGATCCTCTTCGTTGACTTTACGGCGCTAAGCATGGACCAATTGGTCAACCAGGCGGCCAAGTATCGTTTCATGGTGGGCGGACGCGGGAAGGTGCCCATGGTCCTGCGCACCCAGGGTGGCAGCGGCAAGGGCCTGGCCGCGCAGCATTCCCAGAGCCTGGAAGCTTGGTTCTGCCACACGCCGGGGCTCAAGGTGGTAATGCCCTCTACGGCCTACGACGCGAAAGGCCTGCTCAAGACCGCGATCCGCGACGACGATCCGGTGATCTTTATCGAACACAAGCTGCTGTATTTCACCGGCGGGGAGGTCCCTGAAGAGGAGTACACTGTCCCGTTCGGCGAAGCGGATGTCAAACGTACCGGCTCCGACGTCACCATCGTCGCCTGGTCGTTGATGGTCCACAAGGCTCTGGAGGCGGCCGAGCAGTTGGCGGCAGAAGGGATCGAGGCTGAGGTGGTCGACCCGCGCACCCTGGTCCCCCTGGACATCAACGCCATCTGCACGTCGGTCCGCAAAACCAACCGGCTGGTAATCGTCCATGAGGCCTGCAAGCGCGGCGGCTTTGGCGGTGACATCGCCGCGCGCGTCATGGAGCGGGCCTTCGACGACCTGGACGCGCCCATCGAGCGGGTTGCCGGAAAGAACACGCCCATGCCGTTCAACACGGAGTTGGAGCAGGCGTCTATTCCACAAGTCCAAGACATCGTTACCACCTGTCAGCGGGTTTGCCTGGGCGCCAAGGGCGCCGTCTGAAAATCGGCTCACGATTCTAAAAACGCGAAGCTTTATTTAGGAATCACTGAATGACACTCACCGCCATGGCACCGATGCTCATCGAAGCGAAGAAGGAAGGCTACGGTATCGGAGCGTTTAATTGCATCAACTACACGACTATCGAGGCGGTGGTGATCGCCGCACGGGAAGAGCGATCGCCACTGATCATCCAGACTTCGCCATCCACGGTCAAGCAACTGGGCCACCGGGCTCTGTACAACATGGTCACCTCCGCGATCGAGGACCATCCCTACCCGGCAGCGCTACACCTGGACCATTGCCACGACCTGGAAATGATTCGCAAGTGTATCGACATGGGTTGGACCTCGATCCTGATCGACGCCTCCCACCTGCCGCTGGAAGAAAACATCGCCATCACCCGCGAGGTCGTCCAGATGGCCCGCCCCAAGGGCGTGACCGTGGAGGGCGAATTGGGCGCCATCGGCGGCGTTGAGGACGACCTGGTGGTGGATGAAAAGGACGCCTATGTGGCGGTCCCCGCCCACGCCAAACGCCTGCTGGAGGAGTCGGGTGCCGACGTACTGGCCCCCGCCATCGGCACTGCCCACGGCAACTACAAGAAAGAGCCGAAGATCGCATGGGACGCGGTGGAGGAGATCCAACAAATCATTCCCCAGCCCTTCGTGATCCACGGCGGGACCGGGCTGGATGACGAGACCTTCCGACGTTTGATCCAAATGGGCGGAGCGAAGATCAATATCTCCACCGACCTGAAGTACGCCTACATCGACGGGTTCGTCAACCACTACAACGCCCACCCCGAGGAATACAACCCGCTTAAGGTTATCGGGGCCGCGCGCGACAAAGTGACGGCCATGGCTAGGCGTTACATGAAACTGTTCGGCTCCGCCGGGCGTTGCGGATAAGGGAGAACGATCGCTTGAAGGCCCTGATCTTCGACGTGGATGGCACCATCGCCGACACCGAGCGCGACGGCCATCGCGTGGCCTTCAATCGCGCCTTTGCGCAAGCGGGCCTGAATATCGAATGGGACGTGCCGAAGTACGGCCAGATGCTCAAGATCGCCGGTGGCAAGGAGCGCATTCGCGCGCAATTGATGGGCACGGACCCCAACCGCTCGCCCGAATCCATCGACGCGCGGGTCAAGGAGTTGCACGCGCTCAAGACCGCCCTGTTCATGGAGATCGTCGAGAACGGAGACCTACCGATCCGACCGGGTATTGCACGATTGGTCCGCGAAGCCCACGACACCGGCCTGACACTGGCCGTCGCCTCCACGTCCAACGAGAAGTCGGTCCACAGCGTCTTAAAGCATCTACTCGGCGACGAGGCCCACGGCTGGTTCGCCGCCATCCTCGCCGGCGACGTGGTCAAACACAAAAAGCCCGACCCCGAGATCTATCACTTAACCGCCAAGCGCTTGGGCGTGGTTCCAGCCGACTGCATGGTCGTAGAGGATTCCCGCAACGGCTTGCTCGCCGCCAAAGCCGCCGGCATGCGCTGCATCGTCACTGTCAACGGCTACACCAAAGACGAAGACCTCTCCGAAGCTGACCTGGTTATCGACACCCTCGGAGATG
>JAJDCN010000009.1 GCA_029260815.1 Planctomycetota bacterium
CGTTTGTCATCTTGCTGTCGGGTGCCGGCGTTCCGGATGCGGCAGCCCCGCTGGCCTCCGCCGCGGCGATCCTGGCTGCGGGCCTTTCTATGGGCCTGTCGGCCATCGGTTCGGGTTTTGCAGACGGATACGTCGCCGGGGTCGCGTGCGAAGCACAGGCCCGTCAGCCGGAGCACTCCGGGCGAATAACAATGACCATGTTGATCGGTCAGGCTCTGTGCGAATCGCCGGTCATTTTCGGCTTGGTGATTGCTGCGATGCTGCTGTTCGGCGCGCCCTTGGACGGCGCGGAGAATCTGTCCGTAGCCATCGTGAAATGCGCGGAGTTTCTCGGCGCGGGAATCGCCATGGGCGCAGGCGCCATCGGCCCCGCATTGGGCATCAGCTTTGTGACGAGCAGGACCGTGTATGCCACCGCGGCACGGCCAGAGTCGTACAGTGCGGTATTGCGTACCATGTTTATCGGCGTGGCGGTGGCGGAGAGTACGAGCATTTATGCGTTGGTTGTAGCGTTTCTTTTATTCCTCGGCGTGGCCGGGGCCGCATAACGAAAAACACATTTACATCGTTGGATGAGGAGGAAAGATGGAACTGGACATTGCAAGCGCAATTGTGAAGGCTGCCGCCCTGCTGGGCGCTGGTGTGGCCATGGGATTCGGAGCTATCGGCCCGGGCATGGGTGAAGGCTTCGCCGCGGGCAAGGCTTGCGAAGGAATCGCGCGACGCCCCGAGGAGTCAGGCCTGTTGACGCGGACCATGCTGATCGGCCAGGCAGTCTCGGAGTCGACCGGTATTTATTCGTTGGTTATCGCGCTGTTGTTGATCTTTAGCAGCTAAAACCGTATGGGTTGGCCCGGGCCACGGATCGCCCGGACTTTAGTCCCCAGGAGACGACGAGATGGCAAAGAAGCAAATGATGTCCGCCAAGGCCAAGCGTGTGCTCAAGGTCCTTATCATGGTGTGGGCCGTTTTATTCGTAGCGTTGGTGGCGAAGATTGGCACCGGCGAGACGACCCGTACGATCAAAGACTACGAGACGGTGGAAAAAACACTCCGCCTGCCGGATGGTGAGCCGGATGAGGAGTGGCAGGGGTACCGCCAAGGTTTCATCGCAGCCGGCTATATCACGCCGAAGGCGGTCCCGGTCGGATCGACGACGATCCCTGAAGGCACGCAGATCGGGAAAGAACAGTTTGATCTTCTGGTCGAGCACCGTTACGACCAGCCGCTGTCCTTAAAGGATCCGGCGCCGCTGCACGCGTTGGTCAAGCAAGGCTTCCACGTGATTGAGGACATTGCCAGCAAACGACCGGACTACAAAGGCGAGCTGCTGGTCAAGGAGGGCAGCAGGGTCACCTACAAATACATGCAGGCCTTGGTGGCCCACGGTTGGGTTGGCGAACAAATCAAGGTCAAGGGCGAAGACAAGATCGTTGGCATCAACCTGGCGCTTCCCTTCGTAATGATCAACTTCCTGTTCCTGGTGGGGATTCTCTACGGCTTGCTGTGGGAACCACTGCTTAAGGTGCTCGACGACCGGGCGGAGAAGATTCGTACGGATCTGGAGACGGCCGAGTCTGAACGGACCGAAGCGGACAAGCTCAAGACCCAACTGGACGAGCAGCTCGCCAAGATCGGCCAGGAAAAAGCGGTGATTCTCGAACGGGGTAAGAAGGAAGGCTTCGCAGAACGGGAGCGGATCATCCATGAAGCTCGGGCCGAGGCCAATACCATCGTCGCTTCCGCCAAGGCGGAAATCGACGCGGCCACGCAAAAGGCCAAGAAGGAATTGCTTGCCCAGATCTCCCAATATTCTACCACGATCGCGGGAGAGATTCTCAAGCGGGAGATTCAGCCCGACGACCATCGGGCCATGGTGGACGGCTTTGTGGCCAAACTCGAACAGACCCAACTAAACTGACGGGAGAGGACCGTTGATCCAGGACATTATCGCCGAGCGTTACGCACGAGCCCTGTTCGCCCTGTGCCGGGAACAGAACCAGATCGATGCGATCGAGCGCGAAATCAGCGCCTTGGCTGAAATGGCGTTCAGCTCGGAAAAATATCACAGCTACTGGGAAAACCCGATGGTCGACATGGATAACAAGATCCAGTTGCTCGAATCGATTTTTGGGATCTTCCAGGTCACCCCATTGTCGGACAATTTTCTGCGGCTGCTCATCCGCAAGCGTCGTTTTGGGCTCCTGCCGATCATCGTAGAGAAATTCCGCCTGCTCGTCCAGGAGGCTCACGGCGTTGCGAACGTGACGGTGGTGACTGCCGTGGAGCCGGATGCGCAAGCCGTGGAACAGATCCGCGGGCTCCTTGCGCAAAAACTGTCCCGCGAAATCAACGTGACAACCGAAGTCGACGCATCGCTGCTCGGCGGCATGATCGTTCGGATGGGCAACAAGGTTGTCGATGGAAGCGTAAAAAACCAACTGCAAAGACTGCAGGAAAGGATTGAAAGAGGCGCGACCCAATGAACATTAGACCGGAAGAAATCAGCTTCATTATCAAACAACAAATCGAGGCCCACGACGAGGGCGTGGAACTGGCCGAGACCGGCCGGGTCATCCAGGTCGGCGACGGTATCGCCCGCATCTATGGGCTGGATAAGGCCATGGCCGGAGAACTGGTCGAATTTCCCGGAAACCTCTTTGGTATGGTCCTCAACCTGGAAGAGGACAACGTGGGCGTCGTGCTCATGGGTTCGGACCACGCCATCCGCGAAGGCGACGTCGTCAAGCGGACCGGTCGGATCATCCAGGTTCCCGTGGGCGAGGCCTTGCTCGGCCGCGTGGTCAACGCCCTGGGTCAGCCCATCGACGGCAAGGGCGACATCAAGACCGAGAAGTTTCGCAACGTCGAACGCGTCGCGCCGGGCATCGTAGCCCGTCAGTCGGTCAACCAGCCGCTGCAGACGGGACTCAAAACCATCGATGCCATGACGCCTATCGGACGTGGACAGCGAGAGCTGATCATCGGCGACCGGCAGACCGGCAAGACTGCCGTGTGCATCGACACGATTATCAACCAGAAAGACTCCGGCGTCATTTGTATCTACGTGGCCATCGGGCAGAAGCTCTCCACGGTCGCCCGCGTGGTGGACACCCTGAACAAGCACGGTGCCATGGACTACACGATCATCGTGTCGGCCACGGCCTCGGAGCCCTCCTCGCTCCAGTACATCGCCCCCTACGCCGGCTGCTCCATGGGCGAGGAGTTCATGGAACAAGGCAAGCACGTGCTGGTCTGCTACGACGACTTGTCCAAACACGCGGTTGCCTACCGGGCAGTCTCCCTGCTGCTGCGTCGCCCGCCCGGTCGCGAAGCCTTCCCCGGCGACGTGTTCTATCTCCACTCGCGCCTGCTGGAGCGGGCGGCGAAGATGAGCGACGCCCGCGGCGGAGGGTCCCTGACGGCGCTGCCGGTGATCGAGACCCAGGCCGGCGACGTGTCTGCCTACATCCCGACCAACGTGATCTCCATCACCGACGGCCAGATCTATCTGGAATCGGATCTGTTTTATCAGGGCGTACGTCCGGCCATGAACGTTGGCTTGTCGGTCTCCCGCGTGGGTGGTGCGGCGCAGAACAAGGCGATGAAGAAGGTTGCCGGAAGCCTGCGACTGGACCTGGCCCAATACCGCGACGTCGCCGCCTTCGCCCAATTCGGTTCCGACCTGGACAAAGCGACCCAGCTACAGTTGGCGCGCGGCGTGCGGACCGTGGAGATGCTCAAGCAGGGCCAGTACGAGCCCATGCCGGTGGAGTTTCAGGTAGTTTCCAATTTCTCGGTGACCCAAGGGTTGTGCGACAACGTGGAGGTGGAACACCTGCGTCAGTTCGAGCGCGAGTTGCACACTTGGCTCAAAGAAAACCGCGCCGACCTGCTGAAGCAAGTAAAGGAAAAAGCCGAGCTGACCGACGATGTCCGCTCGGGCCTGACCGATGCGGTTGGCGAATTTTCCAAGACGTTTGTCGGCGTCTCCACCCAGATCGTCGCGGAGGGCTGATCGAATGGCCTCGACGCGGGACATCAAGCGACGCATCCGCAGCGTCAAGAGCATTCAGCAGATCACCCGCGCCATGAAGATGGTCGCCGCGGCCAAGCTGCGCCGGTCCCAGGACCGGATGCTGGTCATGCGGCCCTATGCCAACGGGATCGAGACCCTTTTGGCCCGGTTTGTGGACAGCCTGGTCGGCGACGAAAATCCGCTCCTGGCACAGGTGGAGAACCCGACCAAGAGTTGCGTGCTGATGATTTCCGGCGACCGAGGTCTGTGCGGAAGCTTCAACACCAACGTCATCCGCCTGGCCGCGCATACCGCAGCCGAACATGCGCAGGCCGGCAAAGAAGTGTCGGTCCTACCGGTGGGGCGCAAGGCCGTCCAGTTTTTTGCCAAGCGCGACTACGCTCTGGTGGGTCGCTACGTGGGAATCTTCGAGGGCCTGTCCTATTCGGTATCCAATGGCATCAGTGATACGATCACCGAGGGGTTTGCCGACGGCTCCATGCAGGAAGTCTACCTGGTCTACAACGAGTTCAAGTCGGTCCTCCAGCAGAACCTGCGGGTCAAGAAGATCCTGCCCTTCGACGTGGAGAACCTTCGGCACATTGCTGATCTGTCCCCCGAAGAGGCAACGAAGCCCGCGATTTACGAGCCCAGTGAAGAGGGCATTTGCAACCTGTTGCTGCCCCGGTACCTGTCGACTCAGATTTTCCGGGCCCTGTTGGAGTCTTACGCCTCGGAGATGGCCTCCCGGATGACCGCCATGGAGTCGGCCACCAGCAACGCCGGGGAGATGATCGACAACCTGACTCTGTCGTTCAACCGAGCCCGGCAAGCCTCGATCACCCAGGAGATTTCCGAAATCGTCGGCGGCGCAAACGCCCTGGAACAAGGATAAAACAAGCTCCCCGGGAACGGGGAGAGTACGGATCAAATCGAAGCACAACGCAAGCCAGAAAGAAACGCAGGAGAATCAACCGAATGAGTGCAAACGCTCAATCTAGCGGACACGTTGGTAAGGTCAAGCAGGTCATCGGCCCGGTCGTTGACGTGGAGTTTCCCGACGGCGAACTGCCGTCGATCTTCAACGCGGTGCGAATCACCCTCGATGCGGAAGGCACCGTAGTGATCGCCGAGGTCGCCCAGCACCTGGGCGAAGACACAGTCCGCTGCATCGCAATGTCTCCCACCGAAGGTTTGGTGCGCGGGGCCAAGGTGGAAGACACCGGCGCCCCGATCAGCGTACCGGTGGGCGCTGGAACCTTGGGCCGGATCCTTAACGTGGTCGGTGAGCCTACCGATGAGCTGGGGCCCGTGGAACATACCAAGACCTACCCGATCCATCGCCCGGCGCCGTCGCTGGAAGAACAAAGCACCTCCACGGAGATGCTGGAGACCGGTATCAAGGTGGTCGACCTGTTGGCCCCCTACTCCAAGGGCGGCAAAGTCGGCTTGTTCGGCGGAGCAGGTGTGGGCAAGACCGTGATCATCATGGAGCTGATCCGCTCTATTGCCAAAGAGCATCAAGGCGTCTCGGTCTTCGCCGGCGTGGGCGAGCGGACCCGTGAAGGCAACGACCTGTGGAACGAGATGAAGGAATCCGGCGTGCTGGCGCAAACGGCCCTGGTCTACGGCCAGATGAACGAGCCGCCCGGCGCCCGCGCCCGCGTGGGTCTGACCGGCCTGACCGCCGCGGAATATTTCCGGGACGAGGAAGGCAAGGACGTGCTGTTGTACGTCGATAATATCTTCCGCTTTACACAAGCCGGTTCGGAAGTTTCCGCGCTGCTGGGCCGCATGCCCTCGGCGGTAGGTTACCAACCGACCCTGGCGACCGACATGGGCGAGCTGCAAGAGCGCATCACCTCCACCCGTTCCGGTTCCATTACCTCGATCCAAGCAGTGTACGTGCCGGCTGACGACTTGACCGACCCGGCCCCGGCCACGACCTTCGCCCACCTGGACGCCACCACGGTGCTGTCTCGACAGATCGCCGAGCTGGGCATCTACCCGGCGGTGGACCCGCTGGACTCGACCTCCAAGATTCTCGACCCGCGCATCCTGGGCGACCGACACTACCGCGTGGCCGTGGCGGTGCAGGAGATCCTCCAGCGCTACAAAGACCTGCAGGACATCATCAACATCCTTGGCATGGACGAGCTGTCCGACGAGGATAAGCTGACCGTAGCCCGAGCCCGAAAGATCCAACGGTTCCTCAGCCAGCCGTTCTTCGTGGCCGAGGCATTCACTGGAGCCGCGGGCAAGTACGTTCGCATCGAAGACACGATCTCCGGCTTCGAGCAGCTTGTGGCTGGCAAGTGCGACGATCTGCCAGAGCAGGCATTCTACATGGTTGGCAACATCAACGAGGCGCAGGAGAAGGCCGAAAAGTTGGCGGCCGTTTCCGCCTAGGAGGTTCCATGGCAGAAGACCGAATTCAGTTCAATCTCCAGGCACCGGACAAAGCGGTGGCCGATCTGGTCGTCGACCGGGTTGTCGCGCCTGGTGTGGAAGGCGAGCTGGGCGTGTTGCCGGGCCACGTGGACTTGGTAACCTGTTTGGAGCCGGGCGTGGTGCGGGTGGTGGATGAGAACGAAGAGGGCGAGGAGCCAATCGAGCACCGCTTCGTCGTCCATGGGGGCTTTCTGGAGATTCGAGACAACGCGGTCAGCGTGCTGGCGGACGTGACCGAAAACGTGACGGACCTGGACATGGCGCGGGCCGAGGCCGCGCGCAAACGCGCCGAAGAGCGTCTGGCCGCCAAGTCGAAAGACATCGACCTGACGCGGGCCGAGTTCTCTCTCAAGCGCGCGCTGATCCGATTGAATGCCGCTGGCGGGACCGAGTAAGACCTGCGCCGACTCCGTTGCGTGGGTCTTCAAGGCCCGAACTTTCCCGGTGCCTGCCCCAAGCTATATTCCGACCGGTTCGCTCAACACGCGAGGTTCAAATGAAGCAGACCACGGTAAAATATCTTAAAGAATACGTTGGCGAGACGGTCCAGCTTCAAGGCTGGCTCTACAACAAGCGCTCCAGCGGAAAAATCCACTTCCTCCAGTTCCGCGACGGCACGGGAACCGTCCAAGCGGTCGCTGCCAAGGCCGACGTGGACGAAGCCCTCTTCGAGCAACTCCGATCCCTGACCCAGGAATCCTCCATTCGTATCACCGGCGAGGTGCGCGAAGATGATCGCTCGCCCGGTGGTGTGGAGTTGACCCTGGGGACCTGCGAGCTGGTGCAGCAGGCGGTAGACTATCCCATCGCCAAGCAGGCCCACGGGCCGGACTTCCTCCTCAATCACCGGCACCTGTGGCTGCGGTCGCAGAAGCAATGGGCGACCATCCGCGTGCGACACGAGGTCGTCCGCGCGATTCGGGATTTCTTCGACGAACGGGACTTCGTCTTGCTCGACGCCCCAATCTTTACACCCGCCGCTTGCGAGGGGACCTCGACCTTGTTCGAGGTCAACTACTTCGACGACAAGGCCTATCTGACTCAGAGCGGCCAACTCTACCAGGAAGCCGGCGCCATGGCCCACGGCAAGGTCTATTGCTTCGGCCCCACGTTTCGCGCCGAGCGCTCCAAGACCCGCAAACATCTCACCGAGTTCTGGATGGTCGAGCCGGAGATGGCCTACTACGACCTGGATATGGTGATCGACTTGGCCGAGGCATTCGTCTGTTTCATCGTCGAGCGGGTCCTGGCAAACCGCCGGCAAGAGTTGGGCATTCTTGAGCGCGACCCGGCCGCTTTGGAGAAAATCACAGGGCCCTTCGCGCGAATCACCTACGACGAGGCCATCGAGCTTCTGCAAAAGGCCGGCTCCGAGATCCAATGGGGCGGCGACTTCGGTGCTCCGGATGAGACGATGCTCGGCGACCATTTCGGCAAACCGGTGTTCGTTCATCACTGGCCCACCGAAGTCAAGGCGTTCTATATGAAGCAAGACCCGGACAACCCGAAGGTGGTCAAGGCGGTCGACCTAATCGCCCCGGACGGCTACGGCGAGATCATCGGCGGCTCCCAACGGGAGGACGACTTGGACGTGCTGGAGGGCAAGATCGAAGAGCACAATCTTCCGAAGGAAGCCTTCGAGTGGTATCTGGACCTGCGGCGCTACGGCTCGGTACCCCACGGTGGCTTCGGCCTGGGTCTGGAGCGGATGGTCGCCTGGATGTGCGGCACCGAACACATCCGCGAGACGATTCCGTTTCCGCGGATGCTCTATCGGATCTATCCGTGAGCGAAAAGAAGAAG
The DNA here is from genome assembly GCA_029260815.1 of Planctomycetota bacterium. Taxonomy (GTDB): domain Bacteria; phylum Planctomycetota; class B129-G9; order JAJDCN01; family JAJDCN01; genus JAJDCN01. The sequence continues at coordinate 8,273 of JAJDCN010000009.1, forward strand.
CTGTTGGTCACCGGCATCTCCGGCTTGCTCGGCTGGAATTTGTTTCACGCCGCGCAAGACCGCTTTGACACCTATGGAACCCACAACACAATCCCGATCCCCGATGCCGACGACCACGTTCTCTGTCTCGATTTTCTCGATGGTATGGAGCTCGAATTGCTCGTCGAACGCATCGCGCCCGACGTGGTCATCCACACCGCGGCAATGACACGCCCTGACACCTGCGAGCGCGAGAAAGAGCTTGCCTACCAGGTCAATACGGAAGCCACGAAAAGACTTGCCACCGTATGCCACCGTCAGGGCGCACGGTTCATCCACATCTCCACGGATCTTGTCTTCGATGGCCAAAAAGGAGAGCCGTACGAGCCGGATGATTGCATGAACCCACTCGGCCACTACGCCGACACCAAAAGAATGGCTGAGGAGGCGATCCCCGAAGCGATTTCCAACTACGCCATTGTCCGGGTGGCGTTGATGTACGGACGCTCCATGACCGGCGATCGTGGCTCCACTGAGCGGGTGGTCAATACCGTGCGCGACAAGAATTCCGTCACGCTCTTTACCGATGAGTGGCGCACGCCGATCCTTGTGGACGACGCGTGTGCGATCGCCTTGGGGTTGACCGATGTCGACGCCACCGGAACTTTCCACGCGGGCGGCACCGAGCGCATTACCCGATACGCGTTTGGTTTGCGCCTGGCCACATCTGCGGGATTCGATCCGCAAACGATCGTTCCGGGCAGCATCCACGACTTTCAGGGCAGCCCGCCCCGCATCCCCGACGTCTCTTTGGACAGCAGCAAGACCACAACCCTTCTGGGTCTGCATCTCAACGATATCGACGCAGGCCTTGCGCGTCTGTATCCAGGGCCGTAGCCACGGCCATCCCATACGCCCGACACCCTAAGGATCCTGTTGACTCTTGTAACCGGCCGACTATGATGTACTGATCCTGCGCTGCACCTCGGTGACCCACAGCGATTGGGGAGAGTGCCGCGGTGAAGATCAGCCGATTCCTACGTTTGGTCGGTGGCCCTTAGGGGTTGATTCTGTTCGTTCTTTCCATGACCTATCTGCTGAGCTTCTGGAAGTACGGGGTGAACTGGTGGGACGAGGGGGTCAATCTTAACGCGGCGTAGCGAATTGCAGACGGGCAGGTTCTGTATCGCGATTTTTATGTCGAATATGGACCCTGCCGTTTCTATCTCCTGGCTTTGGCGTTCAAGATCTTCGGTTCCAGCCTTCTGGTGATCCGTTGCGTGTGGTACGTGCTCCTGTCGGCCACCGCGGTTTTGGCCTATCGAGTCGGGTCCCCGTGAACACCGAACGCGTCATCTTTCGCCGCGCCGAATATTACGACGTTCCGTTTCGCGCCCAAATTGCTCGCGGCCTCAAAGAAGTTGTCGAGGAACTCATGGAAAAAGAGAACCTGCCGCGTGACAGCATTGTATTTCTCCAGTGGGGGGGTGGTATTGCGTTCTTGATCTGGAGAATCCGCTGTATGAGGAGTTCCTGGTTTCTCACACGTCCAGCGACGCGCTTGGAAGCATAGAAGAAGATCCAATCCTTGAAGCTCTCAGGGCCCGAAAAGTAAAATATGTTTTCTTCCAATTGATAGATGCGAAGGCAAGCCGAATTTCGAGATTCGAGGAGGTTTTCGAGAAACAGTCGAATCTTATCGATCGAGAATTCGTGGAAGTTGGAACCTACTATAATATGTTCGTCTTAAAAAAATGGATTGGACCGAACGACGATACGATTTCCGAGCGGGAAGAGCGGTAAGATAAAAGAATTGTATTTCGCCCATTCGGCCGTCATAATATTTTCAGCTTCGATAAAAGCGGGGCGGGGAACCCCAAGGTTTCTACTTTTAGAACAGAGATCGGATCGCAAGGCAGGGGCGTATGGCGACATTCTTCGAAGTGATCGACAAGATTCGCGAGGTGGGAAACATCCCGACGCTTCCCACCGTTGCGACACAGGTGATGAGCCTGGCGGCGGATCCAAACTCTAACATTTCCGATATTGCCGAGGTTATCGAGACCGATCAGGCGCTCGCCACGCGCGTGCTCAAAGTGGTCAACTCCTCGGCGTATGCCGCACGGGAGAAGATTTCTTCGATCCAGCGTGCCGTCGTTCACATGGGGTTGACAGAGATTCGCAGTATCACGATCGGTCTTTCCGTCATGCAGATGTTCCCAGGCCGCCCGGGGTTGGCGGGGTTCGACCGAGAGGCGTTTTGGAACCATTGCCTGTCCACCGGGCAACTGGCCAAGGCCATGGCCCTCCGGTTGGGCTACAATTTCCAGGGCGATGACTACACGGCGGGACTGCTCCACGACATCGGCAAGATTCTCCTGGACCAGTATTTTCAGGATGATTTTGTCGACGCGATTCAGGAATCTCGGGACCGCGGCATTCCGTTGCACCAAGCGGAGGCAAAATTTATTGGTGGGACCCACTTTCAGGTCGGCGCGTGGTTGGTAAAGCGCTGGAGACTGCCACCGAGCATCTACGACGTGGTGGCCCATCATCATGCGCCGTCCGCAGCGAAAGAGAATCGGGAGATCATCGCTGTGGTTTTCATGGCCAATATCTTGGCCCAAGCCAAGGGGCTGGGCTTCGGCGGAAATATCTATCGCGTGCCACTCGATGAGAACGACGGCTGGAAGATCATTCAGCAGGAGAAGCCGGAACTTGCCGAAGTGCCGTTCGAGAAATTCATCGACGACTTGGAAGATAACATCGAAGAGATCCGCACCTCCGGTAGCATCTTCTAGCCGGCGTCTTGTGTAGCAAGATACGCCTCGATCCGCTCGACGACCTTTTCCGGAACGAACCCGAAGTGCTCGGCCAGGTTCGCCGCCGGCGCCGAGGCACCGAAGCGATCCATGCAAATGCACAGCCCGTCCAACCCCACGAACCGCCTCCAGGATAGGTCGGATCCTACCTCGATAGAGACCCGCTTGCGCACCTTCGGCGGCAGGACGGTATCCCGATAGGCGGCGTCCTGCGCTAAAAAAATTTCGTGAGACGGCAGACTCACCACGCGGACCTTGCGGCCGGACCTCTCCAGATGTGTTGCGGCCTGAACGGCCAACTCCACCTCGGACCCGGCGGCCAGCAGGATCAGGTCCGGTTCCGGCCCACCGTCGGTGAGCACGTAACCGCCCCTTTGGGCGCCCGCGGCGGGCGCGAGCGTGGAGCGATCCAGATTCGTCAGTTTCTGGCGCGTCAGGATCAATGCCACCGGTCCGTCAGCTTGACCGAGCGCCAGCTTTACGGCTTCTTCGGTCTCCGGGCCGTCCGCCGGACGGAGGACGGTCAGATTGGGTATGGCCCGCAGGGAGGCCACGTGTTCCACCGGCTGGTGTGTCGGGCCGTCCTCGCCGACGTAAAAACTGTCGTGAGTGAAGACGTAAATCGGCGCCGCATGACTGAGTGCTGCCAGACGGATCGCAGGACGCATGTAGTCGGAGAAAACCAGAAACGTTCCGCCGTAGGGCCGGATCCCGCCGTGTAGAGACATTCCGTTGAGGATCGCGCCCATGGCGTGCTCGCGTACACCGAAGTGCAACGTCCGACCGCCGTAGGCGCCGGCCTCCACGGTGTCGGCGCCTTCAATCGTTGTATTGTTGGAGCCAGCCAGATCCGCCGAGCCACCAATCAGGAACGGGGCTCGCTCGGCCAAGGCGTTGAGTACTTTGCCAAAGGCGGCCCGCGTGGCAATCGTTTCGCCCGGCTCGAAGGAGACCAGGGTCTCGCCGGTCAGGTCCAACGTCCCGTGCTGGCCCGCCTCCCAGGCTGCCGCCCGTTTCGGGTTTTCCGATTTCCATGCCGCATAGGTCGCCTGCCAGCGGCTGTACTCCGCCGCCCATTCCTGGCGTTTTTCTTCGAAGAAAGTGTAGACCGCTTCGGGAACGTGGAACGGTTCAGGAATGTCCAATGCCCCACGGGCCTTGACGGTATCCTCTTCGTTCATGGGGTTGCCGTGAATCTTGTGACTGCCCTCGTATTGCAGGCCCCCTTTGCCCGGAATCGTCCGGGCCACGATCAGCGACGGCTTGTCGCTGGCGGTCCGGGCGTTGGCCAGCGCGGTCGTCAGCGCCGCGCCATCGTGGCCGTCGATCCGTTGAATGTGCCAGCCGTAGGACTCGAATCGCCGGGCCACATCTTCGGAGAAGGAAATCTGCGTCGGCCCGTCGATGGTAATCCGGTTGTCATCGTAGATCACCGTCAGCTTGCCCAGCCCCAGGTGCCCGGCCAGGGAGGCGGCCTCCGCGGACACGCCTTCCATCATGCAGCCGTCGCCGGCCAGGGCGATTGTTTGGTGATCGACCACGGTGTGTTTTTCGGTGTTGAATCGCGCCGCCAGCATCGCTTCGGCCAGGGCCATGCCCACTGCGTTGCCCACGCCTTGGCCCAGGGGCCCGGTGGTCACCTCCACGCCCGGGGTCAGAGTGTTTTCGGGATGGCCGGGCGTGCGGCTGCCCAATTGCCGGAAGTTACGGATGTCCTCCAGGGTAATCGGGTAGCCGCTCATGTGCAGAATGGCGTACAGCAGCATGGAGCCGTGGCCCGCCGAGAGGATGAATCGATCGCGATCAGGCCAGTCTGGGGCCTGAGGGTTGTGTTTGAGAATTTGCGCATACAGTGTGGTGGCGATTTCGGCTCCGCCCAGGGGCAGGCCCAAATGTCCGGATTTCGCCTGGCCCACGGCGTCCATAGAGAGCCCGCGAATCGTATTTGCGATCGTTGCCAGCAAGGTCTTGTCCATATCCAGTTCCCGAAATCGTTTGCGGTTGAATGGGTTCCTTGGGGAAGCCGGCATCATAACAGAGTGGAGCGGCGGAGAAAATAGAAATTCAGCCTGTCCTCCACCCGCGGTTTTCGGTGTGGATTTTGCCTTTGCCGGCCTTCGCGGCTTTGGTAAAATCGGATGGTTTGCACACAACGTCCGTTTCCGTACCAGACCGCACAGGCCGACGAGGGGTTCACCGCAATGAATAAGCTCACACTGATTGCCGTTTGGGTATTGCCGTCGATCCTGTTGTTGGGCATCACGAGCCTGTCCCGCTCCGATGTCATCCGGGCGTTGGGCAACGACGCGCTGTACCGGTCCGCCGAAGAGCAGGCGTACGTCCGCAGTCTGATCCTCCAAAAGTACGTGGAAGAGGTTCGCCAGGAAGACCTGTTGGAGGGCGCAATCCATGGCATGATCGACGTGCTGGGCGACCGATACAGCGAGTACCTGAACGAAAAGCGCTACCAGCAATTGATGGAAGGCACCGCCGGCAGCTACGTGGGAATCGGCGTAACGATCGATCTGAGCGCGGATGGAAAAATCCAGATCGTTTCCACCCAGGAAGATACGCCCGCCTATCGAGCCGGCGTGCTGCCCGGCGACGTGATCGTTGCCATCGACGGGCTGCGACGAAAGAGCATGACGATCACCGACGCCGTCGGTCGGATCAAAGGCCAGAAGGGCACGAAGGTGATCCTCACGTTGAGCCTTCGCGGGACCGAGCCGGAACGGGAAGTCACCATCGCGCGCGATCGGATTCACGTGTCTTCGGTCAAAGGGGTGGAGATCCTCGACCCCGACGCGGCCATTGGCTACATGCGGATCACCGGCTTCAGCGACGACACCGGACCGGAGGCCCGCGCCGGACTGGAGGACCTGCTCGATAAAGGCGCGCGTTCCCTGATCCTGGACCTGCGAAACAACGGCGGCGGGCGGTTTGAGTCCTGCCGCGAAGTCATCGACCTGTTCGTCTCCGAAGGCGTTATGGTCTCCACTGTCGGCCGCAACAAGGAGGACAAGGAGTCCTTCGCGGCCAGCGAAAAGACCTCCCGGGTGGGTTCCGATTTTCCCCTCGTGGTCCTCGTCAACGGCAGTTCCGCCTCCGCCTCGGAGATCGTGGCCGCCGCCCTGCAGGACCTCAAGCGTGCGCAACTGGTGGGTACCCGAACTTTCGGGAAGGGGTTGGTGCAACAGATCATCGGTATCGGCAAGGAAACCAAAACGGCCTTGAAACTTACAACCTCCTACTGGCTGCGCCCCAACGGCAACAAGATTACGCCCACCCAGCCCGTGGAGCCGGACGTAGAGGTGATTCTTAGTGATATTGTTTGGAAGGAACTGTTGCGTATGCAGATAGAGGGCGAAGCCTACCGGCGGCCCGACACGCTGGACGCCGACCCGGTGGATACGCAGTTGCGCAAAGCCATTGAATTGCTCCGCAACGATGCGGACTAGACAGGAGCCTTTCGTATGCTGATCCTTGGCATCGACACCTCCTGTGATGAAACCGCCGTGGCAGTGGTGGCCGACGGCCGGCAGATCGTCTCTAATATTATCTGTTCTCAAATCGACTTGCACGCCCGCTACGGCGGCGTCGTGCCCGAGGTCGCCTGCCGAGCCCACGTGGAGGCCCTGCTGCCGGCCGTGGACGCCGCTCTGGAAAAAGCAGACGTCACATTGAGCGATCTGGACGCTATCGCGGTCACCACCACGCCCGGTCTTGTGGGGGCTCTGCTAATCGGACTGTCTACCGCAAAGACCCTGGCTTGGTCCGCGGAAAAGCCGCTCATCGCCGTGGACCATATCCAGGCCCACCTTTACTCGCCGCACTTCGAACACCCCGCCCTGGAGTATCCCTACGTCAGTCTGGTCGTCTCCGGCGGCCACACGGCGCTGTACCGGTGCCGTTCGCCCCTGGAAATTCAGCGACTTGGCTCGACCCTGGACGATGCGGCGGGCGAGGCCTTCGACAAGGCCGCCATCATCCTGGGCTTGCCCTATCCCGGAGGGCCCTCCATCGAACGCGCCGCACGGGAGGGGCTCCCCGATGCGATACGGTTCCCGCGCAGTCTGTTGGGCCGGGCCGGTTTCGACTTCAGCTTCAGCGGACTCAAGACCGCAGTCCTGTATCACTGCAAGGGGCAGAACGCCGCCAAGGGCGACGGCCTTTTGCCGGAAGTGTCCGTCCCGGACGTTGCCGCGTCGTTTCAGCAAGCGGTCGTAGACGTATTGGTCGAAAAGTCTCTCGCCGCGGCGCAGGCCTGCGGCGTAAAAATGATCACCATGGGCGGCGGCGTTACCGCCAACACGCTGTTGCGCGAACGGATGACCGAACGGGGCGGTGAGGCCGGTATTAACGTGCGTTTCCCGTCCCGCGCCCTGTGTACCGACAACGCCGCCATGGTCGCCGGGCTGGCCCACCATCTGCTGGAAGCCGGGCAGATCGCCGACTTGATGGTGGACGCCAAGCCCTGAGCCTCGCGTCAAAAGAAATTGAGGCGGTTCGGGACACTTGCTATAATGAGAACGCTCTCGTGCTGGTCTCTCGCGAAACTTCTGCAAACTGGAGCGTTGGATGTCAGACCTCCCGATCGATTCCACCTCACCTACGCTCGCGGGTGTCCTCCACCGACTGCACCGACGCTCCCGATGGGTCCGGTTTATCCAAGGGTTTGCTCTGGCGTTGCCCGTGACCTTGTCCCTTGCGGCGCTCGCCGCCTGGGCCTTCCATTCATCGGCAGCTTCGGTCGCGCCTTTTGTGGCGCTGGGGCTGCTGGGCGCGCTCGCCTTCGCCGCGCTCGCGGCTGTAGCTCTTTGTCCCAACCGTGCCCGCCTGGCAAAGATGGCCGACGACCGGTTCGGGCTCCACGATCTGCTCGCCTCCGCCGTCCAACTGACCGGAAACACCGCCGCTGAGCGCACCGTTCGGGCCCGTGCCGAGCTGGCTGCGGCAAAGATCCAATCCACAGCGGTGATCCCGCTGCAAACCCCACGGGCGGTTCGGTGGGCGCTGGTCCCGACAGCGGTACTGGTCGCGCTGGCTGTCGTGCCCATTGGAAAAAGCGCATCAGGCCTCGGCACGACACCGATGGCCGAAGCAGGCCCCCGAATTTCCGAGCCGTTACTCGCTCAAGCTGCCGATCGAATCGAACGGCTCCTGCCCGAGGCCGGTGCGTCCAACGTCGCGCCCGCCGTGGACCGCTTGCTGCAAAAGCTGCGCGATCCCGAGACCGCCGCCAAGGACAAGTTGAGCGCCATGTACGTGGCGCTCCAGAAGATCGAAAAAGCGCAAGCCGAACATCCCGCGCAGCGCTGGCGGATCCGCGCAATCGGGGCCGCGTTGGAAAAAGCTTCGCTCCTCCAGCAGGCCGGCGCCGATCTGCGCCAGGGGCTCTTGAAACAGGGCGCGACCCAACTGCGCGAAACGGCGGACCGGATCGACCAAGAGCCCCCCGCGTCCGAAGCGCGCACGGAATTGAGCGGGGCGGCCCAATCCGCGGCAAAGAGCGCCGAGCGTCTGCACAAACCGCTGGACAAAATCGCGCAAGCGGCCGACAAGAAGACCGAGCCGATGGACGGACAATCCTTCGCCGCGCTGGCCGACGCGTTGGACCGGATCTTGGGCGAGCAGGACCGGGCGGGCGAACTGCGAAACGAGCTGACAGCCGCGATTCGCAACCAGGAGCGGTACGGCAAACAGCCCACGGGCGACGACCCGGAAGCCTGGCCCCAAGGCCCCGGCGGGGCGGACGACAATGCAAACGCCGACCGACTTGCGCGGTTTTTAGAAGGCCCCGAAGGGCGCCGCAACACGGAGCCCGGTGACGGTCACGATCCGGCGCGGCTGGGCGGCGGAGACCGCCCCGATGGGCGCACCACACCGGCGCCTGTCGGTTCGGTGAACGGATCGGGCCGATCGATGACGGCCGAGGTTAAAACGGTTGCGGACGGCAGCCTGTCGGTCTTCCGCTACCGCCAAGCGCTCGACCGCTTTGCTCGCCAGGCCGAGGCGGCGATCCATCGGGGCCCCGTGCCAAACCGGTATCGGGATTTGGTCAAGACCTATTTCGCGATCCTGGATCGCCAGATTCTACCCAACAAGGAGGAGCCCCGTGGCGACAACGGATCGGAGTGACGTCCGGGACATGGAAGCACAGGCCGAGCAATTTCGCGAGACTTTCGCATTGCTCAAGAACGAGATGGCCAAAAAGATTGTCGGATACGGCGACGCGATCGATAGAATCCTGATCGCCTTGCTGTGCAACGGTCACGTGTTGCTCGAAGGCGTCCCGGGCCTGGGGAAAACTATCATGGTCAAAACCCTCGCTCGCGCCCTCCACACAGATTTTTCGCGCATCCAGTTCACCCCGGACTTGATGCCCGCGGACATTCTTGGGACCACCGTTGCGCTCGAAGACGAGGCTGGCGGCCGAACTTTCAAATTCCAGCCCGGTCCCCTGTTTTCCCTCGTGGTTTTGGCCGACGAGATCAATCGCGCCACGCCCAAAACCCAGGCCGCCCTGCTCGAGGCCATGCAGGAGACCGCCATCACCGTCGGCGGTAAGACCTATCTTCTGGAGGAGCCGTTCATCGTGCTCGGGACCCAGAACCCGATCGAAATGGAGGGCACCTATCCCTTGCCGGAGGCCCAGCTCGACCGCTTTTTCTTCAAGCTCCACTTGGACTTCCTCGACGAAGACAGCCTCACGGCGATCGTCGATCGAACCACCGCCGATGCGCAGGTCCAGGTGCAACCGGTGGCCGGCGCCGTTGAGATCCACCGGATGCGCGCGCAGGTCCGCAACGTGGCTGTCGCCGAGCACGTCAAACGTTACGCCGTGCGCATCGTCGTCGCCAGTCATCCCGACAAGGATGCCGCGCCGGAAGCGGTTCGCCGCTACGTGCGCTACGGCGCCAGTCCTCGCGGCATCCAGGCGCTCATCCTTGCCGGCAAAGCGCGCGCACTGACCGAAGGGCGCCTCCACGTTTCTTGCGCGGACATCCGCCACGTTGCGCCGCCGGCCCTGCGGCATCGGATCCTGCGCAATTTCGAGGGCGAGGCCGGAGAGATCAGCACCGACACGATCCTAGAGGAGATCCTCCAGGCAACACCGGAGATGGACGGGAAGAAATAACACGATGGGGCTGGGTCTCGACACCGTAGAATTCGGTCATCCCGGAGCCTTTTGGTTTTTTCTCCTCGTCGTTCCGATCCTCGCGCTCTATGGGTTGCGCAGGCGCGTTCGAAGCGGTGTCGTGCCTTATCTTCCCCTGTGGGAAGCGGCTCTGGCCCAAGC
>JAJDCN010000081.1 GCA_029260815.1 Planctomycetota bacterium
CAAACGCAATGATCCAGAGCAGAATCTTCCATATCTTCCACTCCTTCTTCTCGTCACGTGGATGATGCGATGATGTTGTCACTAGGAGCTTGATTCCTCAATTGCAGGCTTTCGTTGCAGCGCGGCCGAGCCGCTTCTCCAGATCCGCCCACTGAAGCTGGCTGTCATTCAGCCATTCCGGTAAAGACCCCGTCCATGCTGCGGCACGCGGCTCACGCCTCCGTTTCCAAGGCCTCCGAAACGCTGCCCCGAACGACCCCGTCAAAATAGACCGTCACATACTCCTCACGGCTGAGTCTGCAAGCGCGGAGCAATATGTCATCGACTAACATAATCGCTTTTTCCAATTGGCTTTCGCAGGGTATTCGACACTCAACAAGTTCTACAGACCCTCCACCTGAGTCTCGTTCCGTAAAAAAATCTTTGTATATTTCGAGTTCCTCCGTGTCAAACACGTAAGACAACTCGTCGTCAACCTGTTCCTGTCCAAGCGGAAAAACAAAATACACCTGCAGTTCTGGAAACCCATCCTCACTAGCCTGGTTCACAACAGTCATCATGTGCAATCGCTTTAGGATCTCATTTGAATGTGCTACAATTCTAAGGAAACAATTTTCCTGACCGTCCAACAGACACGCCTCGATGTAATGGGGAAGATCTTGAATTTTCACCGAATGTGCGATCCCCACAACATGGCGAGACATACGCCGCGTTACATCCCAGCTGACAATAATTCCGCCGAATGCCCATAGGGCCCAATGGCCATGCCCGCTTGCAAAACCGACCGCAACAACTAAAAAGTCGATAGACAAGGCCACAAACAAACGCAGAACGTTAAACCTAGCCAAGCTTATTGCCAAAGGATTACGAATCAGGAATTTACGCCTGTAAAATACGTAAAACAAAATGCACAAAACCGAACATCCCAGCAACACTGCGGTAGGCGTCGGGAGGCCAAGCTTTTGACCAACTCCGATTACCATTAGCGCAAAAAATGTTGCCAACAGCTCATCCCATGTACGCTCACGAGGCATCCGGTCTCTAATCGGAACAACAGCGTGCTTTGACCAGGCTTGGTACGCTTCTCGCATTTTTACTGAACGTTCATACTTTCGTTCCTTTCTTTTGTCAAGAACAAGCAAGAAGCTTATTGGAATGAATAGCGCAATGTATGCTGTGGCACCAGCCAAAACCCAATCATTCTTTACGTTGTACACAATGCATAGAATACTTCCCAAAGCTATTACGTATGCAGAAATGCGCATTACCGTCTTCCATCTATATCGAGATGCTTTCTTATCCAGAGGATCAAGCGCATAACTGGTTATTCGAGGGCTATTCATGCCCCGTGCCCGACCGATGTCGATAATGCTTAGAGTAACGACTGCAAGGAAACTTATGAGGTAAACCATTGCGACTATTTGGACTCTCTCATTCTCTGCGTTGGACAAAAACAACATTAGGCACACCCCTGCCAGAACAAGCGCGATGATCCAGAGCAGGATCTTCCATATCTTCCACGCCTTCTTCTCGTCATGTGGATGATCCAGCGGTGTTGTCATTACAACGTCGCGGCCCAGGGGAGGAGGAGGGCGAGGTCGTTTTCGAGGTCGGTGACTTGTTTGGGGGTGAGACCGAGGGCGGGGATGGTTTTGACCTGGCGCAGGTCGGTGGGGCCACCGGGGAATAGGCCCTTGCCGCTACGGTCGGACAGGTCGGCGGCCAGCGCGGCTACAGTGGCAACGTCGCGGCCGGGTTGAGGGCTCGCCACGTGGGCGGACAGTTGCGGGGGGAAGTTCCAGGCGCGCGCCAACAGGGCGGCCAGGTCGGCGGGGTCGATTAGAAGGACGTCGCGCGCCATGTCGTTCCACCCGCGCTTCTCGCTGTGGATGCGGTCGCGGATCTCGGCGAAGCGGTCGGGCAACGCGCGATAGATCGCCAACATTCCAGCAGACCGCAGGAGTGCGACGACGAAGCATTCGGTCGGAGCCAACCCGCAAGGTCGCGCCAGCTCGTAGGCTGTGAGCGCCGTACACGCGGCGTGTTCCCACATCGCCTCCATTTCGCGGCCCGCGCCGTCAGCGACATAGAGCGCCTTGAGCGCGTCAGTGACCGCGAGGGCGCACAGCAGATCCAGCGGCAGGATCGCGATCGCTTCTTCCGCGGTCTTCGTCTCCGTGCCTGCGCCGAAGATCGGGATGTGGCTACAGGCCAGCAACCGATCATCCAATCCCTGCCAATCCTCCATCTCGCGCCAGGCCGGCAGAGGTCCATCCAAAACACCCGCGGCGAAATGTTCGGTGCCGGGCCGCAGAGGCATGCGCGCGGCAGCATTGCGCACCCATTCGGCCACCGCGTCGGATACATCCGTGAGCGGCGCCGGCTCGGGTACGGGCGACGACGTGCCACCCAGCCGTGCGGCCAGCGCCTCGGCCAGCCGGTCGGCGGTCGTGCGCACGAAGTCAACCTGCGCGTCGGACGCGGACTCTACGGCGCCCAACAACAACAGTCCTGCAGGGCGCTCGCGGATGATCACGGGGGCCAGCACGTATTGCTCGTCCGTTTCCGAGAAGCCTGCGGCGGAAAGTTCCGCGGGCAGGGCTTGAGCGGCGAGGGCGGCGGGCGCGCCGGAGTGCAACAGGTCCGAGAGTGCGCCGCCGTCAGGCACGGCGATCGGCTTGTCGAAGATCGGCGTGCCGGCGGGCAGGCCGCACTCGGACCAGGTCTTCAGCGCGTCGTCGCGGTGCAAAAAGAAGATGCAAGGGGTAAACAGAGAATGCAGAGCGGCAAGCAGATTGGAGACGACAGCGTCCAGATCGGATTGCGCAAGGGCTTTGTCAATCTGGGCCTGAACCGAGGCGAAGTGCTCGGCGCGGATCGGGCCCGACTTTTCCGTAGACGCCATGGCGTCAGCCTCAGTCGATATGAAGAAGTTCCAGACGGTCCTTTTCGACTTCGATATACCAGCCGCGCTCCGACCAGTCGCCCAGGATCACCAGGGTCTTCTCACCGTCGTCGCGCTGCAAGGTGATGTTCCGCGGCGTGTGGACGTGGCCGCAGATGACCGCGTCGTAGCCAGTGTCCAGCACGCCCTCCACGGCGTTGAGCACGATGGAGGTCTTGCCGTTCTGTTTCGTCGGCCCCACCCGCTTGGAGGTCTGGCGGTAGCCGTTGGCCAGGAAGTAGGCAACCGTGCTGGGCAGGCTGCGGTAGACCCCCACCATCACCGGGTTGCGCAGGACCGCCCGCAGGCGCAAGTAGCCTCGGTCACGGGTGCAAAACGTGTCGCCGTGGCACACGTAGATCCGGCGGCCGTTGGCCCGCAGGGTAAACCCGTCGTTGAGAATCTCCGCGCCCACTGCGCGGGTCAGCTCGCGTCCCATATAGAAGTCGCGATTGCCCTTGAGGATCGTCACCGGGATCCCGGAGTCCACCACCGCCCGCAGCATGCGGATCACGCGGCCGAACTCGCCGCCGGTCACATGCTTGCCGCCGATCCAGAACTCGAACAAATCGCCCAGGATAAATAGGTGCTCTGCACCCGACAGACGGGTCTCGATGAACTTTCGCAAAAGCTCTTCGCGACCAGAGTCTTCCGGCTTTAGATGGAGGTCGGACAGCAGAACGGCCCGACCCGTAATTTCGTACTCAGCGTCGGATTTATAGCGCATGCAACGGGATGCCTTAAAGCTAAGTATGATAGCCGCCTGCGACCGAATCGTCAAGGGGCAACCCCGTAGGGCGACAGGGGCGTGGCTGCCGCAGGGGGCAGCAGGGCCCCACAATGCGATCACTCATCAACAAGGCCGCAGAGAGCACCGAGAAGACAAAACTCTTGTCGTTTTGAGAAAAACGAAGAATCGACCCTCTCGCAGAAATCAGTACTGTTTCGGAAAGACTGCAAAATGCGGCTCGCGCACAGTCTACTCACGCAGTCCGTAGGCGAGACGTACGGAGCTTCGTTTGATGTTGTATGCTTAAGTAAAACGATTTTTTTGATAGACAATCTTCTTTAAACGGCAAGAGGGCGAATCGATGCGACATTTCACCTACTGGACTACGATCTTTGTCATCCTGGTCGGGCTCTTGTCCTTGAAGCCGTTGGCCTATGGCGACGCGGCGGCGGAGCGGATTGCGGTGACGCCCTTGGTGGGTCGGGCCGGGGAGCAGATCACGATTACCGGGACCGACCTGGTGGTCGAGGGCCAGTCTACGCAGGTGATCTTTGCGGAGTCCATGCCGGCCAGGATCCTTGAACAATCGCCGACTCAACTTATCGTAGAGGTTCCGCCTAACGCCTATTGCTGGCGGATCCGGGTGGTGGTGGGTACACGCGAGCTATGGTCGGCACGGGAGTTTGTGGTTCAAAAAAGAGTGACGCGAGAGCGAGTTCTCTTCGGTGCGGGCACGGAGATGGTCGAAAAAGATATCGAGGTGCGCAAAACGCGCAGGGTGGAGCGCACCAGCCCGATGACGGGTACAAGGATGGTGGAAGAAAAGATCCGCGATATCGGAACGGAGCCTTCCATCGATCAGATCTCCCCCACGAGCGGAGAAGTAGGTGCGGTCGTCACGATCACAGGCGCGCGCCTGTCTGCGTCGGCGAAAATCATCAGCGCGCGCATGGGCGGCGGGTCGCAATTCGCACACAAAGAGTTAGTCCCCACCGTGACCTTTAACGGCGTCGCCGCCGAGCGGGTGTGGGTGGTGGACGACAACACCATACGAGCCAGCATTCCCTTCGGCGCCACCTCCGGTCCCGTTGTCGTTTCCCGCAGCGGGTTCGGCGCCGACTTCGACCAGAGACGCAGCAGCGCGCGTGAACCTTATCAAGTTACCATCAACGCCCCCCCACAACTGGCCGACGCGCAAATGCCCCGGATTACTGCAACCCCTT
>JAJDCN010000082.1 GCA_029260815.1 Planctomycetota bacterium
TGACGGTGGGCAACGGCTTTTTTGCATTTTATGGAGAGACCGTCCCGCGTGGGTATGCAGAGCTGATCGAGTGGAGGGGTACAGGGACTCCAGCGAAGGCCAAGGGGTTCGTGTACATCTCCAAGCTACCGTCGAGGGTTGGCCCGATCGGCACCATAAGCGCCCTAGGTAATGTTGCCCTTATCTGTGGAAATATTGATGCAGGTTTTATTCCACGCGATAATTGCTCCGAGTTGAACTGCGTGAACGAAGGCGACAACTTAGTAGCACATCCGGTGGTCTGTGAAACAGGTGCCTTTGTGGAATCTATGACCGACTTGGTCGTTCCCGGGCGCGGGGAAGATTTCGTATTCTCTCGTGGCTACGACAGCTCGACCTCAGGTCAGACGATTGTCGGAGTCGGATGGGATTATACTTACAATATCCGGATCCGGAACGAGCGCGATGAAGAAGGCACGAACAAAATTGATCTTTATGATGGCCTAGTCCGTTTCGACACCTACGAAGAGTACGATGTAACCAACAACTATTATAAATCAGAAGGAATGTCTGCAAAGCTGGTCAAGCTAGATCCCGCGGTAGGTGGGATCCAGTACAAAGTCTTCTATCCAGGAGGACGGCGCAAGGAGTTCGATACGGATGGAGCACTAAAGAAGATCGTCGATCGCAACGAGAACACAATCGAGTTCTTTTACGACAACGGCATGAATAAGCGTATCGACTACGTGGAGGACACACTGGATCGAACCATTGACTTTGTGTATGGCGGACAGGGTTTTCTGTCGGAAATCGTTTTGGATGAGACGGACTTTCCCCCGGCAGTTGCCGGCGAACCTCGCAAAGTGTTGTATAAGTACGACACAACCACACTCTTTGGTGGTGTTCCCGTGATGTTTGGAGCGCTGATAGAAGTAACCACGGGCTTTGAGAATGAGACCGACCCCGACCGAGATGGCCGGACAACAACCTTTGAGTACGCCGGGCAAAATGGGGAACCAGACGCAGAGCTGCGGTACAATATTGTTAGTATCACCAATGCCCGCGGACAGAAAAATGCTCAGATAACTTATAATTCAGATGACCGTGTCACCCAGCAGGTGCTGGGTCTTGCCACAGAGAGCAACCAGGGGACTTGGACCTTTGAGTATACGACCGATGAGAACAACGAAATCACGTCGGTGAAAATCCTGGATCCCAATGCGAACGACCTGGGCACGCCCGACGACCAAAAAGAAGTCCGTGCGTTTGACAGCGGTGGCAACGCGACATCGATCAAGTATTATTATGGCTCCGGAGCCAGTGATTTCGACGAAGTGGCGAACACCTTTGGCTCGGACTCAAACAAAACGAAGATCGTCCTTCCGGAAGGAAACGAAACGGCCCGCACGTTCTCCAGCTCAACCGATCCTCGGTTTAAGCATTTGGCAACGTCCTCAAGTAAACAGGAAAGTGGTGGTACGAATCCGATTACAGCGAGTTACGACCACGACCCAATTTTTGGCATGCTCATCAAGGCAACGGATGCGGAGAGTAACGTTACCACGCACACCTTGGCTTACCAGGAAGGCACCCTGGCCAGCATCAAGGCGGACCTGGCAGCCAAGGTCGGCATGACCGAAACCGAAGTGGAAACGGCCTTTTCCAGTGCGACCAACGGAGACTGGTCGGACTACGACGTGAGCACGAATCCTGACGGCCTGTTGAACTTGGGCAATGTAAACGGAGACGGGATCACGAACCAACACACCTCGATGGTGATTAAAACCGTGTATCCCACGGTAACTCGAAAATGTACGACCTGCTCGAACCAGACGGCAGAGGAGAAGTTCCAGTTCAACAGTTTCGGTCAGAAGACCGGCTACATCGATGGTGAGGGCGAACTGCGCACGTGGACATTTTACACCACCACGGACCTGGGCCTGGGCAAACTGACCGGCTTTTTGGAGAAAACCATCGTAGATGCTGACGACGGCGAAGGTGGTTCATTCCTGGAATTGACCACCTCATTCAAGTATGACGCTTTTGGCAACGTGATCCAGACCACCGACCCCGTGGAAAACGGAGGCGCGCTGGGCTTGGTAACCGACAGCACCCTCAACACGCACAATGAGATTACCCAGGTCACGGACAACGACGTCACGGTGAAGCATGGCGAAACGACAACCACCGTAGATTATATCACTAAGTTTACGTACGACGATGGCGGAAACCTAACAAAGGTCGAAGTCAAGAATATCGACTGGCAGGGAACAGCTGGCACGGGGGCCCTGGAGTGGGTAGAAACCAACTCGACCTTCGACTCGCAGAACCACATGACCCAAGTGCAGAAGCAGGTGGGTGAATCGGGTGGGAGCAAGACGTTCCGCACAACAAATTACACCTACAATGCCAACGGGAATCCGACCGAGATCGAGCTGCCCCGAGGCAACAAAATCGTCTTCGAGTACGACCATCGGGATCGCAAAACAAAGGAGAAGAGGCTCAATTCCAGCGATACGGAGCTATCGGCCATTACCTTTGGGCACGACAGCAATGGGCGCCTGACGACGATCACCGATGCAGCCGACAGTCCAAAGGATGCCGGTAGTGCGAACGAGACGATCACATACACCTACGATGCCTACGGCCGCAGAACGAAAATTACTGGAAAAGATGGTAGCTATACCGATTATACCTTTAACAATAACGGGACGATCGCCACGATCAAGAGGTACGCTTCCGGTGACAGCGGGGCCGACTATTTGTCCAAAGAAGAGCCTTTCTACGACGAGTTAAACCGCTTGTACAAGAAGGACGTCGAGCGCTTCACAGGCAAGGGAGGTAGCAAAGTAAGTTTGGGCACGGCC
>JAJDCN010000083.1 GCA_029260815.1 Planctomycetota bacterium
CAGACAAAACAGTGCAATAAAAGGCAACTTCCCCTTCTTTACTGCAATCCGCTTAGGTTGCTTGCGATCGTTTTCAGCCTTGTCTACTCTAGCTTAAGCTCCACGCTGGCGCAAAAAAAGTCGGCCGGAAAGAGTTCCGGCCGACCCTGTCTAGGCTCAAAGGCTCTCGGTAACCTATTGGTCCCGGGAGGCTTCTTCTTTTTCGGCGATGGCCTCGGCCAGCTCCCGATCGACGCGGTCGCGGTCGATATCCGTGCGCTTGAGCAGCTTGGCGTATCCTGCGATTGCCTCGTCGAACTTGCCTTCCAACCGCTGAACCTTGCACATGCCCATCAGAGCATACTTGTGGTCGGTCAGCGCCAGGACGCGGTTGTAGAACTCCTTGGCCTTTTCCGACTCGTTCACCTGGCGGTAGGAATCGCCGATTCGCGTCAGGACATTGATGTTTTTGTCATCGATATCCATGATCGCCAACCAGATCTCCAGGGCCCGGTGGTGATCGCTTTCGCCGCGGTAGCAGTCGCCCACGCCGAAGATCGCGTAGATATTGTGCGGTTCCAGTCGCAAAGCCCTCTCATAATAACCGCGGGCGGAGGCATATTCCTTCTTGCGACGGTACAGGTTGCCCACCATGGTCAGGATGTTGACGAAATTTTCGTCGATCTCCAGCAGTTTGTCACAAAATTCGATGGCCTTGTCCGCTTCGTCCAGCTTGTAGTACAGGTCGCCCAGGCCGAGGAACAGGTACTTGTCGCCGCCGTGGGCCTCCAGAGCTCGCAAGTAGTATTTTTCGGCGTCGAACAGACGGTTGACCTTTTTGCAGGCATCGCCCAGCCGGGTGAGGACCAGATGATCGCTGTCGTTCAACTCGATGTACCGGCTCCAATATTCGATGGCCTTTTCGTACTTCTCCATGCCGCGATAGGCGATGCCCATGCCGCGCAGGGCGAACACGTTATAGGGCTCGTTTTCCACCACACGGGCGTAGTGTTCGATCGCCTTTTCGAAATAGCGCTGTTTTCGATAGATGTCCCCCAGTCCGACCAGGACGTAGGGGTTGTGGTCGTCCAGCGTGCACGCCTGTTCAAATACGAGGCGGGCTTTGTCCAGCTGGCCTTGCTTGAGCAGTTCGTTGGCTTTTTTGGAAAGTTCAGTGACTTCGCGCGAAGGCGCGGGTTGCGACGTTGTCGGATTCATAGCGTTATCTACCCTTCATCTCAACGATTGTACTGTTTAATCTCTCTATCCTACGAGAGGCCCCCCACCGTTCCTGTGAGTTCCCCGGGCTCTTCCTCTCCTCTGGTTATCGGCTCGCCGAAGCGGCTTACTTTAGGGAAATACGCCGGAGTAAGTGACGTAAATTGTCTATTTAAAAGACGTTGCGTCCGGTAATCTTTGCTGGCCACCCCCCGATGGAAATCCGGTTGATTTGGCCGCTGCCTGTGATATGATCTGGCTCATTAGAAGAGGTTAATCTATACGAGGAGAGGATTGCCGGTGCGTTTCATCCGAAAATCCAAGAGCAAAAACGAAAATGAATTGCGTTTGGGCTCGCCGCGCGAGGAGTTCGAGCGGTTTGTCTCTCGCCGTATTAAGGCGCTGGAGAAGATGGGGGAGACCGCCGAAGCTGACTTGGTCCTCTCGGCGCTGGAGATCGGTCGCAAACAGTTGTCTCAAGCCCCAGGCGGTTTCGGCGGAAACGGTCAAGCACAGGAGTAACGCCAGCCCGCGATGATCATCAAGAACCTTCACGGCAGAAACTTCATGCGATACGATACGTTGTCGCTATCGGATATCCCCGAGAGCGGTCTGATCGCAATCCTGGGTGAAAACGAATCGGGCAAGTCTACCATCGGCGAGTGCATCGCCTTCGCCCTGTTCGGCCAGACCATCCGTACTGCGCAAGCTGAGCCCGATCTCAACGACATCATCAGCTGGAACAAGAACCGTTGTGACGTCACCCTCGAATTTGCGATCGAGCCGGGAGACACCTATCGCGTCAAGCGCCTGATCGACCGCGAAGGGACCCGCCAGGCGGAACTCTTTGCCCTGCCCGGCGAAGAACCGATCGCCCAAGGCATCGCCGAAGTGGGGCTCAAGCTGACTGAACTGCTGGGCATTCGCTTCGACGAGTTTCGCTATTCCTTCTATCTGGCGCAAAACGAACTTGACCTGATCCGCCGCGGCAGTGAAAACGATCGCCAGCGCGCCCTCTACAACATGCTGGGCATCAGCGAGATCGAGCAGGCGGCGGATCGATCCCGCTCCCTGCTCGACGAAATGCTCGTCGCACGCGAACAGGCCCTGGGCGAATTAAACATCAACGAACGACTCGCCGCGTCCTACGAAGGTGAAGAAGAACGGCTGGTAAAAACCCGCGATACCATCGGCCAACTCGACCAGGAGATGCAATCTCGCGCCCAACAGGTGACCCAAGTCGAGGGCGGCGTCCGCGCCGTGCGCGCCGCGATCGCTGCGCGCGAAGAAGCGCTCCACGCGTTTTACCGACTTCGGGATCAGGTGACCTACGCCTACCATCGGGACCGCGCCAGCCGCGACTACGCGGAGCTGAACGGCATGCAAACGGCCATGGAGGCTGCCCGGGAGCGACTAAAGACCGACTACATCGCTGCGGACCGGGCGCTAATCGACCTGCGGGTCAAGATCGACGACGCACGGCAGCTTAAGGAAAACCTCGAGCGACTCGAGGAACTTGTCGCCCTGCACTCCGCGGCCGTCAAGGACGGCCTTAAGCGCGCGGGCCGCGGACCGAAACGCCAGGACTATCTACTGTCCGAATCCGAGCGCGAAAAGCTTTCCGTGGCCGAGGCGCGCATCCGTCGCCGCAACGCACGCCTCAAGCGCCGCCGCATCAAGGCCGTGGCCGCTGGAGCCGTCGGCGCCCTGTGTGTGATCGCGGCCCTGGGCTTTCACGTCGCGATCCAGCAGCGCAACTTCAGCTTCATGAGCGAATCTGACCCGGCCGACTCCCGGCGCATCGCCTCCACTATCGGGTTCGTCGGCGTGTTCTTCTTCGGGCTGGCCGGCTGGATCGCTTTGCGCGTGCGCACAGGAAGACGACGACTCGGCTCCTTGCTACAGACGCGTCAGAAACTGTGGGACAAGATCGAGATTCTCAAGCGCTCCATGACCGCCGCGGAAAACTTTCAAACCCACGACGCCGCCCGGATCCTCGAAACCGTCAACGACATTCGCGACGAAGGCGTCCGCTCCTTTTACCGTACCTTGCGCGAGCAGCACCCGAACTTCTTCAAGGACGGACATCGCCCCGAACTGGAGTCGCTTCTGGCCGAGCAGCAAAAGATGGCGACCGGACTGGAGCAGATTAAGGACACGGCGGTCCACTACAAACACGTTATCAACGTTCTCCGCCAGCGACTTCCGATAATTCAAAAAGTCATCGGGTCCGAACCGTCGCCCAGCGAGGCGCAAAACCGGCAGATCGGTGACCCGGAGCAGATTGAGGCCCGCGTAACCGAGTTGCTGGAGCAATGTGCGGTGTCCTTGAGCATTCTCCAAACGCTTCAGACCGAAGCGGTCGCCACCGCGCCGCCTGACGACGACCTGGCAACCCGTGTGGTCGAATCGGTCAACCGACTGGCCTCCGTCTCTCCCCACGGCGGAAACGGCCACGCTGAGGAGCTTGCTGAATTTCAAAACAAAACCGCGCTGCCGCAACTGGTGCATGAATGGGCACGCATGGACCAGAGACAGCTAGAAAATAGCCTGGCGGCAGAATCGACGCTATTGATGCGGACTCTGCCCTCGGAAAAGGAGCTGCGCGCGCAAGAGGAGGCGTGCGCCGCGTCCATGGTCAGCGAAAGCTCCACACTGGCGGCGACGCGAGCCCGGAAGGAAACCCTGGCCGAATCGATCGAGGCTCTGAGCCCGTCGGTCCAGCGAACCGCAACCGCCCAGGCGGATCGAAAGCAGTTGTCCTTGACACTGGAAGAGCTGGATGCTGAGGTCGACGTCTACACGACCCTTGTGGATCTTCTGGAGGGCACAAGCGCGAGCATGAAAAACCGCCTGGGCCCTGGCATCGCGAAAGAGATCGCCGCCGTGCTGCCTCGGATCACCGGCGGGCGATACGAACAGGTGGAGGTCAACGACCGACTGGAGATCCGCTTGGCCTCTCCCGAAAAGAAGGGCGCCGATGATCCATTCGTCCAGATCGCCGACCTCTCGGGCGGCGCCGCGGATCAGTTGCTGATCTCCCTTCGGTTGGCGCTGGCCCGAGCCATGCTCCATTCTCACGGCAATCACGAGACCGGATTCCTGTTCTTTGACGAGCCGGTGGCTTCCTTCGACGCGGAGCGTGCGGTCAGCTTGATCGAGCTGCTGAGCGACTATTCGCCCACCTTCCGCCAGACCTTCATCGTCTCTCACAACGAGGAGATCGCCCGTGGCGCCAGCCGCTGGGCAGCCGCCATCATCACCACCAACCTCAAGTCTAAGAAGCTCCAGTTTAGCTAGCGGGCGGTTACCGATTAAAGTTGCGCGGGCGGTATCCCTGGAGTAGACTCCTTCCGTTAAGTTTCAGATGGACCGCAGCACAAATCTGTTGGAGGGTTCGGTATGGTCGTCGCCGGGATCGTGATTGCCGTAATCTTGTTGTCCTTTTTTCTCATCTACAATGGACTGGTGGGCAAAAAAAACCAGGTGGAGAACGCCTTCTCTGGCATGGACGTCCAGCTCAAAAAGCGTTATGACCTGATCCCTAACCTCGTCTCCACGGTCAAGTCCTACATGGAGCACGAGCAGAAGACCTTGCTGAAGATCACCGAACTTCGCGCCCAGGCGACCTCCGGTCAACTGTCTTCCGACCAAAGGGTCGACGTGGACAACCAGATCACACGGGCCCTGGGCGGCATCATGGTGGCGGTGGAGAACTACCCGGACCTAAAAGCCAACCAAAATTTCATGCAACTCCAGCGCAGCCTGAACGAGGTAGAGGAGCAGATCTCTGCGTCCCGCCGCTCCTTTAATTCGTCGGTGTTGCTCTATAACAACGCCGTGGAAATGTTCCCCAGCAACGTCGTCGCCAACATGATCGGC
>JAJDCN010000084.1 GCA_029260815.1 Planctomycetota bacterium
CCTATCTGGGCGCGCGGCTTTCACGCGCGCCGAGCCAAGTGCGAAACAATCTGGGGCTATGCCTGATCAGCCAGGCGGGCATTGCGGTGGGCCTGGCCATCCTGGCAACCCATAGCTCCGCCATTCCGTCGGACGTGGGCCAAAAGGTGCTGATGGTTATCACCACCTCAACGCTCTTCGTGCAACTGATCGGACCCCCGTTGGTCAAGTGGGCGGTCCTGCGCGCCGGCGAGGTTGGGCTAAACGTGACGGAAGAAGATCTGATCGAAAGCTATCGGGTCCGCGACGTCATGTTCAGTCCGGACATGGCCATTCGTCAGGAGGCGCGGCTCAGCGAAATCTTGGCACGCTTTTCCAAAAGCGAGTACCTGACCTACCCTGTGGTCGATCCTGAAGGGCGGCTGGTGGGCGCGTTGGATATCGACCAACTCAAGATGACCTTCGGTGCGGACGGACTCGATTTCCTGTTGGTGGCCTACGACATCATGAGTCCCGTGGATGAAAAAATCACCGCAGACGCCCCGCTTCAGGAGGCCTTGCGCCGCATGAAAGAGGGGCAGATCGACCACTTGCCTGTAGTGGCCACACGAACCGACGACACTATTGTCGGTTTCCTGGAACTGCGCGCGGTCAACCGAGCGATCTCCAGAGAGTTGCTTCAACGTCAGCGGTCCGCATCCACGTGAGGTCCGCATCCACGGAAACTTCGCGGCCCGAAAAAAAGAAGCGGGTGTGGTGGTGGCGTTGGACCCGGCGCCTGTTTCTGTCTGCCCTGGCGACTACCGTCTTACTCATTTTGCTGATGCTGATCAACGCTTGGACCGCCGACTGGTCGGTACCGGTGGTCCAGTCCGGTTCGCCCGACCCAAAGGCTGTATCTCCAGAGCGATTGCGGGTGATGGCCTACAACGTTCGCTGGGGCGGTTCCTTTAAACGAGAATTTGGTCACACGCTGGACACACCTTCGGGAACGATCGAGAATCTAGACCAGATCGCACAACTTATTTCCAGTGAGCGCTGCGACGTCGTCGCCTTGCAGGAGGTCAGCCTCCAGTTCAGCTTCAATTCTCCCAACCAGGTCGCCTACTTAGCGCAGAAGACAGGCCTGACCTATTGGGCGTTTGCCCACCGCTACAATCTAGGCGTTCCTTTTTTCCGCGCCCGCCAGGGCGTGGCGGTCCTGTCTCGCTATCCCATTGTGAGCGCCGAGAGCCCATTGTTGAGTAAGCCGCCGGACCTGCGCGCACTGTTCTTCCGCAATCATTACCTTCGAACGGAGTTGGATCTGGGCAGCGGAGAGCAATTGGCTTTTTATAGCATCCATACCGCAGCGCACGATGACGCGGTGAATCTGCGAGAGTCCCAATGGATCGCCCAACGCGTTGAGCAAGAAACGCTCCCCTACGTCCTGGCGGGCGATTTTAATGCTCGGCCGGAATCCTCAAGCATTGCGGCGTTTCTAGACGTCCCAGGGATCCGACCTCCGCCCCAACCGGCCCTCGGGCGAACCTATTGTGCCTGGAAACCCGTGGACTGGAAGGGGAGTCGGGTGATCGATTATATTTTCGGGTCGGGATCGATGAGCTATAGGGCCTATGACAGCCGGGATGTGCTTTACTCCGACCACCTGCCGGTGGTAGCCGAAATCGTGCTCCACACAGACCGTCCGTAAATCCACTTCTGCTGCAAACTCCAGAACCGCACTCACCACATCCTTTGGACTTGAAGCGGCTCTAGAGAGATGATACACTGTTCGTTGTGGAAGGATCTATACCAAGTCGGTAAAATCATCGCTGTGTCCGAATGCGGAAAGGGACACGGTCGGCGGCTCAAACTTCAAGAAAGATGGGGTGCGATCATGAAGCAAGCCAAGCTAACACTCGAGGGGAAGGAGTATGAGTTTCCAATCGTGATCGGCACCGAAGGAGAGGTTGGAATCGATATCGGGGCCCTCCGGCAGAATTCCGGTGCCATCACGTTCGATCCGGGGTACGGTAATACAGGTTCGTGCCGGAGTGCGATCACCTTTATCGACGGCGAACAAGGCATCCTGCGCTACCGAGGTTACCCGATCGAGGAGTTGGCCAACGGGATGCGCTTTACCGACGTCTGCTACCTGCTGATTCACGGACACCTTCCGAGCCCCGAACAGCTTTCCGAGTGGCGGCACCAACTGAATCATCACAGCCTGATCCACGAGGACATGAAGAAGTTTTTCGAGGGTTATCCTCCTAACGCGCACCCCATGGCGATTCTATCCTCCATGATCGGCTCGCTAGCCACTTATTACCCGGACGAGGAGGCGCTGTTCGATCTGAACATGATTCGTCTCCTGGCCAAGACCAAAACTATCGCAGCGTTCTCCTACAAGAAGTCCATCGGCCAAGCGTACGTCTACCCGCGTAATGATCTTACCTACTCGTCCGATTTCCTGCACATGATGTTTGCAGTCCCGGCCGAGCCCTATGGCGTCCCCAAAGTGTTGGACAACGCGCTCAACCTGTTGCTTATCCTGCACGCCGATCACGAGCAGAACTGCAGCACCTCCACCGTCCGCATGGTCGGCTCCAGCGGAGCCAACCTCTTCGCTTCGATCGCCTCCGGCGTCTGCGCCCTGTGGGGCCCCCTGCACGGCGGAGCGAACCAGGAGGTCATTCAGATGCTCGAACAGATCCGCGATGACGGCGGCGACTACAATAAATATGTAGACCTCGCCAAAGACAAGACCTCCGATTTCCGACTGATGGGCTTCGGCCACAGAGTCTACAAGAACTTCGATCCACGCGCGCTAATTCTGAAAAAAGCCGCCGATGACGTCCTCAACGAACTGGGCGTCAATGACCCTCTGCTGGAGATAGCGAAGAACTTGGAAGAAATCACGCTGAAAGACGAATTCTTTATCGAGCGGAAGCTCTATCCCAACGTCGACTTCTACAGTGGGATCATTTATCGCGCGATGGGATTGCCCACGGAAATGTTCACCGTTATGTTCGCGCTCGGCCGCATGCCCGGCTGGATCGCGCAGTGGAAAGAAATGCGGGAAGAGCCAAGCGGTCGCATCAATCGCCCGCGTCAAATTTACGTTGGCGAGCAGAAGCGCTCTTACGTCCCCGTGAAGGAGCGCTGAATGCAAGAAGTCGGCGCCAACCGCGCCGAAGCTATGCGTGAGCCAGAAAAGCACATACATCGGCTCCCACCAAAGCGGAGCAGCTTTCTTCTGTTACCCGGACCACTTCCGAGTCCAACACCACCGACGTCATCCCACCAACCACGCCACGAATGAAATGGCACACCGGCACATTGCTTGCGCCGTACACGGCCGCGAACGCGGAGCCGGTCACGGTCACGCGAACGGCGCGCGCGTCCGGATCGAACTGCGTCAGCTCAAAGCGCCCCCAGCCGATCTGGCTACCCATAGCGCACAGATACGCGGCTGTCTCGCGATCGGTTTTGGAAAAGACGGCACGATACTTCCGGGCCGACAGTGCACCGCCGGCGAAGCCGCCGCGATAAATAAGCTCACTGCACTTGTCCACGCCGACCTCTGCAGCCACGGCTTTTTGGAATTCGATGAGGGTTTCGGGCCGGATCAGGAAGTAGCGCACGCCATTAAAAGTCAGCGCGCCACCCTCTGCGTCGTATGTGAGCCCGGACAAGATTGTGTTCTCATCCATCGCTGCGCGCCTTCGCCGTTGCCGCTCGGTCGATCCGCAGGGTCTTGGCGTCCACCACCACCTGATAGTCTTCCACGGCCCGCTCCGGCGTTACCTTACCGTCAAGCAGATCCCGCTCCAGCGCGTCCAGGTTGCGGCCAAGCGGATCGCCGTAGCCGCCGGCTCCGGGGCAACAGATACTGACCACATCGTCCCGGCTAAGAGTATCGAATCCTTTGGACTTTAAGCGCACCGGTTCCTCTCCACGCCGAGTAAGATAAAAGCGCCCCATCGCCCCATCTTTGCCACCGAACAGACCGAAGGGCGCGAAAGCTTGTCGATCGCCGTATCGTGCGAAGCTGATACCGTCGACCAGCATCCGCGTATCCCGCCTCGGCGCCAAGGCCCCGCGATATTGGCCCGCCCCACCGGAGTCTGGAATCAGAGCGTAACGTTCCACCCGTACGGGATACTCCATCTCTGCCGACTCTACCGGTGTGTTCATAAAACGCGCCAAATGACTGTCTTGTCCATCCCGGCCGTCTTTGGTCGCCATGGCTCCCGCACCACCGCCCTGGATGTCGATGAAGACGAAGCGCTTGTTCGTTTTCGGCTGGAAGCCGGAGAAGCCACAGGTAGAAATTTGTCCGTGGCTGCCGGCGGTAACCTGTGCGGGCACAGCCTGCGCCAAAGCCTTCATCATAGCCTCAGCAATCTTTTGGGACGTGTTGGTGCGCGCCGCCACGGCGCCGGGCATGCGTGGGTTGACGCAGGAGCCTTCTTGCACTTCAACCTGGAATGGCCGGTAGCACCCGGCATTAGGCGGCACGTGCGGGTCGATCACGCACAGTAGCGCGTAATACACTGCCGCATGGGTGGTCGCCAGCGGACAGTTGATGTTGCCCGGGGCCTGGGGCGCGGTGCCTTCAAAGTCGATCTTCGCGTGGTCTCCTTGCTTGTGGATGTTGACCTGGATCCTCACCGGCTCGTCACGCACCCCGTCGTCGTCTACGTAGTCCACGCCCGTGTAGGTGCCGTCCGGAATTTTCTTCAGGCCTGCACGGATGCGTCGTTCGGAATAGTCCTTGAGCATCTCGCAACAGCCTTCGACCACTTCCGGGCCGTATTTTTCGTAAATCTCTTTCATCCGGCGCGCGCCGACAAAGTTGGCCGAGGCCTGCGCGCGGATGTCGCCCAGGGTCTTTTCGGGGACCCGGATGTTGTTGGCAATGATTCCGAAGATCTCGTCACATTCAGCGCCTTCGCGGTACAGTTTGACCATGGGAAGGCGCAGCCCCTCCTGATAGATCTCCGTCAGCCCCCCCGCCACGCCGCCGGCGGTGGCGCCGCCCATGTCTGCGTGGTGCGCGATGGAGGCGACCAGCCCGATCAGCCGTCGATCGAAGCGCACGGGGGTGAAGGTCTGCAGGTCCATGATGTGCTGCCCGCCCTTGTAGGGGTCGTTGGAGATGATCACGTCGCCGTCGTGGAGGTCCTCCTCATCAAAGTGGTCCAAGAGCGCCCGCGTGGTGATCTCGAAGCCGGTTAACAGCATTGGCGCGTGGTGCGCCTGGGCAATCGTCTCGCCTTTGGAATCAGAAACGGCACAGGTAATATCCATGATCTCTTTGATGATGATTGAGCGCGAGGTGCGCACCATCGTGTAGCCCATCTCGTCAGCAATCCGTTCCATCGCATAGCGGATCACCTGCATGGAGATCGGATCGAGCTTAAAGGTCGTGTTCGGTTTCGTTGTCATCGGCCGACTCCATGTATAGGATAACCGCTGCTAATTTTCCACGTGGGTTCGGTGCACGAGGTCAATGAAAGCCTTCAATTCTTCTTCGTCGACGGTCAGGTCTGCATCGACAACCCGGGGCATGCCGCGGACAATCCCTGTGCGGTCCACCACCACGAACCGTGAGCTGTGTACAAAATCGCCTGGACTGCTGCCAGCGGCGGAGAGCTTCAGACCCGCGGCCAGGTCCAGCACCGTCTGTTTGTCTCCGGTCAGAAACGACCAGGACTTGAGGTCCGCCTCGTAGCGCCCGGCATACTCGTGCAGGAGCGCGGCGTTGTCGTGGTCAGGATCGACGGTAAAAGATACGAAGCGCACGCCCGACGGTAGCTTCTCCTTGACCATTTGCAGCGTCGAGGTCATGACTGGGCACGGCCCCGCGCACCGAGTGAAAATGAAGTTTGCAACCCACACGGACCCCAGCAGGTCCGCTCGCCGGACCGGCCTACCGTCTTGGTCAATCAAGGAAAATGAGCCGACAGGCCCCAGATCCGGCAGGGGAGGATGTTCGGTCTGCACTGTCAGTGTCACAAAGAGCAAACCCGCCGCAACCACAATGAGCAAAAGGCTCAATTTTATCTGCATGAAATCTCCTCTAGCAAAAATCCCGGACCGGTGTGGCAAGCCTTCCGGATCGGACACATTGTACTTGCAGCCCAAACCCCGTTCAACAAGCGCGGCCTCCCCATTCGATCACAATGCTGCCATTCGGATCGATTGTCGCGTCTGCCTCCGGAGGCACCACCGTGGTGGAGATTCGTTCTTCGATCAGACACGGGCCGGGCAGCCGAGCGGCCACGGGGATCTCATCCCGTTCATAAATCGAGCAGGCAATGCCTTCTTCGCTGAAGTACACGGTTCGAGTCTCCTTGGACGCCGCCGGTTCTGTGCCGCCGTCCCGACCAGCTAGCATGACTTCCGGGCTGCGGCCGGTGGCCACGACCCGCAGATTGACGATCTCAATCTCTTCGTCCGCCGAACTGTAGGCGTAGATTTTTTTGTGCAGGTCGTTGAAATCGTCTGCAAGCCGTTGGACGTCTTCGGCCGTGAGTAGTCCCCTGCGATGCAGCGCCGTGTTGAGTTCATAAGACTGCCCTTCGTAACGCAAGTCTGCGCTCCACTGCGTTTCGACAGCGGCCCGGTCCACGCCTTCACGCTGCAATTGGTCGCCGGCACGCGTCTCTAATTTGGTAAAGCGGGCTGTCAGGTCCGCCGCGTCCATCGAGCGCGCTGTCTTCATTACCGTGCACACGAAATCGTGGCGGGTATCACTGACCAACAGGCCCAGGGCCGAGAGGTTGCCCGCGTAGGGTGGAATGACCACTTTCCGGATCCCCATATCGAAGGCCAGTTCCGCCGCATGCAGCGGACCCGCCCCGCCAAAGGCTACCATGGCGTACTCGCGCACATCGTAGCCCCGCTCGGTCGAGGAAACGCTGATCCCTTTGACCATGTGGGCGTTGACCAGCCGGAGAATCCCCCATGCGGCTTCTTCCACTTCCATGTTCATCGGCCCGGCCACTTCCGTTGCGATCGCCTCCCGCGCGCGCTCCACATCCAGCCGGATCTCACCTCCGAGAAAGTAATCGGCATTAAGGCGTCCAAGCACTAGGTTCGCATCGGTAACCGTCGGGCGCATCCCGCCCCGGCCGTAGCAGACCGGGCCCGGCTCGCTGCCCGCAGAGACCGGCCCGACATTGAGAGCGCCGCCCGCATCGACCCAGGCGATTGAGCCGCCGCCAGCGCCGATGGCGTTGATGTCGATCATCGGGATTTTGACTGGGAGCCCCTGGAACTTGCCGTCGGCGGTCACCGTGGGCGCCCCGCCCGTGACCCGCGCGATGTCGAAGCTGGTCCCTCCCATGTCGACGGTTACAAGTCGGTCCTCGCCGGCGGAGCTGCCAATGAAGCTGCCCGCCACAGCCCCACCGGCCGGGCCAGAGTTTACCATCTGGATGGCGCGCGCCTTGGCCGTGGCCGCGGTCATGCACCCACCGGAGGCCTGCATAATTCGTAAATCCACATCGCCCCATCGCTTGCTCAGGCCCACTTCCAGGTTCTCGATATAGCGGCGGGTAATGGGCGTCAGGTAAGCATTGATGACTGTGGTCGAAGTGCGCTCGTACTCCCGGTATTCCGGGGCCACCTCGCAGGACAGGCAGACATCCGCCTCTGGAAACCGGTCACGGACAATCGCCGCGATCCGCTGCTCGTGGTCGGGATAGAGAAAAGAAAACAACAGGCTGACGGCGATCGCCTCGACGCCGCGATCCTTAAGAAACGCTACGGCCCGAACCGCGTCGTCTTCGTCCAATGGCGTCACGACCGCGCCGGTTGCACCGACACGCTCTGCAACCTCCACCCGAAGCTCGCGGGGAACCAGGGGTGGCGGGTTGTCCACGGTGAAGTCGTACAAGCCCGCCGCCGGGCGCTGGACCCGGCCGATCTCCAGCACATCACGAAAGCCCGCGGTGGTAATCAAGCCCGTTCGCGCACCAGAGCGTTCAATTAGTGCGTTGGTGCCGATCGTCGTGCCGTGTACGATGTACGCAACGGCGTCCATGGTGGCCCCGGCGATCCGCAGGATCTTCTCGATCCCTGCAAACACGCCGTCGGCGGGACTCTTCGGAGCGGTTGGGACTTTGGCATAATGGATCTTTCCCGTGGCGTCGTCGATGCCGACCACGTCGGTGAAAGTGCCGCCCACATCGATTCCAATTCTCATCTAGTGGATTGCCCCCGCTTGGGTGAGTCGTTGGATTCGTTGCGCGTCGTAGCCGAGCAGGTCGCGCAAAACCTCGGCCGTGTGTTCTCCCAGGGTCGGCGGTGGCGCGAAGTTCGCGTCGCTGGTGCCCTCTACCTTCACAGGCGTTCCCAGGGTCGTCATGGGCCCCGTAGTCGGATGCTCTATCTGGACCACCATGTTGCGGGCGCGAAACTGCGGGTCGCTCGCCAGTCGGTCCAGGGTATGAATGGGTCCGGCGGGAACCCGGGCGGC
Organism: Planctomycetota bacterium; assembly: GCA_029260815.1. Classification (GTDB taxonomy): domain Bacteria; phylum Planctomycetota; class B129-G9; order JAJDCN01; family JAJDCN01; genus JAJDCN01. Next base: position 8,450 of record JAJDCN010000084.1, read on the forward strand.
CCAGAGGGCCTGGATCCACTCGTCCCCCGGTCGTTCGACGAACTTTGCTTCCAGCATCGGGATCAGAACCTCGCGATTTTTGCTGCGGGCAGCAGCATCAGCGAAGCGCGGGTCCGCGATCAGGTCGGGGACCTCCAGGACGTTACAGAAGGCGGTCCAGAACTTTTCCACGAAGATCGCGACCACAAGATAGATATCTTTCGTCTTGAACACCTGATAAGGAACAACAAAGCGATGGCCGGAGCCCTGGGGTCCCGGGACTTCCCCGCCAGTGAAGTAGTATTGCGCCATGTAGGTGTTGAGGGACGCCAGACAGTCCATAAGGCCCAGGTCGATCTTCGCCCCTTCGCCGGCTCGTTCGCGTCGGAACAGCGCGGCGGCGATGGCAAAGGCGGCATACATCCCCCCGGCCAAGTCGCCCATGGGCAGGCCCAAGCGTACGGGCGTGCGGAACGGCTCGCCGGTGACGCTCATGGCGCCTGACATGGCCTGGAGGATCAGGTCGAAGGCCGGCAACTCCCGATAGGGGCCGGTCTGGCCGAAGGAAGAGATGGAACAATGGACGATGCGTGGGTTATGCGTCTTGAGCGTTTCGTAATCGAGTTTGAGGCGGCGCAAAACCCCCGGGCGGAAGTTATCCAAAACCACGTCGGCACTTTTGACTAGATCATAGAGGATGGCGCGACCGTCGTCGGATTTCAGATCGATCACGACGCTCTTCTTATTCCTGTTGATGCTGGCGAAATAAGCGCTCAGACCCGCCTGGAAGTGCGGCCCCATGGTCCGCATCTCGTCGCCGCCGGGTGGTTCTATTTTTATGATCTCGGCCCCGGCGTCGCCCAGCATGGCCGATCCGAAGGGCCCGGACAGCATCCGGGTCAGGTCGATAACGCGCACGTTGCTCAGCAATTGGTTCATAACGCCACCGGCTCGCGGAATTCTCCGTACACGTTCTTGAGAACGCGGGTGATCTCGCCAACCGAAGCGTAGGCCCGCACGCAATCGACGAGCGCCGGCATCAGGTTCACCTCATCCATAGCCGCCTGTTCTTGAAGCGTGGCAAGGGTTTTCTCGGCACGCGCGGTGTCGCGCCCGGCTCGAACGCGCTGGAGGCGGGCGACCTGTTCGTCGGCTCCTTTTTGATCGAAGGGGTGCATGGCTACTTCCGGCTCGACTTCGTCGATACGGTACTTGTTGACACCGACCTTGACGGTCTCCCCGCTCTGGAGCTTCTTTTCGTTTTCAAACGCCTGCCGGGCCACTTCGCGCTGGATGTCGCCCTGCTCGACCGCCACGAGGATCCCGCCGCGGGCGTCGACGGACTTCATGTAGCCAACAATTTTTTCTTCCATTGCGTCGGTCAGCGACTCGATGTAATAGGAACCGGCCAGTGGGTCGACGGTGTCGGCCAGGCCCATTTCTTCCACCAGGATCTGCATGGTTCGCAGGGAGATGCGCGCCGCCTTTTCGGTGGGGATCGTGTAGGCCTCGTCGTAAGAGCACAGGGCCATGGTTTGCGCCCCGCCCAGGGCCGCGGCCAGGGCGTAGTAGGCGCCGCGGACGATGTTGTTTTCCGGCTGCTCGATCGTCAGCCCGCTACCGCCGCCGCCGGCGATCATGCGCAGCCACATCGCCTTCGGGTCGGTAGCGCCCAGTTCGTTCTTGCAGATTTTCGCCCACAGGCGCCGCGCGGCTCGAAACTTGGCCACTTGTTCCCACAGATTGCCGTAGACGTTGAAGTTGTAAGAGAAACGAGAGAGGAAGGCGTTGACATCCACGCCGCGGTCTGTGGCCTCCTTTGCGTAGGCCTTGGCGATGGCGAAGGCGTAGGCGATCTCCTGCGCCGGGTTGGCACCGGATTCGCGAATATGGTAGCCGCAGACCGAGACGGGTGAGTACTTGGGCATTTGGGTGGCACAGTACTCAATGGTGTCAGCGATCAGTTTAACAGACGGCCGAACGGGGAAGATCCAGGTCCCGCGGCCGATGTATTCCTTCAGGATGTCGTTTTGCGCCGTGCCGCGCAATTGGTTGATATCACGTCCCTGTTTTTCGGCAACCACTTGATACATGGCGATCATGACGGCGGCGACGGAATTGATCGTCAGCGACACTGTCACCGTATCGATCGGGATCCCATCGAAGGCCACCTCGAAATCCGCCAAGGTGTCGATCGCCATGCCCACGCGGCCCACCTCGCCGGCAGCGCGTGGGTCGTCGGAATCCAGGCCATTTTGCGTCGGCAGGTCGAACGCCACATTCAAGCCCGTCTGTCCGTTGGCGATCAGATACTTGAAGCGCTCGTTGGTCTTGGCTGCGGTGGCAAACCCGGAGTATTGGCGCATGGTAAAGACCCGCTGGCGGTACATCTGCGGGTGGATGCCGCGCGTAAACGGGTATTCTCCGGGCTTACCAATCTGCGCACCGGCATCCGATTCCGCCAAATCATCGGCGGTGTAGACGGGCTTGACTTCAATTCCGCTTTCGAGAATTACCTTTCTATCTTTCTTGGCTTTGTCGCTCATTTGCTTACGAAATCCCGGATAAACTGAATGATCTCGTCCAGATTCGTAGAGGTACGGAAGACTTTGTGGACGCCGAGCTTTTCCAGCTCAGGGGTGTCGGCCGCGGGGATGTTTCCGCCAAACATCAGCAGCATGGAGTCCTTGGTTTCCTTCGGCAGTAGCGCATTCAGGGCCTGAGCAATGGGGATGTGGGCGCCCGACAGGATGCTCAACCCAATGACATTCACGTCTTCTTCCAATGCCGCCTTGACGATCTCCTCCGGCGCTTGATGCAGGCCGGTGTAGATGACTTCCATGCCCGCTTCCATGAGCGCCTGTGCGACGATCTTGGCTCCGCGGTCGTGTCCGTCAAGGCCTGGCTTGGCCACCAAGACGCGAATAGGTCGGCTGGTCATGGCTTTATTCCCTCTTCCCTAG
>JAJDCN010000085.1 GCA_029260815.1 Planctomycetota bacterium
AATCTCCTGGCCCTGGAACACGGAGACAACGAAATTTTCAACCTGGGATGGGGACGACAGGTAAGCGATTACGAGATCTTCGACGGAGTCCGCAAGGCCCTGGAGGTTTCCGTGGAGCCCAAGCACGCCGATCGACGCAAAGGGGAAATCGAGCACATCAGTCTCGACGCCACCAAGGCGCGGAGTGGGTTGGGGTGGGAACCGACCATTCCACTGGAAGAGGGCTTGAAGCGGGCCACCGCGTTTTACAAAGAAAAGCTTGCGGAAAAATCGTGAGACGACAACCGAATTGATAGGAGTCCGATGTTCATCTCGCAAACACCACTGAGAATTTCCTTCGTCGGAGGCGGCACCGACTTCCGAGAGTTCTACGTCCGACAGGGCGGGGCCGTCGTATCCAGCGCCATCGACAAATATATCTTCGTCATCGTAAAGGAACGTTTCGACGACAAGATCGTGATCAACTACTCCAAGAAGGAGATCGTCGACCGAGTGGACGAGATCCAGCACGAACTGGTCCGCGAGACCATGCGCAAAACCGGAGTCGAGCGCGGCGTGGAGATCACGACTCTGGCCGACATCCCGTCAGAAGGCACGGGCCTGGGCAGTTCGTCCACGGTGACCGTCGGGCTGCTCAACGCCCTGTACGCTTACACCGGCTGGTCGGTCAGCGCCGAGACGCTTGCGGTGGAGGCCTGCCGAATCGAGATCGACATCCTGGGCAAGCCGATCGGCAAGCAAGACCAGTATATCGCGGCCTACGGCGGTCTACGTCATATCCGGTTCGGCACGGACGACGTGGTGGAGGCCGAGCCGATCTCGGTGACCGAGGAGACACTTCGGCTTTTCAGCGAACAGACGATGTTATTTTTTACCGGCATTCAGCGCTCCTCTTCTACAATCTTGGCCGATCAGCGAGAAAACATCCCCGATCGCGAAGCTGTGCTGTGCCGAATGCGGGACCAGGCCACCGAGGCCCGCGTCATGCTGGAGGCGGGAAGCATCGACGGGCTCGGCCCTCAGTTGCAGACAGCCTGGGACCTGAAGAAGCAACTGTCCGACAAGGTTTCAAACGATTCCATCAACGACCTGTACCAGCGTGCCCTTGAAGCGGGCGCCGCTGGCGGAAAGATCTCCGGCGCCGGTGGCGGCGGCTTTCTGCTGCTGGTGTGCCCGCACGAGAAAAAGGAGTCGGTTCGCCAGGCCCTCACGGACCTGACGGAACTGCACTTCGCCCTGGAACGGGACGGATCCAAGATGATTTTTAACGTAAGGAGGTAAAACCGTGGGACTTATTAACGAACATCTCAAACTCACAACAGATTCCATAAATACACTCGACGAAGGTTTGCTCGAAAAATTTTGCGACCTGCTGCTGGACGCCTGCAACCGAGGGAACCAAATATTTTTTTTCGGCAACGGCGGCTCCGCTGCAACCGCCAGCCATTTCTGCCAGGACGTCGGCAAGGGCACCTTGGGTAGCTACGACCAAGTCAAACGATTCAAGACCCTCGCCCTGACCGACAACACCCCGGCGATCATGGCCTGGGCCAACGATTATGGCTACGAGCATATCTTCGAGCAGCAGTTGCGCAATCTTGGTCAGCCGGGTGACGTCGCCATCGGAATTTCCGGCAGCGGCAACAGCCCCAACGTGCTCAATGCCATCGACTACGCCAACGCCAACGGGATGGAAACCGTCGGCATGACCGGCTACAAGGGCGGAAAGCTCAAAGAAAAGGCGAAATTCAAGCTACATGTCGAGCTGGATAACATGGAAGCGGTGGAGACCGTTCATTCGGCCATCGGTCACGCGACAGTCACATACTTGAGGAAGAAACTAAATGGATAAAGCAGTCTTTATCGACCGGGACGGCGTTATTAACGCCAACCGGGAGGACTACGTTAAATCCTGGGAGGAGTTCGAGTTTCTCCCCGGCTCGTGGGAAGCCATCCGTCAGGTCAATGAGGCCGGACTCAAAGCAATCGTCGTCTCCAACCAGTCGGCTGTCGGCCGCGGGATCATTACTCAGGAAGATCTGCAGTCGATCCATGAAAAAATGGTGGAAGAGCTGAGCCGCCATGGAGCAAAGGTGGATGGTATTTATTTCTGTCCACATACACCGGAGGCCGGGTGCCTGTGCCGCAAACCCCGCACCGGAATGTTCGAAAAGGCGGCGCACCGGCTGGGGCTCCTGTTGCAAGGGTCCTACTTGATCGGAGACGCCGAATGCGACATGCGGGCCGGCCGTAAGATCATGAGCACCACCGTGCTGGTGCGGACCGGGCGCGGCCGGGAGGTGGATCTGACAGATACCCACTATTGTCCGGACCACATCGCCGAGGACCTGCCGCACGCGGTCGCCTATATTCTGGAAAAGGAACACAATCGCTCTCATGCGAAATAAGCCGAGGGGTTTATGGCCAAAGTAACCGTCATCATGCGTTCGAAAAACTCGGCCCATACCATCAGGATGGCGCTGGACAAACTATTCGAGCAGAAGTATACAGACTTCGAACTGCTGTGTGTCGATTCCGGTTCGACCGACGAGACGCTGGAGATCATTAAGAAACACCCCCATCGACTCATCGAAATACCCGCGGGCCGATACTACCCGGGTCGCGTTTTGAACCAAGCGATCGAGGCCAGTGAAACGGAACTGATCGTCTTCCAAAACTCCGACGTTATCCCATGCGACGACGCGTGGCTGGGCAACCTGGTCGCCACAGTGGAAGCCGAAGACGTGTGCGGCGCTTATTCCCAACAGGTTCCCGCGGAGGACGCGGATCCGTGGGTTCGCCGCGATTACGATCGGGCCTTTGGCGACGGAGCGATCGCCGGGCAATGGGGCTATTTCTACTCCCTCTCCTCCGCGGCGATGAAGCGAAAACATTGGGAGATGCGCCCGTTTTACACCGATGCCTATTCGAGCGAAGATACCGAGTGGGGCAACTGGATGTATCGCCACGGACACAAGATCGTCTACGCCAAGGATTCCATGTGCGTCCACAGCCACAATTCGCCTCTGGACGTTCTTTATCGGCGCAAATTCGTCGAGGGCGAGGCGGACGTGTTCATCTTCAAAAAGAAGCCCGCCTTCTTCAAGCAAATGGCCCGGTACGCTCTGGATGTGGCGCGGGACGCTCAGTATTTCCTTGAACGGAAATATTATGCGGCGATCCTGTACAGCCCGCTTCAGCGTTTCGTATACAATTACGCCTATTACCGTGGTATGCTGATCGGGTACAAACGGATCAAGGCTACGGTGGGCTGGAAAGCTTACGTAGAGATGGAAGACTAGTCGCCCGTGTTGGATACGATTAAGGAAGACTTGGCCGCATTCGTCGACACCGAGCGATTCACGCCATGGCTGTGGCTCAAGACGCTCCACCCACGAATGCATCCGGTGGTTCTGTTGCGCACGGCCGGATTTTTTTCGAAACTCCGGCTGCGCCCAATCGCCCGCGTCTTCTCCTACTTGAACCTCATCGGGTTCGGGGCGGACATCGGACTGCGGGCAAAGATCGGCGGCGGCCTGATGATGCCCCATCCCGTCGGCATTGTTATCGGAGAACACGCCGTGATCGGCCGCCGCGTCACGATCCATCAAGGTGTGACCCTCGGCTCCCGAGCGTCGAAGTATGAAGACGCCGAGCAGCCCGTCGTGGAGGATCGCGCGGAGTTGTCCACCGGGGCGAAGATCCTCGGCGGCATCACCGTCGGCGCCGGAGCGGTCGTAGCAGCCAACGCCGTCGTCGTCGAGGACGTGGAGCCCGG
>JAJDCN010000086.1 GCA_029260815.1 Planctomycetota bacterium
ATCGCGGCGAAAAGCCCATACTATAGGCTTTATGCAAAGGCTTAGAACTAAGGCCCCTCCAAACCCTACAGCGTAATGAGGGTATGTAGTTAATAGCTGTAATAGGCGGTTAAAAAACACGATCAAGGTAATACCTAAGAGCATCCAACTTTCTTCGTAGCTTAACGATTTAATTAGTCGTCCATCTGGGCTTTCTGGAGCGTGCCGGAGTAGTCGATGTAGAGGGTCTTCCACTCGGTGAAGATGTCCAGGGCGGCGGTGCCGGCTTCGCGGTGGCCGTTGCCGGTTTCTTTCATGCCGCCAAACGGCAGGTGGACCTCCGCTCCGATGGTGCCGGCGTTGACATAGACGAGGCCGGACTGGATGTCGCGCATGGCGCGAAATGACTTGTTCACGTCGGGGGTAAAGATGGACGTGCTCAGTCCGTAGTGTGTGGAGTTGGCGATGCGGATCGCGTCGTCGTAATCCTTGGCCGGCATGATGGCGGTGGTGGGGCCGAAGATCTCCTCCTGGCCGAGCCGCATCTCGGGGGTCACCCCGCCGAAGAGCGTTGGCTTGTAGAAACATCCGTCGGCCAGGGCGCCTTCCGTGGCGATCTCGCCGCCACACAGCAGCGTCGCCTTATCTTCCTCGATGCCGATCTTGGTGTACTCGTGGATCTTGTTAAGCTGCGATCGGTTGATGACCGGGCCCACGTCCGTGCCAGACTGCAGGCCATCGCCCAGCTTCAGACTCTTTGTCCGGGCCACGAGCCTTTCGGTCAGCTCCTCCAGGACGCCCTGCTCGACGATGATCCGGCTGGCGGCGGTGCACCGTTGGCCCGACGTGCCAAAGGCGGACCAGACGATTCCCTCCACGGCCAGCTCCAGGTCCGCGTCATTCAAGACGATGATGGCGTTCTTCCCGCCCATCTCCATGGACACGCGCTTGAGCTGCGGGCTGGCGGTCCCGGTGATTTTCTTGCCCACCTCGGTGGAGCCGGTGAAGGAGACCAGCGCGATGTCTTCGTGGGTGCACAATTCGCCGCCAATCTCGCCGCCGGGTCCGAAGACCACGTTGAGCACACCGGCGGGTACGCCCGCTTCGATGCAGGCCTCCACCAGGCGCGCCGCGAGGATGGGGGTATCGCTGGCGGGCTTGAAGACGACCGTGTTGCCCGCGATCAAGGACGGCATGATCTTCCACGTGGGGATCGCCAGGGGAAAGTTCCACGGCGTAATCGCCGCGACCACGCCCAGAGGCTCCCGGACCGACATCATGAACTTGTTGGGCAACTCCGACGGCGTGGTCTCGCCCATCAACCGACGGCCCTCGCCGGCGATGTAGTAGGTCATGTCGATCCCTTCCTGCATGTCGCCGCGGGTCTCGTTGAGGACCTTCCCCATCTCCTGGGTCATCTGCCGCGCCAGCTCCTCCTTGCGCGCCAGCAGGATCTCGCCCGCCTTGAACATGATCTCACCCCGTCGCGGCGCCGGCGTAAGGCGCCAGGCGTCCTGCGCCGCCTTCGCGGTGTCCACGGCTCGTCGCACGTCCTTGACGGTGGACTTTGCCACGTCCGCGAGCACTTGTCCGTTGGCCGGGTTGAGGCTTTGGAAGGTCTTGCCCGATTCGGAATCAACCCACTCGCCATTGATGTAGTTCTGGATCCGTTCCGCCATTTCAGCCTCCAAGTTGTCGTAATTTGTTTTCAATAATTTGGTCTTCGCTGAACCGTTCGAGCTTCAGCGACTCGCGGTAGTTTTCCGGCAGGGCTTCTTCGGGCAGCAGCCCGACGACTTCCGACTCGCGGATCTGGATGCCTGCCTCGGCGGCCTGGCGCGTGATTTCGTCAAAGACCGTTTGCATGCCGGTGGTTTTGTAATCGGTAAGGTTCATGGACACCTGTGCAATGCCCAGTTCTTCGATCATGAAGCCCATGCCCTTGACACTTTTGAAGCCGCCGCTGGACTCGCGTACCGCCTTGCCGATCGCCTTGGCGGTGGCAATGTCGTCGGATTCCAGGTTCACGTTGTAGGCGATCAGGAACGGCCTGGCGCCCACGGCCATGGCCCCGGCAGTGGGGTGGATGTGGTTGGGCCCGAAGTCGGGCGTCTTGTCCGGGTTGGTGCCGATCTGATCGCGGAGACCCTCGAACTGGCCGCGGCGTACATTCGGTAGATTGCGTCGGTCCTCTCGCGTGGCGGCGTGTTCATAGAGGAAGACAGGGATCTCCAACTCTTCGCCGATGCGTTTGCCGACTTCCTTGGCCAACACGATACAATCGTCCATGGTTGCGTCCTTGACCGGCACGAAAGGCAACACGTCGGTAGCGCCCATCCGCGGGTGCTCGCCGGTGTGGGTGGTCAGGTCGATCCGCTTGGCCGCCTCAGCCACGGCACGGAAGGCGGCCTCGCCGATGTTGGAGCGATCGCCGATAAGCGTTACGACCGCGCGGTTGTGGTCCTGGTCCATCTCGTGGTCCAGCAGTGTGACGCCGGGCACCGCCTGCGCCGCGCGGACGATGAAATCGAGCACGATCGGGTCCTGTCCTTCGCTGAAGTTCGGGACGCATTCAATGATTTGTGTCATTTCTGATTTCTCCAAACAATACGGCCCCGCTTGATGACCGTTTCCGTATGATTGACGCCGAAGTGATAGGGCAGGGTCCGATACGACGGCATGTTCCAGACAACTATATCAGCCAGGCAACCGGCTTTCAATGCCCCGATCCGGTCGCCGCGGGCGATGGCGTGGGCCGCGTTG
>JAJDCN010000087.1 GCA_029260815.1 Planctomycetota bacterium
AGGTGGTCAGGGTGATCTTGGACAACAGTGGGTAGCGCTCGGCCAGGTCGTGAATCACGGTGGACATGGTTTCGCTGGCCTCTTTGGCGTCGACCTTGTCGGTTACTTCGCCCCACAGGGCGGTCAGCATGCACTGGTACGTTTCCAGCACGTCCGACAGGCTAAGCTTGGAAGCCGAACGAGCCGGTTTCGGCATAGCATAGGCGGTTTGGGCCTGAGAGGAAATCTCGCCCATAGTCCGCGCGCCGGGACCCGGCGACTCCACAAGCCGGGCCTTGATTTGGGCAGGGGTACCATCATCGACCTGGTCCACGGTGACAAGCCCCAATACGCGGTTGACTTTGGCGATCAGCTCTTCGGTTTTAAAGGGCTTGGTCAAGTAATCCGCGGCTCCCACAAAGTACCCGGCAAACTTGTCGGCCACTTCACCCTTGGCGGTGAGGAAGATAAAGGGGATCTGGGCGGTGCTCTCGTTTTTCTTTAGCTCTTCCCCCAGTTCGTAGCCGTTCATGCCCGGCATCATGATGTCGGAGATGATCAGGTCGATCCCGCCTTCCTGGGCGATTTTCAGGCCGTTCTGGGAATTGTTGGCGCATTTGACGTCAAAGTTTTCTCGGGACAGGATGAAGCTGAGGATCTTCGTGATTTTCTCTTCGTCGTCAATGACAAGGATGGTCTTGGGCATCGGGGCGCTCCGTGGGTTTCAATTTCGGGGTAACGGTTCACTTTGGCGCAACATTACCGTACTCCTATTTATCGGCACCCGGAGCCCGGATCTTCACCCCGCCGTTGGGATCTCAAGGCTGCTTGTCCTTCGGCTGGCCCGCCTCAAACCAACGAATCAGGCGCACCAGTCGGGTGTGGCCCCCGGCGCGTGCAAGGTGCTTGGCAGTTAAGCCGTCCCGATCCCGCAGGCCGTATTCCGCATTCCCGTCCAGCAGAAGCTTGGCCAGGGCGTAGCTCCCGTGGTGTGCCGCCAGGTGCAGCGGGGTCCGGTCCGCCAGGTCTTGAGCGTTCATGTCGGCGCCGGCTTTGATCAACGCGGCGGTGGCTTCCGGCTTGTTCGCGGCGATCGCGAAATGCAGAGGCGTGTTTCCGTCCTCATCGGTAGCGTCGACCCCGCCCTTTTTTTGCGCCAGCAAAGTGATCGCGCCGGCGTCCCCTTCCTGCGCGGCGGCATGGAGCGCCGTTTGACCATCGGAGCTTGCCGTTGTGATCGAGGCCCCCTTGCTGACGAGATAGTCCATGAATTCTCCGTTACCGGAAAGGGCGGCGTAGTACAACGCGTTCTTGCCCGTCGAAGAGATCGCGTTGATGTCGGAGCGGTGTTTCAGCAGCACCTCCATGGTCTCCTTGTCGGCCGAGCGGGCGGCCAGGACCAGCGGCGAGGCCCCCTCCCGGGTTCGGCTGCTGACGGAGGCGCCTTGGTTGATTAAGTAGGTGATGACCTTGGCGTGCGCGTTGTGGGCTGCCATGTGTAGGGCGCTCCACCCGTCTCGGTTTTTGTATTTAATGGCGGCCTTGCGGCCCACAAGCCACTTGACCACGTCCAGGTGGCCTCCCTTGGCCGCCATGTGTACAGGCCGGTTGAGATCTTCGTCCTTGGCGTTGATGTCACTCCCTTTGATAAAGAGGATCTCGCAGATTTTCCGGTGGCCGCTTGCGGCAGCCACGTGCAGAGGTGTCTGGCGCTGCTTGGTTCGGGTCTTGTGGTCGGCGCCATCTAGGAGCAGCAATTCCATCAGTTCTACGTTACCCGACTCGGCGGTCACGTGGATCGGCGCCCGGTGATCGCTGTCGCGAACGTGGGGGTTGGCCTTCTTGACCAACAGCAGTCGCGCCATCTCCACGTCCTGGTTTTCCACCGCCACATGCAAGGGCGTGCGGCCCTGGTCGTCCTTTTGGTTGGAGCGTTTCTTATCCAGGTTCAACAGGGCGATGGTGCTTTTGTGTCCACCCGCCTTCGCCTGGTCCAGGGGCGTGGCGCCCTGCTTGTCCGCATGTTTTGGGTTAGCCTTGCGTGCCAGCAGCGCGATCACCGCCGCGTCGTGCCCCGCCGTGGAGGCCAACTGTAACGGCGTTCGGTTCTCTTGGTCCAGGGCGTCGATTTTGGCCCCATGCTCCGCCAGCGCCACCACCGTCGGCTGATGGCCGGCCGCGGCAGCAATGTGCAATGGGGTTTCGCCGGTGGCCGGGTCCACTGTATGGGCGGACTTGGCGTCGTTTTCCAAGACCTGACTGACCGCGGGCCAGTCGGCCTGTCTGGCCGCGGCAAGGATGTCAGCCGTCTCTACTACGGGCGGCTCCGGTACGGCGGGAGGCTCAACAATCGGCTCGGGATCCTCGGGCACCAGCTCCGGTGTTGGCGGCGTGAGTTCGGTAGGGGGCGGCTCGTCAGGAGGGGCGGCAGGCTTCGGCGGCTCTGCCGGCTTAATCGGAGCCGGCGCGGGGAACAGCCGGGCCAATACTTTGTTGCCGGTGTGGTCCGCGATCTGTCGGGGTGTTAATCCGTCTCTGTTTTTCAGGTCGGCCCGCGCCTCGCTACGAAGCAGTAGCACAACCACTTCCGCCTTTGCGTGGTTTGCGGCGTAATGCAGAGGGGTGTTGCCATCCTGGTCCGGCGCGTCGATCTTGGCGCCTTGGTCCAGCAAAAACTCTACGGTTTCCAGGTGACCGTAGCTTGCCGCCCAGTGCAGGGGCGTTTTCATCGACACGTCCAGCGCGTCCACCAGAGAGGCGTCGGCTTCCACCAGCCGAGCGACCATTTTCCACCGCCGGTTGCGGGCCGCGGCCATGATTTCGGACGGCTCGGTCGTCAGTTTTTCTTCCTTGGTGTACTCATAGGCGGGTTCGGCCTCGGGCTTCTTCTCCGAGTCCGACGCCTTCCCACAGGCTGCGGATGTTAGCAGGACGGCAAGGATCCAGGCGGTTAGGGACCATCGCATCGAAACGCCTCCAATTCAAGTCATGCGGTCAGTATGCGAGGTTTTCAAGCGAGCAGATCTGCTAACTTTAAGGTACGCATTGCCCCAAGGCAAGCAAAATGTGGCCTTTGCAATCGCAGTGGATAGGATCGCGGCGCAAGCCATGGGTGCGTCGACGGCGGTTTGTGACGTTCTGATTTGTGTCGAAAAGGTGCGTGGACCTTGAGCGCGCATGTCCCGGCGATTGCGATACACCGATTTGGTGCGTTTCAGGAAGCGGTCGATTGCTTTTGTTCGGCCAACGCGGCCTCGATGTTTTCCGCTTCGAGCAGGTCGAAGAAAATCTTGAGCACGTCCGGATCGATTTGGGTGCCGGAGACTGATTGGAGGATATTTATCGAGCGGCTGACTGGCATGGCGCGCCGGTAGGGACGGTCGGACACCATGGCGTGATAGGCGTCGACGATGGAGATGATGCGGGCCTCCATGGGGATCTGATCGCCCTTGAGGCCGTCGGGATAGCCCGAGCCGTCGAAAGATTCGTGATGAGAGCGGATGATGGGGATGATGCGTTCGAGGAATCCGATCGGCCGGATAATTTCGGCGCTGATCAGTGGATGCTTGCGCATCTCTCGCTCTTCCTCGGGACTGAGCTTGCCTTCTTTCATCAGGATGTTGTACGGAACCCCAATCTTTCCTACGTCGTGAAGGATGGATGCGTACTCCATGTACTCCAGGGATTTTTCGTCGAAGTCCATGGCCCGTGCAACGTCGACGCACATCTTGGAAACCTTCTTGGCGTGACCGGAGGTGTACGGGTCGCGTGTCTCGAGCGCGACCAACAGCGAGTAAATCGTGTCCTGCCGTGTTTTATCCAGTTCGCGGGTCGTGGCCTGGATTGCCCGCTGGGTCGTCAGCAGGCTCTTGTTGGAAACCAAGATCTCCTCTTCCAGCGCTTTTGTGCGCAGGCGCGAATTAATGCGAAAAATTAGTTCCTGGTTGCGGAAAGGTTTGGTGATGTAATCGTCGGCAAAAGAATCCAGGGCGTTGGCTTTTTCCGGAATCCCTTCGCTGTTGGTGATGATGACCAGAGGAATCAGGCGGGTAAAGTTGTCGTTCTTCAACTCGTGGCAGACGTCGTAGCCGTCCATGCCGCTGAGCATGACGTCAAGCAAGACCAGATCGGGAAATTCGTTCCGGACCTTCTCCAGCGCATCCTGTCCATTCTTCGCCTGGATGGTCTCGAAGCCTTCCCCCTCCAGAAGAAGCGTCAACAGATTGCGCGTGCTCGGATTGTCTTCAACGATTAATATTCGCTTTGCCACAAAAGCTAATCCTTTCGCCGTTTGTGGCCGATCAGGCTGCTGTAAGCGCAAGACAAAACACGGCCTTGTGCCAATACAGGCTGGGCGCCACCCGCCAACGCCTCCATGCGTCCGCGGATTTTACAATTATCTAAATTCCCTCATCCCATACGGATAGGATTCTGAACCCCCCGGGACAGGATTCCATACATGCATCTTTCTGTATCGGAAGCGAGCCCCTGCCTGCTTTAGCGGGATTAATGGAAATCGACCGGCAGGTTTCGCCGGAATTGTGCTGGGACAAGGCCGATGTGGGCATTTATGCCCGATACAGATCGTCCACCACATGGATCGCTTCGTTTTCCACCGACTCTGCGTCGAGGAACTTTGTGGTTACCGCCAGCCGATCGGGGGAGAACGCAACGGTCCGGTAGCTCGGTCGCGGGGTCATTCCCGGTTGGTGTGCCGACAGAGACCCGGTTCCGATGACGCGGACGCCACGCAATTGCTGATCGAGGCTCAAGTGGCAATGGCCATGGAAGAGCGCCCGGACGTTTCCGCGGTTGAAAACCACCCGTAACAGATCGTTGACGTTGTCCAGCAGCGCTGTATCCAGCCAGCGCCCCAGCACTGCCGGCTGGCTGAACAGACGAATTGGAAGCGGGTGGAAGTGCATAAATACCAGGTGCGGGATCGTCGTGTGTTGTCGCAATTGCTCATCCAGCCACGCCAGGGCAGCCGCATCGATGTGGTGGTCGCAGGAGCCGATCATCAACAGGCGCACGGCTCCGCAGTCGATGCTGAAATCGATCGGTCCGGCGAAGACCCGCTGGTATCCGCCGCGAAGCAAGCCGCCCAAGTCGTGGTTGCCGGGGATCACAAAATACGGTCTGCCCGTCGATTCCAGTCGGTCGCGCAGGACCTGATAGTATCTCTCTCGGCCGTTTTGGGCGAGGTCGCCGGTGACCAGGATCGCATCAGGCTGCGGGTCGCGTTGTCCGATTTCCTCTAGAGCCCGCTCCAGCTTGTGCACGGCGCCACGTTTGGGCAGGTGCAGATCCGACAGGATCACCAACCGGACCTCGTCAGGATTGTGTAGATCGACAAGACGCTCTGCTCCGCGCGTTGCGGCGATCGGCAACGTATGGACCGGTTTGGGAAAAAGGGACTTGCTGTTGGCCGCGCGGTGGAGGAAGGCGGTCAGCTTGTGCAACCTGCCCCCGGGCGTCTTGACGTGGAATGCGTCCGCG
>JAJDCN010000088.1 GCA_029260815.1 Planctomycetota bacterium
ATCTGGACGGGGCGAACATGAACGCCATCGCAGGGATCACCAAGCCGTCTCTGTTCGGCGTGGACGTGATGCACTTCAATCTGCACAAGACCTTCTCCACCCCCCACGGCGGCGGTGGACCCGGTTGCGGGCCCGTGGCGGTGACCGAGGCGTTGGCGCCCTACCTGCCGGTGCCGGTGGTCGAGCGGCGCGCCGACGGGACATTCTTCTTGGACGCCGAGCGGCCGCAATCCATCGGCAAGGTCAAGGCCTTCTATGGCAACATCGGCATGGTGATCCGCGCCTATATCTACATCCGCACTCTGGGGGCCAAAGGGATCCGTCGCATGTCGGAAAACGCGGTGCTCAACGCCAACTACGTGATGGCCCGACTGCGGGAGACCTACACCGTGGCCTACGACCGGACCTGCATGCACGAATTCGTGCTCAACGGAACCCCCCAGAAGAAGAAGGGCGCGCGGACCCTGGACATCGCCAAGCGCCTGCTGGACTACAACATCCACCCGCCAACCATCTACTTCCCGCTGATCGTGCCCGAGGCGATGATGATCGAGCCCACCGAGACCGAGAGCAAGGAGACGCTGGACACCTTCGTCCATGCGATGCTCAAGATCGCCGAAGAGATCGACAGCGATCCGGAAATCCTCAAGGGCGCTCCCTACAACCGTTCAGTCCGTCGCCTGGACGAGGTCAAAGCCGCTCGAGAGCCGATCATCCGCTGGCGACCGTAGCTTAGGTAGAAAAGTGAGTCGGAAAGCTGGGTTGACTTGCTCGCGCACTGATCCCAGATAGAATACTTATCTTGTAATGACAGGGAACCGTATAAAAGGGGATCCCCGGGCCTGGGGTGGACCCGGGGACTAGGAAAATGGTGTTCGGTTCTTCCTCCATTGGGGGGAGGGGTGCCCCCCGGACCTGGGGAAGATCCGGGGGGCGGGAAAATGGTGTCTTTTTCTCTTCGTTTCTCGCGAGCCTACGGTCTTACGCTGATTGAACGATTGGCTCGGTCTCAAGCTCTTCCACGTCGAAGAACTTGCTGAACCGCTCGTACCGAACCAGCTTGTTCTTCAGCATGATCTTCGCATGATGCATGCGGTTCTTGACCGTGTTGACGCCGATGTCCAGGAAGTCTGCGATCTCCGAATAGCTGAGCCCTTCCAGGTACTTCAGCATCAGGCACACGCGAAAACTTTCCGGCAGTGCGTCCAGCGCGGCATCGAGCGCTTCGGCCATCGCCGCGGTGTCTTCGTGGACCGAATCGTCCTCGCCGGTGGAGCTGCCAAAGACCGCGTTGACCACCATGCTGCCCAACTCCAGCCGGCTCATGGCCATCGTCTTGGGCTCGCGACGGGTCCAGTTGATGGACACGCTTGTTGCGATCCGCGACAGCCATTTGCGGAAGGCGGCGGGCTGTTTGAGATCCTTGAGGATCCCAAATGCTTTGATGAAAGTTTCCTGGGAAAGGTCCTTGGCGTCTTCCGCGTTCTTCGTGTAGCTAAAGCAGATCGCGTACACGAGCCCGGAGTACTCGTCGATCAGTTGCCCGAACGCGTTCTTGTCTCCTGCAAGCACACGCTGGATGATCTTTTCATCCGAATTACCCATAGCATCTCCATCCGATAAACAAATTTTTCGGCTGTTGGCCGATAACCCTATATTAACGATTGCACGTGTGAGGCTGCCTGGAAACCGTTTCGTTCCACTCTGCTGCTGTGTTGGCTTCCAGCCTATGCCTCCACCCCTATAGACGGTGCCCGATCGGATTTTTGGCGCGAAAAATAAGAAAAACGGTAGGGAATCAGAACGGACCCCACCCGGATCCGGGCAGGGTATGGGCAGACCGCCAGCCTCAAACGGTCTGACAATTCATAGAAAGAATCGCTACGTCACTGTCGGCGTAATGAGACTTTTACAGCTTCATCTTCGCCAGCACATTTTCACGAATTTGCTGTTTTTCCGCACGAGACAACCGGAATTCGGCCAGATACGCCTCTGTGCGTCGACAGGCCTCTCTCAGGTCTTCATATTCTCGCGTGCAGGAGTGACACTCCAGCAGATGAGCCTCAAGCTCGCGGACGATCTGTAACTCCAGTTCGTCATCGAGTCTGAGGGAAAACAGCTCTCTCGACTCTTGACATTTCATCATTGCGCACTATCCTCGATTGCGCATACGCTTTGTTTCAGAGTCCTGGGAAATGCCCCTACTCACGGGTCACTCTCCACTCCTCTCACTAACAAGACACCGAAAGGGCCAAAAAGTTTAAGACTTTTTTCGATTTAATTTGTATCAAAATCCGGGCCGAGAGCTAACCCTTTATTTTCCAAGCGTTTTCTGATAGAATATAAGGAACGTTTAAGGAAGGTTTGGCCCGTGGTTAACGCTCAAAATGCCCAGATACTCGTACTGATCCCCGCATTTAATGAATCCGCAGTCGTCGGCCGGGTGGTTGCGGCCGTCCGTCAATCCTTGCCTCAGGCGCAAATCCTGGTGGTGGACGACGGGTCAGCCGATCCCACCGCCCAGGAGGCGGCGGCGGCCGGCGCAACGGTCATCTCCTGTCCTTTTCATATGGGATAGGGTGTCGCCCGTCAGTCAGGCTTCAAATACGCCCTGCGGGCCGGCATCAGGCACGTGGTCCAGATCGATGCTGACGGGCAGCACGACGCGGACTGCCTGCCCCAGGTCCTCGACCCGGTCCTTCGGGGGGAGTGCGATATGGTCATCGGCTCCCGGTACTTGGGCTCCGGGTCCTACCGCCCGAAGCTGCTACGGCGGATCGGGGCGAAGATTTTCGCCTTCGTCGCTTCGCGGCTGACGGGAAGGAAGATCACCGATTCCACCTCCGGCTATCAGGCCTTTGGGCCGGCGGCGATCCGGTTTAACGCATCGGAGGACTTCCCGACCGATTATCCGGACGCCGACCTGATCGTGATGATGCACCGCTCCGGCATGCGCCTGCGGGAGGTGCCGGTCCGGATGAGCGAAAACCAAAACGGAACCTCCATGCACGACAGCCCTCTGGGGGTGGTATACTATGTGTTTCGCATGTTCATGTCCTTGACGGTGATCTTGATGCGAAAGCCTCGTTGATGAAGCGTCTTCGGTTGAGGAGAGATGCGATGAAATGGCTTTACGGCGTGCTCGCAACCGGTTTGCTCCTGGCGGGACTGGGCTGCCCGCCCGCGGCGGCGGATCTGGAATTTACCGGCGATGAGACGGTGTCCGAGCTGACCCCCGAGGAAAAGGAACGCCGCGACGCGGAGAAACAAGAGGCCAGCCAGGCGCAAAACGATGCTCGTTTTGTCTACGTGCGAATCATCGCCGGAATTGCCTGCTTGGCCTTGCTGGCGATGATTGTCGAGTTGGTCCGCCGAAGGAAGTTGCGGATCGAATACTCCTGGTTGTGGATCCTGACCGGGTTGGCCATGCTGGTCCTGGCGCTGTGGTACGAACTGCTAATCCAGATCACACGCTTGATTTTCCTGAAAGGCCCGGGCGAAGCGGTGGAACCCCGGGAGACCTTGTACCTGTTCGGCTTTATGTTCCTGCTGTGCATCTGCCTGCATTACTCGGTCAAGATCTCGCAGTTGACCGACCAGGTCAAGCTACTCGCGCAAGAACTGAGCTTGCACAAGTCCGGCGTGGAAGAGAAGGACGAACCCCGAAAGCCGCAACCGAAGGAAAAGACCGGGGTCTGATGAAAATCCTTCAGGTGGTTCCTTACTTCTACCCGGCCTGGGCCTACGGGGGCATCGTGCGCGTCGTCTACGAGCTGTCCCGGGAACTGGTCCGCAAAGGCCATGACGTTACGGTCTTTACCACCGACGTGTTCGACGAACATTCCCGACTACCCGGCCCGTCCACCCGCACCGGCGGCGTAACCGGCGCCAACGTGGAAGGGATCTCCGTCTTCTATTTTCACAACGTGAGCAACCGGCTCGCCTTCCAGCATCAACTGTTTCTGCCCTACCGCATGCTCGGTCAAACCCGCAAGAGCGTCAAACGATTCGACGTCGTCCACATGCACGGCCACCGCCACCTGCTCAACTCCATCGTCCATCGCCGGGCCGTCGCCGAGCGGATCCCTTACGTCTTTTCCGCACATGGGACCCTGCCGCGAATCGAGCGGCGTCAGTTCGCCAAGCGGATCTTCGATGGCCTCACGGGCACTCGCGTCCTGCGCGACGCGGCCCACTACACCGCCGTCAGCCAGGCGGAGGTCAAGCAGTACGAGGCCTTTGGCATCCCGCCCTATCGTGTTGCGGTCACTTACAACGGCATCGATGTGCCCGCCTATAGCAAACTCCCATCCAAAGGAGCTCTACGCAAGCAGCTCAATGTGCCCGAAGACGCAAAGCTCGTGGCCTATCTGGGAAAGATCACTCGGCGCAAAGGGCTCGACGTGCTTGTCAACGCGTTTGAAAAGCTCGACGGGGAACACTGGCGGCTGGTCATCGCCGGGAGCGACCACGGCTGGGGCGCCGAACTGGACCGCCGCATCGCCGCGCTGCCCGAGCCGGTCCGCAGTCGGGTTACGCGGATCGGCCACGTGGATGAAGCGCGCAAGATGCAGCTTCTGGTCGACGCCGACGTGTTGGCCTATCCCTCCACGCTGGAAGTCTTCGGATTGGTCCCCTTCGAAGCCCTCATGTGCGGCACACCGGTCATTGTCACCGACGACAACGGCTGCGGCGAAATTATCCGGGCCGCCGACGGCGGGCGTCTCGTCCCCTACGGCGATGCGGAGGCCCTTCACGCAGCCATTCTTCAAACGATCGACAACCCGACCGAGACCGCCCGCCAGATCGGCCTGGGCCGCGCGCATATTTTGGAGAATCTAGCGTGGCCCACCGTCTCCGAGCGCGTCCTAGGTGTCTACGAAACCGTTGTATCGCACCACTGACCGCCATAATATCCGCATCGCCCTGACGATCCACTGGTTTACAGGCTTCTGGACCAGAGCTACAATGGCGGTCCCCTGGGTAATGGGCACCGTGCGAGGTTGATCCATGTGTACCTTCATAACGGCAGTACTTCCGAAAAGCGTTGATGTCGTGGGTCGCAGAGATCTCATCAACGGATTACACGTTGCATTTACGCCAACATACAATAAGTTCATCATGGCTCAGCTTGACCCGAATTCTGCATGTTACTTAACAGGCCATATGTGTGATTGTGGTACTGTTCTTGGTTGCTTGCAAAGTGGTGATGCAAGATCCAGCGATCATGATCAGAGGCGAGCCCGCAAGATAAAAGCATTACGAAAGAAAGGGTGGTCGCAAACCAAGATTGAACTCTGGCTCTCAGAAAAGCATAAGATGATTGAGCGCGAGGACAGGAAAAAGCGTGATACTCGGAAGGAGAGGGAAGACGAAGCCGCCAGATGGATTCGGTTCGTTCAAGATGTCCTTCACGAGACTGACGCAACCTATTTGGGAATCCTTTTACACGAGTTCAGGGGCTTTGTGGAAACCGAGAGATGGAAGATCGCGGATCGAGTAGAGTGCTCTCTACCGGAACTAGACGGTGCATACCTTATGAACATGCAAGAAGACGTATTCCATAAGTTTGTTGTCACGTAGCATTTCGAATCGCATTCAACACTTAGTGCAGAAGACAGGGCGGTTTTCTACCGCCCTACGCGCAGACCACGCTCGTGGCCTCCTTCCTGGTTGCCTGCGGAATGGGAGGGGAAATCGCTTCTAGAATTCCAACGGGGCGCCTTCGCGGACGTCCACAATGGCCATCTGCCGCGGCGCGAAATCGCGGAGGATTCGGATGGATTGTTGCGCCACGACTGGCGCGGTGTGGGAATGATTTTCGGTCTCCACGCTGATCATGCCGTCGAAGCCAAATTCTTCAAACATCTGCAGGATCTCTTCCAGGGGAAGTTCGCCCTGCCCCACCGGCAGGTGTTCGGGCACCGAGCCCTTGACGTCGCCGATGTGGACCGTGGCAATACGGGCGCCGAAGCGGTGGAGTATGCTCGCAATCGCGTAGCGCTCGACGCAATGGACCGTGCCCAGGTCCAGGGTCATCCGGAAGCTGCCGTGATTGACGGCGTCATACAGCAGATCAAACTGGTTAAGCCGTTCGATGTACATCCCCGGAAACGGTTCGAGGGCCAGTTGGATCCCGTGCATCTCCGCGTATTCGCACAACAGCTTGCAGCCGTCCACCAGCCACTCGAACGCCTCGTCGGCGGGTGTGCCGGCGGACAGGCGCCCAGACAGGACCGTCACCGTATCGGCCCCGATCCCCGCGGCGGTGTCGATGGCCAGCATCGTGTGTTCGATCCGCCGCTCGCGGCCCAACGGAGAGATCAGCGACGGGTCGTGTCGGTTCCAGGAATCCAGCGCGTAGCTGGTGCCCGTCTCGATTACCGCGTGCAGGTGCAGTTCGCGCAGCTTGTCCCGCAAGCGCGCCTTCTCCGCCGGAGCAGTGCGTTCCGGGTTGAGGTGGTGACGACCGACGGCGATGGCGACGCCATCGTATCCGCATTCGGCAATGACGTCCAGCGCGTCGTCCAGCGAGTGATAAGCGAATCCGTTTGTATGATATCCGAACCTGAGCATGGGTTATCCCCCGATCCACGATTCCTTTCCGACTGGCGCAAAGCCAATGATTCTCATGGCCATTTGCCGGTTTGTCGAATTCTTTTACGTCTCGTCGATTTGTGCCCGTTGCAACTTTCCGCTATAGTCTACGTACACCGACTTCCATTCCGTGTAAAAATCGAACACTGTGTGGCTCGCCTCCCGATGACCGTTGCCGGTTGCCTTCACGCCGCCGAAGGGCAGTTGGACCTCTGCCCCGATGGTCGGTCCGTTGACGTAGGTGATGCCCGCTTCGATTTCTTCCATCGCCTTGAACGCCCCATTGACGTTGCGGGTATAGATGGAAGAGGAAAGGCCGTAGCGGGTCCCGTTGAGCACCGCAATCGCCTCGTCCAACGAATCCACCGCCAGGATCGCGGTGACCGGGCCGAAGATCTCCTCCTGCGCGATGGACATGTCCGGCTCCACGCAATCAAAGAGGGTCGGCTCGTAGAAGTGGCCTTTGTCCAACCCGTTGCCAGCGGCGGGCTTGCCGCCGCACAACATCCGCGCACCCTCCGAACGGCCCCGGTCCACCCACCCGGCCACGGTCTCGCGTTGCGCGGCGTTGATCAGCGGCCCCACGTCCACCGACTCGTCGCGCCCATCGCCCAGCTTGAGCCGGCTGGTCCGCTCCACGAGCCGGTCGGTGAACGCCAACAAAACTTTCTTGTGTACGATCAGGCGGCTGGTGGCCGTACACCGCTGGCCCGCGGTTCCGAACGCGCCCCACAGAGCGCCTTCGAGCGCCAAGTCCAGGTCCGCGTCGTCCATAACGATCTGCGCATTCTTGCCGCCCATCTCCAGGGAAACCCGTTTGTGCAATTGTCCGCAAGTCGCGGCGATCTCGGCGCCTACGGCGGAAGAGCCAGTAAAGGAAATCGCGCCGATCCCCGGGTGGCGGACCATCACGTCCCCCACCGCTGCACCGCTACCCGTGACTAGGTTGACCACGCCTTCGGGCAGGCCCGCCTCGGCCAGCACCTCCAGTAGCTGGGTCACCGTAGCCGGGGCGTCGGTGGCGGGCTTAAGGACGACCGTGTTGCCGGCCATGATGGCCGGGAAGATCTTCCAGGTGGGAATTGCCATGGGGAAGTTCCACGGAGTAATCATCCCGCACACGCCGATGGGCCGACGGATGCTGAAGCCCGCCTTGTTGGGCATCTCCACCGGGACGGTATCGCCGAACATGCGGCGACCCTCGCCAGCGGCGTAGTAGGCCGTGTCGATTCCCTCCTGCACGTCGCCGCGGGCCTCAGCAATCACTTTGCCCATCTCCCGGGTCAGCAGTTGGGCAATCTGTTCCTTCCGATCGGCCATGATGCGTCCAACTCGAAAGACGATCTCGCCCCGGCGCGGCGCCGGCAGTTTTCGCCAGCCGGGCAGCGCGTCGGCCGCGGCGTCCACCGCGGCGTTGACCTCCGCCTCGCCCGAGGCTGGGAAGCTGCCGACCAGATCCGTGGTGTCGGCGGGGTTGATGTTGTTGAAGCGTCGGCCGGACGTGGCCTCGGTCAGTTGACCATTGATGACGTTGTGGTACCGATGTTCCATGATTTGCTCATCCGCAGTGCGGTCCACCCTAACAGACAGAGTACCAAAACCCGAGCAACAACGCAACAGGTTTTCCAAGATATTCAAGCCCGTTGTAAACCAAAACAGCTGCGGGCGCAACCCCTTTAACTCTTTATTTCAAAAGTGATTGGATCAGAAAGGATCTGAAGGCATAACCGCGCTATGACCACTCCGAAGCAACGGCCGTAGCCAGCTAGTTTTGAGGCCCCTTCGGCTTTTAGCCTTGTGCTTGTCCATCCACCACGCGGGCAATGCCCGAACGGGGGTCAATGGCTAGCTGCTGGCCCGATTGCAGGTCATATTTGCCGTGCAGCCCCTCCAAATAGCGCTGATACTCCGCCTGCATCGCCGCCACCGATTGCCGTAGGGAGTTCATCTTTAGCTCGAAGTTCTCGATCTTCAGAATCTCCGTTTCCGTCAATGGAATGTCTTTGGGAGTCCCGTTGCCCGGCTCGGCAATCCGGTTGACGGCCTGCGCAACAGTTGGCAGTTGCTCGGATTTTTTTTTATTTTCGTCCGTCATCGTACAGTCTCCTTTATCGTTTTATAAAATGCGTCACCAAATCTCTTTTGTGCCTTGTCCAGTGCAACCTGCTACGTTAAAGGCACCAAAGAGCCGTTATTGTCCTTGACGTACAGTTTGCCGTCTGTACTATCGATGAAAATCGTACCATTCGGCGCCGAAGCCTTCGCCTTGGAACCAAGATGGAAAAAGCTGTCCACGCTCGCATCCGCCCCGTGGATCTGGATTTGGCTGGAGGCATAGCCGATAGTGACGGAACCTTTCGTCATCGAGCTGGTCGACCGCCAGTTTGGCGTGGCGTTCAAATACAGGGTGGAGTCGCTGGACATCGCAACGTCGCCGTCAAATACACCCGCTGCGATTACGGCGGTGGGGCTCCCTCCGATGGCTGGCGCCTCGGCGTACAGGCCGAAGGCGTTGCCGATGGTGCCCAGGTCGTCCACATCGGTAATGTTTTTGTACTCGGCGGCGACGGCTGCCATGTCCTGGACCAGCGCATTGGTGGCGTTGCCAAAGATATATCCAAAAGCACCCACCACAACGGCCTCATCGATGACATCCAAGTGGTCCTGTACGACAACACCGCCTCCGAACCCGTAGCCTCCGGCGAGCTTGAAGCTGTCACCGGTTCCATCGATCAGGACGGGATTGCTTGCCGAGCCTGCTGTTGACAATTGTGCGGCAGCCGCCATACATCGCTTTACAAACCCGTCATTGGGAGCGATGGGCGAAAAGTAGCCTCCAAACGCATGTTCGTCACCAGAGGTGGTATCCCGGTCCAATCTTCCGGACAACAGCAGCATCGGCTTGCCGACCGTATCGATCGCTTGAGCACTGGTAGCGGCCTTACCAAGCGTCAATCGGCCCCAGTTGCTGTCGTCACCGAAGTGGACCGAAACATGGTTATCGGTTCCACCAGGTCCGTTGAAGTGAACGTCACCTCCGTTGGTTTCAATGGCGCGGACGGTTTTTCCGTTCGCGATGTTCGCCCCCTGAGTCAGGTCACCGATCTGGATACCGTAAAGATCGCAGTCCGGTGAATCATCCGAAACGTTCTGAGGGTCGATTTTGACTCCAACGAACTCGCCATCCTCGAGAATCGGATCGTGCGACTCCGTCGTTCGTTTATATGGGTACGATGCAACGTCTTTGACGAGCAGGCCATAGATTCGTGCGTTCCCGTGCATGTCTCCGTCGACGTTGGGGTTTACGCTCTTCCGGAAGACGTTTGACTCCTGAACGACAAAACCGGCGGAATAGCCCAGGTTCATGTCATCCACACCTTCGCCAAGTTGAACTTCCCCGCCGGTACCATCCATAATACGCGCAAGGTAACTGATCCCATACCGGACCATGCTTGCACTGGAGCGTACGCCTGTACCTGGGTTCGGATGCGTATAGCCATAGGTTTCAGCGGACCCCGCGTACGCACCAGCGTAGGTACGCAGCTTTGGCATTATCGAACCGTCAGTACCTTCAGGGTCATTATTCTCCATTTTTTGCGTGGCCGCAAAAACAGATGCATCCACCGGACTCAGCTCTGTCTTTGCGTGGCCTGAAGAGCCCCATATGTCATCGTGATTCAGCGGACACCGCACGGCGATATAGGCTCCGAGGCCCACCAAGTCGCCCAACATTCCCCGATTTGACACCAGCCCGACATCCTCTATGGTGGTGTAAATCTGGAGGCAACCGACTTCGCCCGATTCATCACCACCTGAGATGGATACACGATTGCCAATGGTCATTGAGTACGATGCGGTCAGGCCAGAGTCACTGCCTTTGTCGGTCATGTTACTGATTTTGTCGACCGACAGAGCATTCTTGAATAGATCCTTCGGATAGTCAGTATAGTACGCTCCCCAGTGGTACCCTTTTGTAACGCTAGCGTTGGTCCACCAGTCGGGCCACGCCGCGTTTGTGGTATCGGCCGAGTCCCCCCAAGGGTCCGGCACGATCCACACGCGCGCGGGTCTGATGTCTTCATCATACTTGCCCGATCCTGTGCCGTCGTTGATTCCTTTAATTTGGTTGCCAACAATTAGGGTCAAGGCATTTTGCGCGCTTTGCGGATGGCGAATCGAGAGTTGGTCATTGTGCGTGCCGCCATCTGCTGGCGTTGCAGCCTTGTCCCAATCTTCTCCCTTTAAAGGGCCATACTGGCCTGGCGCGGCTAAATTGATGTCGAAGGCCATAATATTCGCTCCAATTTATTGATTTGGTGATGTCACGTTGCCCTTTGCACCGTGCTATCCTTATGGCAATTGAATGTAGCGCCCGATCTTTTTACTGTAGCGGACCGGCGAACCCGTAGGTGTTGCGGGAGTATCGCTGTCTGCTGTGGGATTCGACGGCGCGGCGTCTTCCTTTTTGCCACCGAGACCAGCAAGACCCAGGGCTACGGCGCCCAGCGACGCGGTTTTCAAAAACATACGACGCGGGGTTTCTTTTTTCTTCTCGCTCATGGAATCTCCTCCTGGATTGCGCACGGAATTATTGGATTGTCTGCGAAATTAAGAAAGACGCGCGGCGCTTGCGCGCTTGCGCGGTGAATGGCGTTGAAAGAGGATTGGGCCATTTGATTCGTTGTCCTGTCCGGTTCTTTGCGGTCTCGGACGCGACCAATTGGCCCTAGTAAGACAGACCAACCAGATCATGTCAAATTTTATCTTAAAAAGATTTTAGAATACAGGTATATAGAATCTGCTTTAGGTATAAAACTGGGATAAGTGAATAAGGCAAAATTCTTTACAGAATTTCAGTAGCGGTGCGCTTCAAGGACATCGCCGCGTCGCATCTTGGTGCGCGGGTCCAACAAGAAGGCAAGGGGCTCTTGCTGACGATCGGGGGCTCTTTAAATCGATGTGCTCGGATGCGGCGGTGTCATCTCGATTTTCTTCCTATACCAAGGCGATTTGTTTTTCGGTTGTTCCGTCGTGATAGACGAGTTTTCCGGCGTTGGCTCCACCTTGGGCGATGTAAATCGATTTGCCTCCTTTGTTCATGGCACTGGATGTGCGCCAATTCGTTGTGGCGTCCAGGTACAACTTCGCCCCGCTGCTGATCGCCACATCGCCGTCGAACACGCCTGCGGCAGTCGTCGCGCTACTGCCGGTGCCGTCGGGCTCTTGGGCGTATAGGCCAAAGGCGTTGAGGATCGCTCCACCGGCGCCCTCCCAATCGCCCAGGTCGGCGTCCAAACCGTTTACGCCAAAGTAGTATTCGCCCACAAGAGCAGCCATGTCATCAATCAAGACGTTGCCGAAGTCTTGGGCCGACTGAAAGTATCCGACGGAGCCTCCGACAATCGCATTGTTCTGAACCGTGCACGGGTTGACGACAACGCCGTTTGCGGCTCCAGCCGCCTGGGTCATCGGGTCGGTGGGGTCGCCAACGTTGGGGTTGGTGCCCGAAACAATCAACAGGGCTCCAATGTTTCCGGCCACCCTTCGGGCCCGGTTGTTGTTGTCCCAGCCCGTGGGCGTCCACGCCACATAGTACGAACAAAAGGCGTCGTTCGATGCGTCTTGGACCAGGTCAGCGGCGATGCGAAGGGTGGAACTGCCCAGCGCGTTTTTGGCTTCGATGTCTTGGTCGCCTATGGTCAGGCGCCCGTGGTTTTTGCCGTCTCCGATCATGACGTTGACTTCACGAGGATTCGCGACATCCGTACCCGGCCCGTTGAAGTGAATGTCGCCACCGGTGGTCTGGATCGCACGGACGGTCTTGCCGTTGGCGCTGTTCGTGCCGCGGGTCATGTCGCCGATATGAATCCCAAAGATATCGCAATACCTGGAGTGGTCACTCTGGTTTTGCGCATCGATCTTTACGCAAACCAACTCGCTACCGGCCAGGCCGTCGTCACCAACTCGAGAAAATCCATTTTCAGCGAGATCCCGGACCATCAGGCCATAGGCGCGCCGGTTGCCGATGGACACGTCACTTGGCTCTGCCGCGCGAGCGACAAAGCCCGCCGCGTAGCCGCCATCGGCGAAGGACATGCCTATACCGTCGGCTCCAGGGCCAAAGCCCAATCCGTCCGGCAATTTGCTGACATATCCAATCCCATACCGGCTCAAGCTCTGCCGGGTATCGTCTTGCCCCGATTTCTCTCCGATGCCCAGCGAATAGCTGAAGTCCGAGAAGTAACCGGCAACCACCCGCAACTGCGGCTGTTCACCTGCGAGATCGCCGTTTGCATCGAAGCTACCCAGGGTTGGAATGTTGGACCCAAAGGACGCCATTATGGGTTTGAAGCTGCTCACGTTACCCGACTCCAGACCATCTGTGTTCATAGAGCAACGGGCTGAAATGTCGCCTGCGATGGTAAGATATTTGCCTGCAATCGGGTCCTCCAGAAATCCACACCGCTCCACCGTTGTGGTGGCTCTGATGCATCCCGCCTCTGTGAACCCAGGGTTTGATTCCCGAATTGAAACCCGGTTTCCAATGAAGACCGGGTAGGACCCCTTGATCCACGGTATGAACTGCCCAGTGGCTCCGCTGGCAAGGAAGCTAATTCGATCCACGGTCAATAGATTATCGAAGTACGGAGAGCCACCGGAGCCCACACCAACGCTTTGGAGGTGGTAGCCACTGGCCACGCCGGAATTCGCCCACCAATCCGGCCAATTGTCATTGTCCGTATCGTAGGGACTCCCCCAGGGATCGGGCACAAGCCACACGCGCGCCGGCCGTATGTCCTCCTCGGGCGTATGGTCTTGGGTGTCGTTGTCCACTCCCTCCACGGTGTTACCAATAATGACCGTCAACAAATCTCCCCCGTCCTCGGCGTGACGAATAGAGAGCTGATCTTCATGGGAGGCGTCGCCGGAAAATTTGTCCTCGCCGTACCATGGACCACCGGACGCATTGAACGGACTACCGGACGCATTGATATGGAAATTCGTATTAAAATCAGTCGGCATCTTTTTTCGCTCCCAAAGACTTGTCCCTTGTGCTTGCGTTCCTCACGAGCCTTCTCAAAAGACTCATGGCAGACGGATGTACCGGCCGATCTTTTTGCTGTGACGAATCTGTGGACCGCCTGGCGTCGATGGCGGCGTAACGCCATCGCTGGGTTCGGGCGCGGGCTCATCTTTTTTGCCGCCGAGGCCGACAAGGCCTAAGGCCACTGCGCCCAGCGATGCGGTTTTCAAAAACGCACGACGCGGGGTCTCTTTCTTCTTCTCGTTCATGAACTCTCCTCTTGATTTACACACGGGGTCGGGGGGTTGAATAGGAAATCGCAAAGAGCGCGCGGCCCTTGCTCACTTGGACGGCGAAAGGTTTTAAAGCGGACAAATCCATCCATTGGATCGTATCTTCAGTCCCATCCCTTGCGGTCTCGGAAGCGATCGGTGGATGTTAGTAAGACAAACCACCCAGGCCATGTCAAAATCATTTAAAAACTTTAAGACCTCGGTTTTACAAATAATGCTTTTTCTTCTCAACCCGGTGCGGCACGATCCGGCCGGGCTCTCCCCCGTTCAGGCGGTTGCATGTCTCCAAGGTGACGCGAGAGTGCCTCGACCCAAGATACGCGGGGGGTAAAAAGAAACGGGTCCGCTCCGGTTGGAGCCGGCCCGATCAGGAACAATCCCATTGGAAACAAAGGTGAGCTAGGCTTGCGCCTGGTCATCCACCACACGGGCGATGCCCGAACGCGGATCGATGGCCAACTGCTGCCCGGGTTGCAGGTCGTATTTGCCGTGCAGCCCCTCTAAATAGCGTTGATACTCCGTCTGCATCGTCGCCACCGATTGGCGTAAAGAGTTCATCTTCAGCTC
>JAJDCN010000089.1 GCA_029260815.1 Planctomycetota bacterium
GTGACGAAGGCTCCCTCGTTGATCTCTTCTTTTCGAATGATGCAAAAAATCGACTCGACGCCGATGCCGAAAATGTACGATACCGCGATCAACAGGAGAGATTGCAAGCCGAAAAAGTAGACCGACATGAAAGCCGCGGGCATGATCGCCAGGACCACCGCAATCATGTAGCGCTTGATGTCGAGGTTGTCTCGAATGTGTGGGGCGGAGTCGGTGACATCGGGCATGCCGTAGAAGAAACTATCCGCAGCGTCAACGAACGGTTTCGTTCGCGACAGATACTTGTTCTTCTCGATCAGGCTGTAGGTCGTGTCCAGTATCTTTCGAATCAACAGAGAGCCTCCGGGCTACGCGCTTTCCTCGTGCCAACCTTTCTTGACGATATAATTCTTGCCCGCGATGATGTTCTGCATCAGCGGGATCTTCGACGGACACACATAGCTGCAGAGTCCGCAATCGATACACGCCAGGATATTCACCTCCAGGGCATCCTCCTGCATGTCGTGTTCCACATACTTGTTTAGCAGATGGGGCAGCAGGTCCCGTGGGCAGACCTCGTCGCAGTAGGAGCAGGCGATGCAAGGCCGGTGTTCCCCGTGGTAGTTCGTATCCACTTGGATCGTGCCGCCCGGCGCCAGGGCCGACAGGAAGGAATTCGTGTAGGAGTCCCGTTTCAGACCCGGCCGCATAAAGGAAAACATCTCTCGCTTCCGGTTCTCCACGAGGGCTGTCACGTGGGTTACGTTGCGCTCGATCCCTTCGGTCTGATCAGCGATCATCGTGCCCCCCAGGATTCCGTTGGCTACCAGCCGGGGCTCCACGCCCGTGGCGATCCGGCCGTTGGCCAACGCCGCGTAGGGCGATCCGATGCGAACCTTCGCGAGACCCGGCGCTTTGAAGCCCGTCCCACCAAGGGCGATCAGTTTTTCGATCAGCGGCTTGCCCTCGACGATCGCCTCGTAGGCATGGATCGCCGTCTGAGGGGTAATTACCACCACGCCCGCCTCGACCGCCCGTTTGCCCGGGGCCACGCGTGCGCCCGTGATTGTTTGCGCCAACACCACCGGGGCGTCTGCAGGATATTTTTTGACGACGGGATGGACCTTCAACCAGTCCTGGTCCCGCGCCGCGGTTTCCAGAATATCTTGGAGTTCGCTATTCTTGACGTCCACTGCCACATGGACCGGCACGTCGGAGAGCGCCCGTCGGAGGATGGATAGACCGGTGATAAAGTTTTTCCCGTCACCGATGACCGCGCCACTGGGTAGGCCCACGGGGTCTGCGTCCACGGCGCCAACGACGATACACTTGGCCGCGGCCGGCTCCACCGGCGCGCTGCGATGGCGTGTGGGAATGCCTGCTTCGCCCAAGGCTGTCACGCCCGCACGGTATAGGGCCGAGCCAATCGCGTCCGGCGCGGCGCTCTCCCAACCCTCTGGAACGTCCTCGCCGCGGCGATGCTCCTTCGAGCCGTTGCCGGTGATGATGATCGTAATGGGTCTGCGGCGAAGGACCACAATGGATTCCACGGTTCCGGAGATTGTCGCAAGCAGTGGGTTGGAATAGTTCTCGTCGTCCTGGGCCACGATCTGTCCGGCGTCCACGGTGTCCCCTTCTTGGACGCAAGGCTTGAGCAGGTCGAAGCCACCCTGTCGGAGTGGGATTGAGATCTTGTCCGGGAACTGGACTTCTTCGACGGCTGTGTTCTGGGGGGCGCCTTGGACCTTCCGAAACTTATAGCCGCCTTTGAAAGATTTCTTCGTTTCGGCCATCAGGCTTGTAGATTCCTCACTACCGAGATGTCGTTGATACCAAGCAAAGTAAGAGCTAGGTCGTTGATGGGATCCCGCCCAACCTCAAAAGCGACGCAGTCTACGTCTTGATCGGTCGTTTGTCAACTCTCATTTACGAAAAAGAGGGGTCGGTTAAAGTGTTTTTATTTTTGGGCCTTCGGGGTCGAGGTTGGGGAGCGAAACATGGCTTTGCTTTGGCCCGACCTGCTGCTATACTGCACGCGAAATGTTTACAGGTATCGTAGAGCAAATCGGCAAGGTCACCCGCTTGGATCGGCGCGGCGGATCGGTGCGCTTGGCGGTGGATCTGGGGCCCCTGACGGTGGGTACCCGCATCGGCGACAGCGTCTGCATCAGTGGCGTCTGCCTGACAGTGGTGGCCTTGGACGGCACCGTGGCCGACTTCGACGCCATCGAGGAGACTCTGGCCCGGACCACCCTGGCCCGGCTCACGATCGGGGACATGGTCAACCTGGAGCGCGCTCTCGCGGCGGGCGATCGGTTCGGTGGCCACTTCGTCCAGGGCCATGTGGACGGCCTCGCCACCGTCGCCCGGATCGTTCCGAAGGGGACCGAAGTCCGCTTTCACTTCAAGGCCGAACGCAAACTGGGTCGCATGATGATTCCCAAGGGCTCCATCGCTATCGATGGGATCAGCCTCACGATCGCCGAACTTGGCGAGGACCATTTCGCCGTAGCGATCATCCCGCACACGCTGGAAGTGACCACGCTAGGAGCCAAACAAGTCGGCGACTCAGTCAACATTGAAACCGACATGCTTGGCAAATACGTTCTCAAACAACTCGCCGGTTTCCAGCAGTCCGACATCTCCGAAGGCTTTCTCCGCGAACACGGCTTCGCCTAGCAGAGAGCCTCCGTTCCTAAAAAGCTGTAACAAAACCAAGAACCAAGCGTATATTAATAGTAGCGGAATGGTTCATTATGGAAATGTGAGACAACTGTTCACCTCACCACCAGCTTGGGTATGGAAGGCTTGTCTGTAGGAGATCCCTGTAATGCCAAAGGCAACGATACGGCCACAAGGCGAGAGAGAGCGTGTTGCCGGAAGAAAACGGCTTGGAGTTCTCTCGGTTGTCCTTCTCGCCGTGCTGGGTGTACTTGCCGTTGTATGGAGCACAAGGGGGTTAGATGACGGCGTGCAGAGTGGAAATCCTGGCTCCAACGCCACGAAAGAAGGCTCGAGAGCCATCTTCGCCAACCCAAACGTACCAGCAAACGAAGAAGAAGCCCGTGAGCTTTTAGAGCAGGTTGTTGAGCACCCGGCTCATGGGATTTCGAACCCATTTGAACGTGGCATCCTGTTGCTCGTCCAAAAGAAGTATGATGAATCGCTGGCTCATCTTACACAATGGGTGGCGGACAATCCTGAATTGGCGGATATAGCTTACCCGTATATGAGCCGAGCCGCTCTGGCAGCGAGTAACCTGGACCTGGCGGAAACATTCCTGACGCTTGCTTGGGAGGGGCGATACGACTGGTTTGAGGCCGGCTTATTACTCAAAATCGAGGTGATATGTAAGAAGTATGAGCCAGAAATGGCCATGAAGCGCGAACAAGAAATAGAGCTTGCCCTGACGGCTCGAGCTCCTTACTTTAACGCCTTTGTTTCAGTGATCGCTTCTGAATTCAAAACCGAAGTATATAGAAAAAAGTATAATATGATGCCACCAGTTTTTAGTGGTCTGCCTCCGTATGAAAGCACTCCCAATGTTTCGTTTGTGGAAGCGAATGAAAACGCGATGGTCTTATTTGATTCGGGGTTCTTCAAGGAAGCGGCGGTAGTGCTCGAGCAGTCTATCTATAACGAGATGAGCATGCACAGTGTTAAAAAGCACATCGAGCTTAACGCGGCCAAAGCCAGCATGTATCATGCTCTGGCTGATCTTCAGCTT
>JAJDCN010000090.1 GCA_029260815.1 Planctomycetota bacterium
ACCGTCCAAGTAGGTAGCCACCAGCAGAGCCACGTCCCGCGGGGCAATATTAGCCACCACGGAGATCACCCCTTGGGCACCGATCGCCATCAAGGGCAGTGTCAGGGTATCGTCACCGGATAGAATCGTCATGTCCGGCGCCAGAATCGCGATCTCCGAAGCCTGGTCTATGGAACCGGAGGCTTCCTTGATAGCGCGGATGTTCTCGACCTTGGCTAGTTGCGCAACGGTCTTGGGCAGCATGTTCGTGCCTGTTCGGCCCGGGACGTTGTACAGGACAATCGGGATTGTGACGGCGCTGGCCACGGCGGTGAAGTGCTCTACAAGGCCTTGAGGCGTGGGCTTGTTATAGTAGGGCGTGATCACCAGCGCCCCATCAGCCCCCATCTCCTGGGCGTGGCGCGTTCGGGCAATGGCCTCCGCGGTCGCGTTGGAGCCGGTCCCGGGAATGACCTGAATTCGCCGGTTCGCCGCCTTAACAACCGTCTCGACGACCAAAGCGTGCTCCTCGCGCGTCAGGGTCGACGATTCACCCGTCGTGCCGCAGGGCACGATACCGGTCGTGCCAGACTCGGCGTGGAAATCCACCAATGCCTCCAGGGTGGCGCAATCTACCTTTCCGTCTTTCCATGGGGTAACCAGAGCAACGTAGGAACCGGTAAACATGTGAACCTCCCTTTAAGGTTTGAGCAGTGCCTTCATTTGTGCAACCGCCTGTACCAATCCGACCTCAATCGCGCGGGAAACGATGGCGTGGCCGATGTTGAGTTCTTCAATCGGTTCCACCGCTGCCACGGGCCCCACATTGTCATAGTCCAGGCCATGTCCCGCAAAGACGCGGACCCCCGCGGCGGCCCCGTAGTCGGCGGCACGGCGAATCTCCGCGAGGCTCGCGGCAACCGTCGCCGAATCGGTCGCGTTCGCGTAGGCGCCCGTGTGGATTTCAATCGCATGGGCGCCGATCCGCACCGACGCGTCGATTTGCTCGGGCCGCGGCTCGATGAACATGCTGACGCACCCCACACCCGCGTCGATCAGCTTCCGGGTCACTTCGGCCAATCCGGACGCGTGGGCCACCACATCCAGACCGCCTTCGGTGGTCAACTCCTCTCGCCGCTCCGGGACCAGTGTTGCCTGGTCGGGCACCACCGATACGGCCACATCCATCACGTCCGGAGCGAGAGCCATTTCTAAATTGAGATGCGCATCCAGTTCGGTCCGAATTGCGCGAACGTCCGCGTCCTGAATGTGTCGCCGATCTTCGCGCAGGTGAATCGTGATCCCATCGGCTCCCCCTTGGAGGGCTAGCCGAGCGCCGGTCAACAGATCGGGCTGCGTCCCGCGCCGCGCTTGGCGGACGGTCGCCACGTGATCGATGTTTACCCCCAACTTCGTCATCCCTACCCCAGTTCCTTCCGAATCACATCCGCAAGAGACTCTGCCAGTTTGTTGATCTGTTTCTCGTCCAGCCCTTCGATCATCACGCGAGCCAAGGTCTCCGTGCCGGAGTAGCGCAACACCAGCCGCCCGTCGTCGCCCAGGGTCGAGCGCACCTGATCGGCCTGCGCCCGGATGGCCGGGACGCTTTCCAGTTCGGGCCGAGAAGAAACCGGCACATTCAGCAGGATCTGGGGCGAGCGGCTCATAACCGAGGCCAGTTCCGACAGCTTCTTACCGGTTTCGAGCATGATGTCGATCATCTTCAGGCTGGTAACCAAGCCGTCGCCGGTGCTGGCCGTATCCAGGAAGATCAAGTGGCCGGACTGTTCGCCGCCCAGGACATAGCCGTCATCGATCATTTTTTCCAGCACGTACTGATCGCCGACCGGTGTGCGCAACAATTGCACTCCAATCTGTTTGAGATACAACTCCAGGCAAAGGTTCGACATCACGGTGCCCACCACCAGATCGCCGGGCAGAGCCGCCTGTTGTTTGAGGTGCCCGGCAGCGATGGCCATCATAAAGTCCCCGTCCACGGTATTGCCCTGTTCGTCCAGCAGGATCGCGCGGTCCGCGTCGCCGTCCAGGGAGATTCCCAAGTGCGCCTTTTCAGTTCGCACGACCTCCGCGGCCACCTGCGGGTAGAGGGCACCGCAGTTTCGGTTGATGTTCCGCCCATCCGGCGTGCAATGGATGGCGACCACCTTGGCGCCCAGTTCGCGCAAGATGCGCGGGGCAATCTCTGAAGCGGCGCCATTGGCGCCGTCCACCACGATCTTCAGCTTGGTCAGCCGACGCCGGCTGGATGCAAACGCCATCTGGCGGGTGATTAACCCGAGATAGTCTTCGAGGAAGTCGTCGTGTTCCATTTTTCGGCCGATCCGGTCACCGATGGGAAAGTTCATGGGGCCGGAGCCGGAGAGGATTTCTGCCTCCAGTTTGGTCTCGGTCTGCCGCGGGAGCTTCAGGCCCCGCGCGTTGAACAGCTTGATCCCGTTGTATTCCATTGAATTGTGCGAGGCCGAGATGACGATGCCCAAAATGCAGCCCCACACGTTGGTCATAGAGGCGACCACGGGGGTCGGGATCACCCCGAGGTTGAGGATGTCTACTCCCTGGGACAGCAGTCCCGCCTCCAACGCGGCGCAGATCAGCGGGCCGGAGATTCTGGTGTCCACGCCGATGGCAACCTTCCCCGCGCCCCGGCTCTTACCCCGGGCGGAGCGATCGCGGCGGTCCGGCGCGCGCATCCCCTCGTGCCAGAAAAACTGCGGGTTGGTGCGTAGCTTGTGCCCAACAGTGCGCGCGATCTGCAGGACCTTGTCGGTGGTCAAGTTACCGGAGTTGGCAATATCCCGGATTCCGTCGGTTCCAAATAATTGCTGGCTCATGTCAGGTTCAATTCCTCTTCTTGATCGTTACACGCACGACCGGTTGGGCGCCCACCTCTTCGATTTTTTCTCGCGCCTCGTGGTTATACCGAAACTCGACCACCACATCTTGCGGCGTGGTAAGCGTTAAGTCGAGATCGTCGTTGGGAAATCGGACAAAGGCCTCAATTTGATTTTTTTTGATCTCCACGTCTTGCGGCATCCGTAGCGTCAGGATGGCAAGCTCCGCGTCGTTTTCAAACTCGACCTCGTACTCCTGATCAAACTTCGGTCCCAAGAACGTCCAGACTTTGACCTTCTTAAAGATCCGCTCCTCCGGTACACCCTTTTCTTTGATCGCCACACCGATACTATTGGGCTTGAAGGTGAGATCTCGGCCGGCGACCTGGATTTCTTCAAATCCAACCTTGCTGGGGTTCTCCGGATCCAGGTCCTCCGGTTTTACCGGCCAGGTCTTCACGCTGTTCATTTTTTCCACGATGGACCGCGGGCCCCGAACCCACACCAAGGGCGGAGAGGGGGTATAGATCCATTTGTCGTCGGTTGCGAGGATCTTCACCGGCAGTTCGACTTCTCGGATTGAATCCACCCGGATGAGGGCCTCTTGGGGAGGATCATCAACGATTGTGATGCCCGGTGGCTGTTCGTCAAAACTGGTGATCCGCTGGCGGATCGTCATGGGGTAGTCCCCGGGGGTGTCGCTCAGTGCGCCTGGCGTCAGCTTCAAGGTCACCGTCTGCTGCCCCAGCCGTGCCAATGCCTGCTTTGGCCCATAGACCCGAACCTTGTACACCAGATCCTCTTCTCTGCTGAGGAGCCATGCCCGATCCGAAACCCCCTGGGCATCGACCACGATCCGAACAATCACCTGGCCATTTACCGAAATCTGGTCGTTGAAGTAGTGCCACGCGATCAAGCCCACAAGAATCGCGACAAGCTTTGTGCCACGGTTGTGCGTAACCAGTTTTTTAAGCCATTCTTTCACGGGACCCTACTCCGCCTTTTCCCCGTTGTTCAGATAGGCGCCGATCCGCCGGGGCAGTTCTTCCCGACTGACATTGCGATCCAACCGGCCATCGATGCCAACCGAAATCCGGCCAGTTTCCTCCGACACGACGATCACGATCGCATCGGTCTCCTCGGTAATCCCCAAAGCGGCCCGATGGCGAAACCCAGAGCTCGGCCGGGAGACCATGTTCTCCGAAAGCGGCAGCACGCAGGCGGCCGCTACGATTTTGCTGCCTTGAACGATCACCGCGCCGTCGTGCAGCGGCGAGCCGGGCCAGAAGATTGTCGACATCAGTTGCTGGGAAACTTCCGCATCCACCCGCGTTCCGGTCTCCGCGTAGTTGCCCAACCCCACGATGCGTTCCACGGCAATCAATGCCCCGATCTTGCGCTCGGACAACCACAGGACCGATTTAATCACCTCGTCGGAGCTGCCAATCTCTAGTTTGAAAAAAATCCGAAGGAACCGGTTCTGTCCCAATGAAATCAACCCACGGCGAATCTCCTGCTGGTAGATGATCACGAGAAAGATCAAGGAGAACGCCAAAAGGCTGTCCAGCAAGTGCTTGAGAATCGGCATCTCCAGCTTGGTGGCCAGGAACATCAAGATGGCGAAGGCCAGCACAAACAGGATGACCAGGCCGCGCAGGATGCCCGCTCCGCGGGTGCCCTGCAAGAACCGCAACACCATGTACGCGGCGAAGGAGATGATCGCGATCTCGGCAATGGAAGTCAGTTGAAACAACCGCGGCTCCGTATCGATCAGGTCCTAATGATCGGCTTGCGCCTGCACGATCGCCCAGGCCACGCGGACCACCCGCGCCATCTCCAGGACATCGTGTACTCTGATTATATCCGCTCCTGCGCCGGTAGCAAGGGCTACCGCCGCGGCGGTGCCTTCCTCCCGTTGATCCACGGGAAGGTCCAAGATCTGCCCGATAAAAGACTTTTGCGAAGGCCCGACCAACAGCGGGCAGCCCAGCGCCCGCAGAGCACCAAGGTTGGCCATCAGCGCCAGGTTATGTTCAAGTGTTTTTCCGAAACCGATACCCGGATCGACCACGATCCGGTCCGGCGCGATTCCAGCGGCACAGGCGGCGGCGATCCGCTCGGCCAGGAAATCGAAAACCGTCTGGACCACATTGTCGTAGACCGGGTCGTTCTGCATGGTACGCGGCTCACCGAGCATGTGCATCAGGACGACTGCCGCGCCGGCCTCGGCAATTGTCGAAGGCATGTCCGGGTCTGCGCGTATCGCACTGACGTCGTTGACAATTGATGCGCCGGCCGCCAGTGCCGCACGTGCAACCGCAGCGCGCTGGGTGTCGATCGAGATCGGCACCGACACGCTCCGAGCAATCCCTTCAATCACCGGCAGAACACGGTCCGACTCTTCCGCGAGGCTGATCGGTTCGGCGCCGGGTCGGGTGGACTCTCCGCCCACATCGATCAGATCAGCACCTTCCTCTACCATGCGCACGGCCCGGTCAATCGCCGCCGACGGCGTGGGATACTGCCCTCCATCGGAGAACGAGTCCGGTGTGACGTTGAGGATACCCATCATCCGAGGGCGTTCCCCCACCGCAAGCCTTCCCTTGGGCAGTACGGTCGATCGGGCCGGGAATTTAGGAAGCCTCTTCATTTTTGGGAGCATCAAGGGGTGCGTCCGGCAGCGTCGTTGAAGTCGCGTTATGGGTATGATTCTTCGCTTCGGCCTTGGCCATCTCGATCTGTTCTTGCTTGGCTTGCTCTTGCTTACGCTGGTCGATGTCCTTGCCCTCGATAATCCAGTCGATGTCCAGGGCGTCGAGCACTTCGTGGCGCAGCAGGGCCTCGGCAATGATATCCACCTCCTTGCGATGGGACTCGATCAAATCCCGGGCCCTTTGGTAACACGAGTCGATGATCTGCTTGACTTCCTTGTCGATCTCCAGAGAGGTGGCTTCGGAATGGGTCTTGCTGCGGGTAATGTCGCGGCCCAGGAACAGGTGCTCCTCGGACTCGGCGTAATCGATGGTGCCGACCTTATCGCTCATGCCCCAGCGGGTGACCATGTTGCGGGCCAGACGGGTCGCTTGCTCGAAGTCGTTCTGAGCGCCGGAGGTGACGTTCTCTTTGCCCAGGAAGATCTCCTCGGAGACCCGGCCGCCCAGGCAACTGGTGATCTCGCCCAGTAGTTTGTGCTTGGAGCGTAGGTAGACATCCCGTTCCGGCAAGGACATCGTGGAGCCCAGAGCCATGCCCCGAGGGACGATGGTCACCTTGTGCAGCGGTTCCACCTCCGGTAGGAGCTTGGCGATTATGGCGTGGCCCGATTCGTGATAGGCAATGATTTTTTTGTCGTCCTTGTCCATCATGCGCGATTTTTTCTGCCGGCCCCACAGGACCTTGTCGCGCGCTTCTTCCAATTCCTTGATCGTCACCGAATCCTTGTCGGCCATGACCGCCGCCAAGGCCGCTTCGTTGATCAGGGCCTCCAGGTCCGCACCGGAAAACATGGGCGTGCCCCGGGCGATGATCTTCAGATCCACGTCTTCGGAGATCTTGATGTGTCGGGCGTGCACCTTGAGGATCTCCTCACGGCCCTTGACATCCGGCAGGTCGATTACGATCTCCCGGTCGAACCGCCCCGGTCGCATCAGCGCGGGGTCAAGCACGTCAGGCCGGTTGGTGGCCGCGATCAAAATGATTCCATCGTCGGACTCGAAGCCGTCCATCTCCACGAGGATCGCATTGAGGGTCTGCTCCCGCTCGTCATGACCGCCGCCCAATCCGGCGCCGCGTCGGCGTCCGACCGCGTCGACCTCGTCGAGGAAGATCAGGCACGGCGAACTCTCCTTAGCTCGCTTGAACAGGTCCCGCACGCGCGAGGCACCGACGCCGACGAACATCTCCACGAAGTCCGAACCGCTAATAGAAAAGAACGGCACGTCCGCCTCTCCGGCGATCGCCTTGGCCAGCAGCGTCTTTCCCGTACCGGGGGAGCCGACCAGCAGCACGCCCCGGGGAATCCGACCGCCCAATTTCTGGAACTTGGCCGGGTTCTTGAGGAATTCGATAATCTCGCCGACCTCTTCCTTGGCCTCTTCGATCCCAGCCACGTCGGCGAAGGTTACCTTTCGGTTGTCCTTGGTGATCATGCGGGCCTGGGAGCGACCGAAGGAGAGCACGCCGCCGGCGCCGCCGGAGGCGCGCAACTGCCGAAAGAAGAAAAAGTAGATGACCACGAAGATCAACAGCCATGGCAGCATGTTAAACAAAATTGCTGACCACATGCGGTTCTCTCGCTTGGTGATCATTTCTACCCGTTCCTCCTCGGGCCAGGAGTTATTCAGTTTCTTCAGCTCTTGCGCCCAGTCTTCTTCCCAAAAACCGTCCGAAATGGGCATAACGATCGGCGGCTCGTTCGGCTGGGTGTTCTTCTTGAAGATTTTTAATTCCCGCTCGCTCGGGTTGACGTAATCCTCGATCCGCTTGATCTCTTTGCTTTCAAACAGAGTTTTAAAACTCGTCTGGGTGAGCTCTTCAGGCTTCGGGCCCGCTTGGCTGACCAAAAGCACGATCATCCAAACCACGCCGATAATGACCATCCAGACCAGAAACGTCCTCATAGGCCGATTGGGTTTTGCCGGCGGCTTGGCAGAAGTCTTGCGCTGGAAGTCCTGCTTCCGATAGCTGTTTTTATTGGGGGGACCAGGCTGTGTATTTTGATCAGGCATCTTGTTCTCCGGAAACCTCGGGGGGTAATTCCATCCCCCGGTACATACCTTCTACAATCTTCTCTGCGATTTTTTCAGCGATCTCCGCGGCTGCGGAGGAAAAGGTTTCGCCCCGCGTGGCGGTAAATCGGCGCCGGTCCCGTGCGAGATTGCGCAACAGCGGAATTTCGGTTTCTTCATTGCCCCGTAAATCAAGCCACTGGACCGTGATGACAAAGGCCACGCTCCCTTGGACCTGCACGTCAAAACGGTTTTCAATCGAGGTGTGTTCCTCGACGTCGATCAACTCCAAACGCAGTTCGCTATCGGCCCCGGTCCGCGTGCGTTTGATTTCCAGGTCTGTGGTCGCCTGAATCTCCTTGATCACGGCGTCGGTCAGCGGCTCTTCGAACTGACGCCGGTGCGACTCGTTTCGGATTACCGGTATCCAGATCGAACGGACAGGTCCAGCGTCCGGATCGGAGGCCAGAAGCGAATCGAAGGAATAGCCACACCCCGTCACCGCGAGAGTTACGACGATCCAAAGACCGACCCGGACCACGTTCATTCTACTTCGCTCCTCTTCTTCAGGGCGATTTTGACTTTGGACAGCAGTTGCGTGGCCTGAGGCGCCCAGTCGGTCTGACCGTACTGTGCAAGGACCACTTCACAATAGGCCTGGGCCGCCTTCAAGTGCTCCCGCTCGGCGTAGTGCACCGCCGTGATATAATTCTTGGCCGCTTTCCGATTCATCATCGTTGCAATCCGCGCTTCGGCCAACTGGACGTCCTCTCGTGTGGCGATGGGAAACGGATACCGCTCGATGAACCCGCGGAATCGCCGCAAGGATTCATCCAGGATTTGCACATCGTATTCCGGACCTTCGTTTTGCCTGTAATAGCACTCGGCGGCGAACCAATTGGCCTTGATCGTCCATTGCCCGTCCGGAAAATATTTGACGATTGCGTCGAAATGCTCCAGGGCTGTTTCGTAATCCGCGTTACTGTAATGGTGTGTCGCCAGGGTCCACTGAGCGTCCTCCATGACGGGGAAGCTGCGCGGGCCGACCACCCCTTCAGCTTTTTTCTCCGCGGCCACCGCTGAACGGGCCGCAATATCCTTGAGGATGTCCAAACCGGCCGCTTCGGAGGAGAACCACTTGGGAAACGGCAGACCCAGTGGGCCTTCCTTTTCTGCGTACATTAGCTTGCGGCCCATCTCGTATTGGCGATTGATCACCTGTTCGCCCTTGGGGCTCAAGGGCGACACGCTCAGGCCCTTTTCGTACTTCTCGTTGGCCGCAACGTATTCTTCCTGCAGATACAGTTGGTCGGCCTCGGCGAACAATGCGGCCGAGATTCGTTCCGACTCGTCGGGGTTGTAAATATTGTCGTCGGTGTGGGTCGACCCGCACCCGCAGAGCGCCGGCCCGACGCAGGCAA
Organism: Planctomycetota bacterium; assembly: GCA_029260815.1. GTDB lineage: Bacteria > Planctomycetota > B129-G9 > JAJDCN01 > JAJDCN01 > JAJDCN01. The sequence continues at coordinate 8,980 of JAJDCN010000090.1, forward strand.
TCCAAATGAGCAGTTGTCGATATCCGTGACGCATTATATCCGGCTCAGGTATTGTTTCGTCTTCAATCGGCTGCCGAGCGTGGTCTCGATAAACCGATCCAACAGGATTCGTAAGTCAATCGCCTGTTTCGGCGAAATCTTCACGCGCGCCGGCTTAGAAATTCCGCCAGCCAAGGCTCGCGCGATCGAAACGGCCCCCGGTGCGACCGGCAGGGCGTCGGTCACCTCCGCGCTACACGAACTACATAGAAGCCCGCCTTGGAGCGGGCTGAAGTTTGTGCATCCTTGGTTCCGAATGGCGCCCCCACAGGAGGTGCAATGATCTAGCATGGGCTCGAACCCCGCTACCCGAAGAGCCGCAATCTCAAATGAAATCACGGTTTGCGGCAGAGTTCTAGACCGCTCTATAGTATATAGGGTTGTGCGTAACAGGTCAAACAGTTCTTTGGGGTGATGGGTGTCCCGCGCCAACAGGTAGACCAGCTCCACTGCGTAGCTGGCGCAATAGACCCGCGATACGTCGCACCGCAACCCCGGAAAGGTGGTGATCTGGTCCACTTCGGCCAGTTCGTGCAGGCTCGAGCGCTTCTGATAATACACGATTTCGTTGAGTGTCAAGACGTCGATGGCGCCCTGAAAGGGGCTGTTGGGCCTCTTGGAGCCGCGGGCCAGGGCCGAAACCACACCGTCGGATCCGGTCAAGAATTGCAGAACCTGGCTGGTATCGGAGAAGTCGGTCGTCCGCAACGTGATCGCTTCGGTTTTGATAATGGCCATGGGTGGGCCCCTCGAAAATCGGTTCAACCGGGAAGGGCTACCCCTCGCCCTCCCGGGTCTCCGGCAGGGTGATTCGCAGGGAGTGGATCCGCCGGTCGTCCGCGGATAATACGGTGAACTGGACGTCCTTGTGGACCACCTGCTCTTTCTGCTCCGGCACGTGGCCGGCCAGGGAGCACACGAAGCCACCCACCGTATCGAAGCCCTCGTCCTCGGGCAACGAGAGGCTTAGCTTTTCATTGAGTTCGGCCATGTGCAATCGGGCATCGATCACCGCTGAGGTGCGGGAGGTCATCAAAATGGGCTCTTTGAGCGGTACTGTATCGAACTCGTCATGGATCTCGCCCACGATTTCTTCAATAATGTCCTCGATCGTGATGATGCCGGCGGTACCGCCATACTCGTCGACCACGACCGCCAGGTGAACCCGGTCCCGGCGAAACTGCGTCAGTAATTCACCGATCTTTTTGGTCTCCGGTACGAAAACCGGCGAGCGCAGGATCTGCTGGAGATTGCGGACTGTCTGCTCGCGGTCCTCCAGGTTCTTCAAGATGTCCTTGACGTGCAAGATGCCCTTAATGTTGTCTCGGTTTTCGCCGTATACCGGGACCCGCGAATGGCCCGCCTCGTTGATCATCCGGATCGCCTCCGCCAGGGACGTGTCGATACTGATGGAAAACATCTCTGTGCGCGGGGTCATGATGTCGGCCACATCTTCGTCTTTCAGATCGATGATCCCTTCAATCATCTCTTTTTCGCCGCCCTGGATCACGCCCTCCCGTTCGCCTTCGTGAACTGCGGAGAGGATTTCGTCTTCTACCTGCTCCTGGATGGGCGGCTCTTCACGAAGCCCCAACAGGCGGATCATCGCCTTGCGGCCGGGAGCGGCAACGGCCCCCAGGGGGGCCAGGCACCTGGCCATGAAGGTGACCAGCGGCAAACAGGCCAACAGAAATCGCTCCGCGTCGTGGCGTACGATCAAGTGGGAGACGATACGCGCCGCGAGGATCGCGGCGACCAGGCAGATCCCAAAGAGCATCCCGAAGGTGAGCGCGGTTTTCTGGGGAAATAGAAACGTCAACAGGAGAGCAAAGATCGCCGTGGTTGAAGCGACCGATCCGGTGGCAATTAGTTGCAGCGCGTCACTGCGGTCCAACTGGCGGCGAATCTTCTCGGCCGAAGGCTTGCTGCCGAGCATCTCACCGAGCTTTGCCGGCGAATAGTACAAGAGAGCCGCTTCCGCCAGGGAAAAAAGCACGGTTGCCACCAAAGCCGCACCCGCCGCGACCAGCAAGAAGATGTCCAAAAAGCTGGAACCTCCAAACGTCGTAGGGGCCGTGTTGCCCGACAGATCGCACGAATCCGCCGTCCGGCCCATTGAACGGTACAGTATAGCACCGCCACCACCGAATGTCTATGCGCCTTTTGACCGCCCGCCGCGAGAGCCGCCGGTCCGAAGATCGAGCCCTCCGGGTGAGCTTGTCGCGGTGGGTTCCGGTGCGCCCGATTACGATGCATCCGTCGGACGGATCGATGCCAAAACTGACAAAGGATGTCACATGGGTGACAACCGGGTGTGATCGGCCCTACCCACGGGAGGATTGTTCCCGCGTGGCACACCGGACCTCTCGGAATGTAATCAGTGTGTTCTCTTTGTGTTACGTAAAGTTCTTCCAGCAACGAGGTCCCGAGAGGTCGATGGCACACCTCTTGCGAAAGTCAATGCTGTGGTGAGGGCGTATCTCCGTGAGGGTTGCCAGAAAATCCCACAACTGAATGTCATCCGCCCCATCGAGCCTTGCGCTCAATCTTATCGGAATGTAGTGAGGGAACGAGAATGAATCAAAAAGTGAAAACACGAACGACACGCTATGCCACGCGATTGACTGAACGCCGCATGGCGGAACTGCTTCAGACCGAATCCGTCGTCTCGCCCGAGAAATTGGTTGAGGCGATGTCCCTGAAAAAAAGCGAAGACGAAATGGTCGGTGAGGCCCTCGTGAACATGGGGGTCCTCAACGAGAAAGACCTTGCTGAGATCATCGCCGCCCAGGTGTCTTTGCCCTACATTAGCGTCGCCCACTATTCCATCGCCAAGGAGCTGCTTGAACCGTTCGATCCGGTCTATCTGCGCAAGAAGCGCGTGATGCCGCTGGATCGAATCGGGGATGTGCTGCTGGTCGCCTTTGCCGGCGTGATGGATGAAAAGACCATCACGACCCTTGAAGAACAATCCGGTTGCTCGTTGTTCCCGTGCGTGACAACCATTTCCGACATTGACCAGGCGGTGGATACCTACTACGGCGACGGCAATGCGCAGGAGAAGGAGGACGCCGATGGATCGGTTTAACAAGCGCCTGAAAAACGTACTGGTCAAGAACGGAGTCCTAACCACCGAACAAGCCGACGAGATGGGCGGCGGGACGACCGAGTCCGACCAGAGTCTGGCCGACCAAGTTATCGAGCAGGCGATCCTTACCGAAGACCAACTCACCGGCCTGATCGCGATGGAAATGAAGCTGCCGCCGGTAGACCTGGAACGGGTCACGCCCGAGGAATGGGCCCTGGAAACTATGAGCCGGGAGACCGCCCAGTCCTATGGTGTGGTGCCGGTCTCGCGGATCGGCAACGTGCTGACCATTGCCACGGCCAACCCCTTCGACCTGTTCCGCCTGGATGATCTGGCCCTGGTGACCGGCTGCGTGCTGCGGCCGATGGTCAGTTCCACGCGCAAGATCGGCGACGCGACGCGGAACGCCTATGCCATGAGTAAGGAGAAAGTGGAAAACCTCTTCGAAGACGTGGACGACGTCTCCTACGCGGTCGAAGATATTGCCATCGAGGAAGACGACTTTGTGGAAGATGACGGAACCGGCGACTCGCCGGTGGTGAAGTTGGTAAACTTGGTGGTTTTCCAAGCGATCCGAGAAAAAGTGAGCGACATTCACATCGAGCCGTCCGAGACAAAGACCCGAGTTCGCTATCGAAAAGATGGTGTGCTCTACGAGACGATCTCTTCGCCCAAGCGGATGCACAACGCCATCGTTTCCCGCATCAAGATTATGGCCGGCCTGGACATCGCCGAGAAACGCCGTCCGCAGGACGGCAAGTTTCGGCTGAAAATCGAAGGACGAAAGATCGACTTTCGCGTGTCCGTGTTGCCGGTTCTCAATGGCGAGAAGGTTGTGATGCGAATCCTGGACGCCTCGAACCTGGCCCTGCGTCTGGATGACCTGGGATTCGAAGAAAAAACCCTAAGCGATTTCCGCCAAGCTCTGGCCTCGCCCTACGGCATGGTTTTGGTGACCGGACCGACCGGAAGTGGAAAAAGTACCACCCTGTACTCAGCCCTGACGGAGATGGCCAATGTCCGAGACAACACCATCACAGTGGAAGACCCGGTAGAGTACCAGCTCGATGGCATTTACCAGGTCGCCGTGAATCCGAAAAGCGGCTTGACCTTCGCCGCGGCGCTCCGCTCGATCCTGCGACAGGATCCGGACATCATCATGGTCGGCGAAATCCGCGACCATGAGACCATCGAAATCGCCATCCGCGCGGCCCTGACCGGGCACCTGATGCTCAGTACGTTGCACACCAACGATGCGGCATCCTCCCTACCGCGCATGGTGGACATGGGCGTCGATCCGTTCCTCGTGGCGGCTTCCACAATCCTGGTCTCGGCCCAACGACTGTGTCGACGGCTGTGCGACGAGTGCAAAGAACCGATCGAAGTGTCCGACGAAAAACTGTTAGGCATGGGCTTCAAGCCCGAGGAGATTGGCTCGAAGCCCATCTTTAAACCCGTGGGCTGCTCCCGGTGCACCGACGGCTATCGCAGTCGGTTTGCTCTGCTGGAGACGATTCTACTAAACGACGAGATCCGGAAGATCATCAACCGGGCCGGTTCCGCCACGGAGATCAAGGAGGCGGCCATCGCCCACGGGATGATCACTCTGCGGCGAGCGGGCATCCAGAACATGTTGAAGGGCACCACTTCGGGCGAAGAAGTGCTCAACGTATCGGTAGCAGACGTACATTAAACACAATACGCGAGACGACTCGGAGACCGACTTCGTGGAAATGAACGAAAAACATCCAGAGAAGCGAGGGCATGAGCTGCCGCTGGTTGTTGTAGCCGACAGCAACGAGACGGTGAGGATGAAGATCCGGTATCTGCTGGAAGCTGAAGGGATGCACGTGCACTTGGCCGATACCGGACGCCGTCTGATCGAACTGATCAAAGAAGACAAGCCGGACATCTTGCTGTTGGATGTGAATCTTCCCGGAATCGACACCACCCGAATTCTTCACGAGATCCGGAAGAAGGAGGAATTGCGCTCGATTCTGATCATGCTGCTGTCGCCCTCCGGCACCACACTGCACAATATCCAGGGACTCAGCGAAGGGGCCGACGACTTTATGTCCAAACCCTTCTTCAATGGTCTCCTCCTGGCCAAGGTCAAGGCAATGCTGCGGCTGAAGGCTCTGCAAGCTGAGTTGGAAGAGGCCAACCGGAAGCTGGAAGTCCTGTCGATGACCGATCCGCTGACCGGACTGTATAACTACCGCCACCTGTACCACCGTCTCGGCGAAGAACTTTCGGCCGCACAGCGCTACAAAACGCCCCTGTCATGCATCTCCTTCGATTTGGACTTCTTTAAAACAGTCAACGACAGTTTCGGCCATCAGTTCGGCGACATGGTCCTGCGCGAATTCGCCAAGGTGCTCAAAAAACCGACCCGCCAATCCGACATCGTTTCTCGCAACGGCGGAGAAGAATTCATGATCGTGTTACCGCGGTCATCGTTGGAAAAAGCGATGCCGGTGGCCAACCGAGTCTTGGAACTGGTCCGGGAACATCAATTCAAAGATGAAAGCCAGTGCATCCACTTGACCGCCTCCGCCGGCATTACCGGGATCGACGGTACGGAGGACCTCACCCTGGACGAGCTGATCCGCCGGGTCGACATCGCACTATACAAGGCCAAGCGCACTGGCCGAAACCGGGTTTGCACCTGGGAGGAAGGCGATCAGCTGCTTCCACAAGCCACTGAGGAACCGGAGGACGTCGTGGCCGATTCGGAGCCCAAGTCTTTGCACGGGGAAAAAACAAAGATCCAACAGGAGATCCAACTTACCAGCACCGAAACCATCCAAGCCCTGACCGCCGCGCTGGAAACCAAAGACGTTCTAACCAGCAAGCTGGCCCAGAAGGTCGCCAATCTGGTGCAACAAATCGGAGCGTCTCTCGACCTGGGTACCGCACGGACCGAGTCGATCCGGACCGCGGCTCTGCTGCACAACATCGGCCACATTGCCATCCGGGACGACATCCTCAAAAAAGACGGCCCCCTGACCGATGGGGAAGCCAAGATCCTGCAAAAACATCCGGAATACTCGGTACAGATCCTCAAGTGCATAAAAGCTTTGACGGACGATCTGCCGATGATCCGCCACCATCACGAACGCTTCGACGGCAGTGGATATCCCGACGGCCTGGCCAAAGAGGAGATCCCAATCGGGGCGCGGATCCTGTCGGTGGCCAACGCATATATCTCTATGACCTCAGATTCACGGTACAAGCGGGCCATGAACAAAGGATTGGCCCTTTCTGAACTAACTCGCGGCGCCGGTACGCAATTCGACCCACGGATGGTCGAGGCACTCATCGCCGTCATCGATTCACCGGGGAATAAGCCCAACCCCAACCGGAGGTAGAAAAGAATGTATAGGCTAAAGCAGTACTTGTTCCAAAACTTCGAGCAGTGCATCGTTCTGATGATTCTGCTGAGCGTATTGGCTCTGAACTTTTTTGTCGTTCAAAAACTGGCGTTTCTGAACTTCTACTACCTTCCGGTCTTGACCGCAGGATACGTCCTGGGCAAGCGGGCATCCCTGCTGGCCAGCGTGTTCTGTATCCTGGCGGTTTCGCTGTTCGCCATCATGTCCCCGACAACGTTCCACAACGAACAGATGGTTGGCGATCTGGAATTCAGTATCGCCATCTGGGGCGGGTTCCTCATGCTGACTGGCGTGTGCGTCGGATTCCTTTATGAAGAGAAGGAAAAGAAAGTGGACGACCTGAGGACCGCGTACGTCGGCGTCGTGGAGATCCTCTCTAAGTACCTGGAGTCCACCGACCGCTACACCGAAAACCACTCCCTGCGGGTCGCCAATTACTCCACCGAGATCGCCATCGCCATGGAACTGTCTCGTGAAGAGGTTGAAAACGTCCGCGTCGGCGGTCTGTTGCACGACATCGGAAAGATCGAAGTGAGCACCGACCTGATCAAGAAGGCCGCTGCCCTGACCGCCAAAGAAAAGAAAGACGTGGCCACCCACGCCGACAAGGGCGGAAAATTGCTGGCCAGCGTAGGCAGCGTTCTGAAGGGCGCCATCCCGATCGTCGAGGCCCACCACAAGTACTTCGGCGACAGCTACAACAACGGGACCATCGACGAAGACGTGCCGGTGGGCGCCCGCATTGTGGCCGTGGCTGACGCCTACGACGCCATGACCTCAGACCGACCCTACCGCGCCGGCATGCCGCCCTGGCAAGCCCTCGCAGAGCTGGAGGCTGGAGCCGGCAAGCAGTTCGATCCGGACGTCGTCCGAGCCTTCAAGCGCGTAGTGTTCTCCCGAATCGAAACAGAAGCCAAGGCCAGCGAGATCATCGCCGACCAAATCCTCTCAAAGGACAAGAAGCTGTTAGACAACCCCAAAATGTCTTAACCCTCCTTGTCCTCTACAGGCAAGCCCGTGGGTGCCCCTCACCACCCCGGGCTTGCCTTCTTATTTTTATATCCGCACGATTCCGGGTACAAGTGGGGTCTTCAGCCCCCTGGGAAGTAATCACCCCGCCAGGGACAACCGACCCGGCGGAGCAGCAGATGGATTCAAGGCGGGCAGCGAAGATTCAAGGAGATTCAACGGCATGGCATGCCGCTTGCTTCTCTTAAGACCTTAGTTGCAGATGTCGTAGAAGTAAACTGTTAATGCTTTTCGGAAAAATAAAAATGAGAAAAACGAAGAACCAATGCGGAGGATTCTCCTTCGTAGAACTACTAGTCGCTTTGACGATCGTCGTCATTGCGATTACGGGGCTTCTGTCCACCGTGAATGCCACCAGCCGCATGGATGCGGCAACCCGAGAACGGTCTTCGGCAACGGACGCTGCACGGCAGTTACTGGAAGAAACCAAGAGCCAATTCGACACGGTCGACGAATACGTTGCATACTTTCAGGGATCCAACGCCACCGTCGCCCTGGAGAGGCTTCAGATCCCGCTTGCGGTCCGGCGCCAAGCAATTCAGGACTATCTTGACGATGGCTCCATTGCTACTTCCGCTTACGACTATCTGCAGGCGGGCACGCAAATCGCCAACGTTCAAGACCGATCGCTCATTCGGCTTCGCGAGGGGCAGGCCACTGTCAATGTTTCGAAAACAAGCAATCGGCTGATGCGTGTTTCTGTAAACGTCTCATGGACCGGGGCTGTTGGCAACTCCACCCTCGTCCTGCAAACGGAGGTGGGAAAATGAGCCCCAATCGATCCACACAGCGCCGTAACGGTGGCTTCACGCTGTTGGAAATCCTTGTCGTCGTTGTCGTCCTGACGATAACGGTGACCGCCGCCCTCCGGGCGCTGCGGGTGGGCACGGACACCTACCAAGCGGGCATGACCAGCGGCGCTTGCCACGAAGAATGCCGTCGTGTCGTCGAAACCGTTGCCGTGGAGCTGCTGCCAGCTCAGGTCATCTACGTGGAAACCGATCCCACGCTCCCACCGGAGCTGGAATATCTCGTTCCCGTGGACATGGGCGGAGACGGTGATTTCGTGGACACGACGGGAAACATCGAGTGGGGGACGCAGGAAGTTGCCGGACCGGTCCTGGGCAGCAGCACCGTCTACCGGTTCGCGTCCAACGCCACGCTCCGGGAGAGCGATATTCAATTCGACATTGACGGGGACGGAGCACTCGATGGAACCTTTCTCCAGGGCAACCTGGTAATGGAAACCACCGGGGGCCGCACGGCAACCTACGGCCAGGGCCTGGTGGTGGTTCACGAAACCGACAGTGAAGCGGACATGAACGGCGACGGAACTCCAGACCCGATCTTTTCCGTCACTCTAGACAAGGATGGAAACTTTGAGACCGTGGCCATCAACATCTGGATGGTGACGCGCGACAAGCGAGGGCGATACATCAAACTCAACGAAACAACTAGCGTTCGGTTGCGAAACAACCAGACGTGATACAAGCAGAGGACTCTTCCATGCATCGTGGCCCATTGAAGCAAAAAGCCAATGCGCTCTTAATCTGCATCATGACGGTCGTTATGGTTGCCGCCATGGCCTCGACCTATCTCATGTCCAGCCTGGCGCGCACGAACAATACCAACGCGAAGAACGAAAACGTCGTGTCCTACTACGCCGCGGAAGCCGGTATCGAGATGGGCATCGTTGCCGCATGGGACGATTACCTCACCGAGAACGCCGGAACTGCCGGATCTCCGACAGAATATCGCGCCTACCTGGACTCCATCGGCCTGACCGACGGCCTGACCCTTCAGATCCTCAACGATCAAGCGTATCAGCAGGCCACCATCGACTCGGTTACCATTCGACGCACCGACTCCGCCGGCGGCGAGACCACTCAGTTGGGCATCAGAGCCACCGGAAGTTTCGGGCGCCGGGGGGCCAAGACGCTTCTGCAAACCCTGTCCATTGAAGGTGGGTTGTTCAAGGGATTCGATTTCGCCTTGTTGAGCAACAATATCAATTGCATCATGTGTCACGCCCAGATCGATACCGTTGAGCGCATCGGCAACACAGACTCAAACGAATACGGCAATTTCGATCGGATTAAGGTCGGTTCTCTAGAGAGTTTGATGATTCGTTCCACCAGTGCTGAATCGCACATCGCCGGTTCGTTGTACACCCGTGGAAGCATTTTGGACCGGGACGGTTCCGTGCTCACCGACTTGGCCGGCACAACCCTGCGCGGCTACCAAATCGACAGCAACGGCAAAATCGTCGAGGATGGTTTCGGAACTATGACCGAAATCCCGTTAAGCCCCACAAGCAACGATACTGACGGGAACCCGTTGACCAACGGCTCTCTTTATCTAGACTATCCGGGCGACCCGGACAAAATGACCGATGGCCAACTGCCATCCGCCTTCCCGCCCGCTATCCCGGACACGAACGACAATAAGATCGTGGACGATGACGAATTCGCCTCGGTCGTCACCAGCGCAAAGGGACAGATCTCCGGAGGTATCCTGTACAACGTCCCGGCCGGATCGACATATACCCAAGGCGCCATGCCCACCGTATCGAACCTGTCAAAAGTCGATGGCTCAGTGACCGGGAACTTGGTTCTCATCGGCACCGAGTCGAACCCGATCGTGTTGGACAAAAATATCGCCGTGGACGGAGACGTGGTGATCAAGGGGGTGGTGAAGGGCACCGGGCAAATCTACGCCCGGGGCAATCTGTACGTTGTCGGTGATGTAACCTATGCCGACGGCACTGACACCAACGGCAACCGGACCTTCGGGCTGGCCGACGATGGTACAAAAAACACCCTGGCCCTCACTGCCGGTGGCAACATCGCAACCGGGGACTACCTGACGCCCTCCGCGCTACGACGAAATGCCGATCTCATGAACCCCAAGGACATCGACCCAGGCGATCGGTCGGTCTATGGTACCTCCGAGCAATTCTCCTTTGCCATGACGGAAATCACTCTATTCAACCGGGCGGAATGGACAAAAACCCAGATGCTACTCCCGGATAGAAGCGGAAAACTCGTTACCAACCCGCTCTATATCAAGGACTATACCCCCCGGTATTACACCATGGGGCCGGGCGACCCTGTTTACATCTACAACAAATACAACGGCAGGAGAGGCACCTACTTCGATGCCGCCAGCCAGACTTGGAAAGGCAACGAGGAGACCCTCTACTACGACCTGACCCAGTTGACTGAAATTCCAATGGGCAATACGGACTTGGACAACGCCACTGTAATCAACCTCGCCCCGACCAGCGGCTGGATGTCGGAGAGCGAGCTGAAGCGCCTGTGGATTGAAGACGAAAACCAACGGAAGGACGGCCAGGCATTCCAAATCGACGCCCTCATGTACACCAACAATGCGCTGTTCAACATGAGCCGCAGGAAGTCCAAGACCAACGGGCAGATGATCGTCAACGGTTCGATCGTGGCCGCCGACACGGGTATCTTGGTACCCGGCAACGGCGGCGTCGGACTGCAACTCAATTACGACCAACGACTCAAACAGTTCCTGAAGATCAAGGACAGCCAAGTCGTCGACCTCGTCCGAAAAGCGTTCGTCGTACTTCGCTAGCGAGCGCTTCGGCACACCCAGCGTTTTGTTAGCTCGACAACAGGCTGCGGCCGGTCATGGCTTCGGGCTGCTTCAAGTCCAACAACGTCAACATCGTGGGCGCCACGTCACACAACCGCCCGCCCGCGTCCAGCGTCACGTCCGTAACGCCATCGCCCACCAAGATCAGAGGAACCGGATGAGTCGTGTGCGCCGTGTCCGAGCCACCGCCAGCCGCCTCGACCATCCGCTCCGCGTTGCCGTGATCGGAAGTGATCATTGTTACCCCACCTACCTCCGCTTGAGCCTCCAAGATCGCGCCCACTCCGCGGTCCACCGCCTCTACCGCGCGGATTGTCGCCTCCAAATTGCCGGTATGTCCCACCATGTCGGCGTTGGCGAAGTTGATCACCCCCACGTCGAAGGTCCGCGCCGCGATCGCTTCGACCGCCCGGGCCGTCACCTCCGGCTGGCTCATCTGCGGCTGCAGATCGTAGGTCGCCACCTTCGGCGAAGGGATCAGAACCCGCTCTTCGCCCGGCACCGGAGCTTCCTCGCCGCCGTTGAAAAAGTAAGTCACATGCGCGTACTTCTCAGTCTCCGCCAGCCGCAACTGCTTGAGCCCCGCAGTCGACAGCACGTCGCCCAGCAAATTTGCCATCGGATGCGGACCAAATGCCACCGGACAATCCAACCCCTCGCTATAACGCGTCAGTGTGGTCACGCCCACCTGCGGCCGCGGACCTCGGTCAAATTCGTCAAAGCTCTCGTCATGGAATGCGCGGACCAGTTG
>JAJDCN010000010.1 GCA_029260815.1 Planctomycetota bacterium
AGCGCTACCCACAGTTGTCCAAGAACACCCTGACCACCTCCGGCCCGGACATCTCCGGAATTAAACGAGATCTGGAAACCCTGAGGATCGACGAGGTCAACGAGAGTATGACCGAACTGATAGCCACCTTCTTCGAGCGGGCGCTCAAATCGCCAATTGCGACGACCGAAGGGCTCAAGATTCTCATCTTCGACGAGAAGAACGATGCGTCTGAATTCTACTCCGCCATCTTGGCTGGAGCTGGCTTCGCGGTCGAACCGGCCCAAGATGTGGGCGCCCTGGAGCAGTGTTTCCAGAACGGAGCTCCGGACTTGATCCTGATGAGCGCCTTGATGGAACACATCAACGTGTTTGAGACCTGCAAGCAACTCAAGAGCAGTCAGGAGACGGCCCGCGTGCCGATCCTGATGGTCTCCGACATGTACGACTCGGAAAATATCAAGAAGTCGTTTGCCTTCGGCGTCTCCGACTACATCGTCAAGCCGTTCAGCGACTCCGAACTGGTCGCCGCCATCGTCTCCCTTATCCGCGAGTAGAAATCATATCTATCATCAGACCTGAAGCCCTGAACTACGAAAAAACAGCGGTGATGAGCACCCATCACACACGGCCGCTTACGGTTTTGTGTAGGACTCAAGCTGTAGCGGCGCGAGCTGCGGGGCGGTCGATCCCTCGGGTCGGGCGAAATCGATCCTGACAATTCCCACCCCCCGGGCCAGCCAGATTTCGAAAGCCAGGTCGCTTCCGCCCTCCGGGGGATCAACCGGCATGTATTGGATGCGCCAACAATCCTCAAACTCTCCAGCAGGCACTTCCGCGTCGCTTTTTCCCACAAGCGTGGCGCGCAGTGGCGGCTTGCCGTTGTCGGGAACGACTTCCCACTGGGCTCCCGCTTCCAAGGGAAACTTTACTTTCAAAGTCTGGGTGAATTGCCCGCTATCGATCGGAACGATCGACGGACCGTCCTGCGGCGCATGGATCTCCCATCGATACTGCCCAAAGGAGGTTCGGGCCGTCACGCCAAAGGTCTTCGGATCGGGCGTCACGGCCATCTCCACGTACACCGTTCCCATCCTGTTCTTGTAGGTCCACGTCCGCCCTGCTTCCAGGGGGAAATATTCCCACGGATCCACTTCTTCTTCGGCGCCACAGGAAATTATCAGGACGCTCAGTGTTGCGAGAAGGAATGCCGAATTCAGCTTCATGGTTGACCTCGAATCGCGTTGGGATCGCTTGAACTGTCTTACTCTTTGCCACCGAGTTTTTTCAGCGTTGCGATGATAACATCGCGTTCCTTTTGGTTTTTCGTCACCAACTTCCAGTCGACCTGTGCGGGTTTCATGGCCAAAGACAGGGGCGTTCGACCTTGGGCATCGCGAGCATTGATCCGGGCTCCGTAGACGATCAGCAATTCGGCGGCCTTGTCGCGCCCGGTCATCGCCGCGTAATGCAGCGGGGTCCAGCCCGCCGCGGAGGAGACGTCCACGTCGATCCCGTGATTGAGCAGGCGCTCGACCAGTCTTAGGTTTTCGTACACCGCCGCCAAGTGCAGAAGGGTCACCCCATCGTTGTCTTTTGCATTCAGGTCCGCGCCGTGTGCAAGCAGAGGATCGAGCGCGGCATTTTCCTCCTGAACGGCGACGTAGTGCAGTGGGGCCCAGCCTTGTTTGCTTTTTGCGTGGACGTTCGCTTTGTAACTCAGCAGTTGTTGGGTGACGGCGGCATGGTCGTGCCAGACGGCCTTGTGCAGCGGCGTATCGCCCTTGTCGTCTTGGGCGGCCAGCTCCGGCTTGAACGCCAGGAGCAGTCCAACCATTTCGTTATCGCCGGCGCCGGCAGCCATGTGCAGGGCGGTCGCTTCCGTGGCGTCTCGAGCCGTCACATCGGCGCCTTTATTTAGGAGCACACGGGCCATCTGCATCCGACCATTTAGGACCGCGAGAGTCAGAGGCGTCTGTTGAATCTTGTTTTTCGCATCAATCTGCGTGCCGGCGGCCAGCAGCAGCTCCACCATCGCAGACTCGTCCGCGGTTACGGCCCGGTGCAGCGGCGTGGAGCCGTCGTGGCCACTGGCGCCGGCTTGGGCTCCTCGGGCCAGCAGGAGGCGGGCCGCGGCCAGTTGTCCACCTCGGGCGGCCCAATGTAGCGGCGTTTCGCCCTTTCCGTCGCGGGAATCCACCCCCACGCCACGAGCCAGGAGGACTTGAATCTCATCGGTGTCGTCCTGGGCCGCCGCCCGGTGCAGCCCCGGAAGGGGGGGCAGGCCGGAGCAGCCGGCGATCAGGACCAGCAGGACAAACATCACAAACGAAAGAAATAACCTCATTGCCGCCTCGGATTACGTCTCGCTCTCCCTGTACTCTACGAACCCGCATTGTATTTTCAGAACGCTCGGTACACAAGATGAAATCTACGTACAGTTTTGGACTATTTTCTGCCAACCCCCTCGATATGCAGAAACTCGGGGAGTATTAAGCCGACTGAAATGCACGGGTTATATAGTGTCTAGCCGAGAAATTTTGCTTTGATTAGTCCGTGAGAGATGTGCAAACAAAATGTGCTGGCCCGAAACAGGCGCGAGGATGTGTTTTCGGGATGTCACGCGTGGGTCTTTGACAACACAATAGCGTTGGATTACGGCAAGTCAAGCCCGATTGGCTGAATACGGGCGCACTTTTCCCCGCAATGAATGGCTGTCTGGAGAAGAGCTTCAGGCGGCTTTTCGTCTATAGTAGTGCTTCAGCAAACCGCTCAATCGAGAGTCGCATACGACTTTGCCTTCAGTGATCGTGGGCTCGTAATCAATAGGACGGTCTAGCGAGCTGTGGGGTCGCACCGTGTTGTAGAACTCCACGTACTCCTTGAGGATGTGACGCAGGTGATCTTCGCCGAAGCAGATGAACTTGTTAAGGCATTCGCGCTTGAGGGTGCCGATCCAAGACTCCGCATAGGGGTTTAAGTTGGGCGATTTGTAGGGCAATCACTTGACCCGGGCACCGATGGACCTAAAAACGGTATCAAAGGACTTGGAGAATTTTCCATCGCCATCTCGGATGAGAACGGACATGGACTTGTCTTCCTCCTCGAGCTGCATGGCAAAGTTGCGGGCCTGTTGCGTGACCCAAGATTTTGTGGTTCAGCAGAAAGCAGAAAAAGGTAATCTACATGAATCGTAACCACGAAAAAGTTCGAAGAGGTTTTTGCATGGGGAGTATTGCAGCTAAACGGATGAATTTATCGCGGTGCGGTTTCTTTCTCTTGGTCGCTCTTTTCTTTTTTGC
>JAJDCN010000091.1 GCA_029260815.1 Planctomycetota bacterium
CCGTACATGATGAGGCCCGCGGCCTCTAGCTTGCGGAAGTGGTCCCAATCGGCCCAGGCGGGGACCAAGTGGCTGTTGGCGATCAGCACCCGTGGGGCGTGGGCGTGGGTCTTGAAAACGGCCACCGGCTTGCCGGATTGGACGAGCAGGGTCTCCGACTTGCCCAGGCGCTCCAGCTCGCGCACGATGGCGTGGTAGCAGTCCCAGTTGCGTGCGGCCTTTCCACTGCCGCCGTAGACGATGAGGTTTTCCGGCTCTTCGGCCACGTCCAAGTTGTTCATCAGCATTCGCATGGCGGCCTCGGCCGCCCAGGTCTTGCAGACGCGGGTCGGGCCGGTGGGGGCTTGAATCCGCGGGGTGGTCGGTTCCGCATCCGTGGTCATTGGGGTCTCCTCATTTAAGCGTACCACAGGCCGCTTCGACGGCGCGTACCAATTCGCCGGACCGAATCGCATCCCGAAGGATCGTGATATCCTTGTGCATCACCCGGTCCTTCGTCAAGTGGGGGATACGTTTACGCACCGCACGATGCGCGGCGGCTACGCCGCGGCCAGGTTTGACCGGACGATGGAAATCGATGCCCTGGGCCCCGGCCAGCAGCTCGATGGCCAGCACGTGCTCGACGTTCTGGACAACCTGTTGACACTTTCGAGCCGCCCAGGTGCTCATGGAAACGTGATCTTCCTTGTTGGCCGAGGTGGGAATCGAATCCACACCGGCGGGATGGGCAAGCACTTTGTTCTCCGAAACCAGAGACGCGGCCACGACCTGAGAGATCATCATGCCGGAGTTCAGCCCGGTGTGCTCGATCAGAAACGGCGGAAGCCCCGACAGGTCCGGGTTGACCAACTGCTCGACCCGCCGCTCGGAGATACTGGCGAACTCGCTCAGCGCGATGGCCAGCACGTCCATGGCCATGGCCACCGACTGCCCGTGGACGTTCCCGCCGGAGAGACCCTGTCCGGTCTCCGCAAAAACAAGCGGGTTGTCCGTAACTGAATTCATCTCCGTTTCGATCGCCGGCACGAGCGTGGCGATCATGTCGCGGGAAGGGCCGTGAACTTGGGGCATACAGCGGAACGAGTAGGCGTCCTGGACTTTTCCGCAGTCCTTGTGCGACCGCATGATGGCGCTTGCGGCAAGGAGTTTGCGCAGGTTGGCCGCGCAATTCCGCTGTCCGGCGTGGGGACGGGCGGCGTGGATCTTTCGGTCGAATGCGACGGCGGTTCCTTTTTGGGCCTCGAGACTCATGGCCCCCGCGACGTCGGCCACTTTTTGGATCCGGCGCGCCGCGTCAATGCACAACGCCGCAATCGCGGTGGAGATCTGCGTGCCGTTGATCAGCGCCAGGCCTTCCTTTGGCTGCAGCTCGACCGGACGGATGCGCGCCCGCTTGAGCGCCGCGGCGCCTTTCATGTGTTTGCCTTCGTAAAAGGCCTCGCCTTCGCCAATGAGGACCAACGCCATATGCGCCAGAGGCGCCAGATCGCCACTGGCGCCCACCGAGCCCTGGGACGGAATGATCGGATGAATGCCCGCATTGAGCATGCGGATCAGCGTCTCCGCCAGCAGCGGCCGTACTCCGGAGCGACCTGCCGCCAGGGTCTGGGTCCGCAGCAGCATGGCGAGCCGGACCTCCGCCTCGCCCAAGGGTTCGCCCACTCCGGTGGCGTGACTGCGCAGCAGGTTGGTCTGGAGTTCCGCCAGATCGGCACGCGCCACCGAGACGTTGCTGAGTTTGCCGAACCCCGTGTTGATGCCGTACACCGGTTTTCCCGCTCGGATCACCTTGTCTACTACGGCCCGCGAAGCGTTCATCTTCTTTTTTGACGCAGTTGAGAGCCTAACGCGGGCACCGCCGCTGGCGACGGTGATTGCTCTGTCGAGGGTTAAGGGCGTTCCATCGAGGGGGACGGTGGGCATGGGTTTTTACGTCCTTTCAAAAAATTCCGTGTGAAGAGCCTGGACCGCGCGTTCGCAGTCCACATCGTCTACCAGGAAGGCAAAATTGATCTTCGAGGCGCCTTGGGAAATCATTTGAACGTCGATCTCCATCGCCTTCAGAGCGGAGAAGATCCGGTAGGGGGTTCCCGTGGCGCGCTCCATGCCCTGCCCCACGACGCAGACGATCGTCTTGTTTTCATAAGAGGTCGCCGCGGCGAACTGGGCGATCTCGTCGAGAGCTTCGGGCAGGTGCGTTCGCGTATCGGTCGTCAGAGAAACGGTTACTTCGGAGGTGGAGATCATGTCGATCACGATCCGATGCCGGTTAAATATCTCGAAGAGGCTGGCCATAAAACCGTGGTGCAGCAACATCCGCGTCGAGACGATATGAATCAACGTAATGTTCTTTTTGTAGACGATCGCCTTGACCGGGTCCTGGCCATTGTTTATTTGGCGCATGATCCGCGTGCCTGGATAATCGAGTCGATAGGTATTGAGCACACGAACCGGGATATCCTTCTTAATCGCGGGGATCATGGTCGACGGGTGAATGACTTGTGCCCCATAGTAGGCCAGCTCGCTGGCTTCCTCGAAAGAGACCTCTTCGATGGGTCGCGCGGTCGGCACGAGGGCCGGGTTGGCCGTCATGATCCCGTCCACGTCCGTCCAGATCTGGACCTCTTCGGCGCCAATGGCCGCACCGATGTAGGTGGCCGTAAAATCGCTGCCGCCACGACCGAGGGTCGTGATCTCGCCGTCTTCGTTCTTGCCGATATAGCCGGTGACGACCAGTAGTTTACCCGACTTGGCAACCGCCTTGCGAATGGCCTTCTCAGATTCTAGTAACGGTCGCGCGCCACCGAAATGGGAGTCGGTGATCATCCCGATGTCGTAGGCATCGGCCGCTTCCGCATCCAGCCCGAGAGAGCAAAGATGCGCGGCGACGATCCTGCTGGAGCAGCGCTCCCCGAAAGAGACCACATAGTCGTAGGTCCGTGGGGTCAGTTCCTTGACCAGGGCGATGCCTCGGACCAGCTCGCACAACTCGCCCACCAGTGCGTCGACAAGATCCGGCGCGAGATCCAAGCCGTCCAGAATTTGCGCATGCGCGTCTCGGATCGCGGCCGTGTCAAAATTCCCGGCCAGCGCCGCGCGGGTCAGCTCGTCCAACCGGTCCGTTACGTGGCCGTGCGCGGAAACCACCACCAAGGGATTCTTCGCGGCGTACTTTTGGATAATCTCTCCGGCGGTTTTCACCCGATCGGCATCGCCGAGGGAGGTGCCGCCGAACTTCATGACGATCAAGCCAGTTCTCCTTTCAAGGTTTCCACCAAGCCTGCCGGCAGTCGTTTGGCGACCCCATTGGCGCCGATGCTGCCCAAGACCGTGAAGCCTTCACACAACAGCGTGTCATCGACGACCTTGCGTACTTCATAGGCAAAGATCACGCGGGCTGCGGTCACCGACTGGACCGTGGTCGCGATCTCGATCTCGTCCTCGAACCGGGCGGGTGCTTTGAACTTCAAGCCTACCTCGGTCACCGGCAGGAACGCCCCGTCCTTTTCCATCTGCCCGTAGGGACAACCCAAGGCCTTCATCATGGAGGTACGGCCGTGTTCGAAATACAGCAGGTAGACTCGGTGGTGGACGAAACCCATCTGGTCGGTCTCGCCGTAGCGCACCGTGACGCGGGTGGTGTGGCGATTCACTGGAACTCTCCGGTCAGGAACTCGTCGAAAAGATTGTCTGGAAGCGTTCCCGCCGTCAAGTCGGGAATATACGGAATGTTCGCAACGATCGGAACGCCGGTGAGCTCTTCGATCACGTCCAGGTTGGTCTCTTCGATCAAGCCCGGCTTCGTGTCGTTCTGGTGATTGATGACAACCCCGCTGACGGTCAGATTGCGCTTGCGCGCGCACTCGACGGTCATGGCCGTGTGGTTCAGGGTCCCCAAGCCGGGTCGGGCGACAACCAACAGCGGAAAATCGATCTGCGTCGCCAGATCGGCCACGTTCCACCCGCTGGCAATGGGGACCAGCAGCCCGCCGATGCCCTCTACCAGAAGGATGTCGTGACGCTCGATCAGCCTCTCCATCGCGTCCAAAATCGCCTGCAAAGCCACCTTTTCGCCTGTCAGGATCGTCGCGGTCATGGGCGCCAGCCCCGGCTCGAAGAGGATTGGGTTGACCCAATCGTAGTCATCCTCGCAGGCGACAGCGTCCATGAGAAACGCGGCGTCGGGGGACTGGAGCCGGCCATCGAGCATCACCGCTCCACTGGCAACGGGTTTCATCACGCCCACGTTCAGGTTGTGCCGGCGCATGCACTTGGCCAGCGCCGCGGTTACCACGGTCTTGCCGATCTCGGTATCGGTTCCGGTAACGAAATAGGATGTGACCGCTTCACGCGCCATCGGTCTCCTCGCGAATTGCGTCGTAGACTGCGTTCAAGAGCATCTTCATCTCGTCAAAAGTGATCGACAACGGCGGCATCAGGACAATCACGTCGCCCAGGGGCCGGATGACGACGCCCTTGGAGCGCGCGCGCAACACCACATTGTGGCCGATTCCCCGCGCCGGATCGTAGGGCTTCTTCCCATCGCGATCTTTCACCAGCTCCAGACCGGCGATCATTCCACGTTGCCGGATTTCGCCCACGTGTAGCAGATCGCCGAATCGCGCCAATCCTTCGCTCAAAGCCGAGATCATCGGCTTGAGGTTCGCCAGGACCCGTTGCTCTTCGAAGATCTCGAGATTCGCCAGGGCCGCCGCGCAGGCCAGGGCGTTGCCCGTGTAGGTATGGCCGTGGAAGAACTTGCGCCGGGACTCGCCCAGGAAGGCTCCATAGATTTGCTCGGTCGCCAGGGTCGCCGCCAGGGGCAAGTAACCGCCGGTCAGACCCTTGGCCAGGCACAGCAGATCCGGCGCCACGCCTTCCTGCTCGCAGGCGAACATTGTACCCGTGCGACCGAACCCGACGGCCACTTCATCGGCGATGAGTAACACGTTGGATTTTGTACAGGCGTTGCGCACCGCGCTCAGGTAGCCTTCGGGCGCGGTCACGATGCCGCTCGCCCCGTAGACGATCGGCTCGATCACTACGGCGGCCAGTTCGTCGGCGTGCCGGTGGATGGTCTCGATCGCGTCGTCGGCGCATTTTGTCTCGCAGCTTTCCCTTTGCAAGTCGTAGGGACAGCGGTAGCAGAACGGTTGCGGCACCTGCACCGTCTCGAACAGGAGCGGCTTGTAGATCTGGTGAAACAGATCCATGCCGCCCAAGCTGACCGACCCAATGGTGTCGCCGTGGTACGCCGAAGTCCAGGTGAGGAACTTTTTCTTTTCGGGCTTCGGCTCCGATCGCTGCTGCCAGTATTGAAACGCCATCTTCAGCGCGATCTCCACGGCCGTGGAGCCGCTGTCGGAGTAGAAGACCCGCGTGAGCGGCTCCGGCGCAAGGTTGACCAGGCGCTCGGCCAGACGGATCGACGGCACGCCGGCCAGGCCCAGGAGAGTGGAATGCGCCATCCGGTCCAACTGTTTGCGGACCGCCCGGTCGATCTCCGGCCGGCGATGGCCGTGGACGTTGCACCAGAGGGACGAGACGCCGTCGATGTAGCGCCTGCCTTGCGTATCGATTAAGTACACGCCTTCGGCCTGCTCGATGATCAACGGGTCTTCTTCGTCCCATTGGCTCATCTGTGTGAAGGGGTGCCACAGGTATTGTTTGTCCTTTGCGGCAAGTTTGTCGGTCATGTCAGCATTCGCTCCTGAGCAGGGTACGCTTGAGAGATTCCACCAGCCGGTCCACGTCCTCCCGGGTGTGGGCCGAGGAAAGGCTAACCCGGATGCGCCCGCGCCCTTCCGGCACGGTCGGCGGTCGGATGCCCGGTGCGAAGATCCCGTCAGCGAGCAGTTGCGTGGCAGCGTCCATGGTGGTTCGATTGTCTCCCAGGATTACTGGGACGATCGCGGTCTCGTCCCCGCCCACATCCAGGCCCGCTTGGAGGAGGCTCTGGCGGGTGTATTGGCTGATTTCGCGCAGACGGCTCACCCGTTCGGGCTCCCGCTGGAGGATCTCCAGGGCCGCCAAGGCACCGGCGCAACAGGCGGGGGACAACCCTGTGGCGTAGATAAAACTGCGGGAGCGGTTGACCAGGTAGCGAATGAGATCCCCGCCACCAGCCACAAAGCCACCCATGCTGCCGAGCGCCTTGCTCAGGGTTCCAACGTAAATGTCCGCCGTGCCCGCCGGCAGGCCGAAATGTTCCAGTACGCCGCGCCCGTTGGACCCGAGAACGCCGATACCGTGCGCGTCGTCGAGCATCAACACCGCGTCGTGTTGTCGTGCGATCTTGCTGATGCGATCCACCGGCGCGATCGTACCGTCCATGCTGAAGACCGACTCTGTGACGACCAGCCGCTTTCCGGCCCCCACGTGGCTTTCCAAGAGGTGCCCCAGGTACTCCGCATCCCGCGTGTCATAGATCTGCTTGGTCGCGCCAGACAGGCGGCAGCCGTCAATAATGCTTGCGTGATTCAATTTATCGGAAAAAACCGTGTCGGATCGCGTCAACAGGGCGGACAGGACGCCGATATTGGCCTGGTACCCGGTAGGAAACAGTAGGGCCGCCTCGTAACCGGTGAAGGCGGCCAAGGCCGATTCCAGCGTGGTATGCAGCGTGCTGGTCCCGGCGGTCAGGCGCGAGGCCCGAGCGCCCACGCCATGGTCCTCTGCGGCCCGGGCGGCCGCTTCGCGCACCTGGGGATGGGCCGCCAGGTCCAGATAGTCGTTGGTGGCGAAGGACAGGCAGCGCCTGCCGTCGATCACCACGTACCGACCGCCTTCGGCGTCTGCAGTGGTCAGCTTTCGCAACAGCCCCCGTTCACGGAGGTCCTTTAGAAACGGCCGTAAGAATTCCACGGGTCCTCTATGCAAGATATCCTATAGAAGCAATCCCGCATTATAGATAGGGGGTGAACCGGTGTCAAGATGAAGCGGCGGATGGACGTTGGGCGCACAGAACGGGTTGAAACATCCGGTCGTCGAAGCGCTGTGCCTGAACAAAACCGGCTTGTTCCATAAGCTCCAGAAGCCGAGGAATGCCCACCGCGTAGTATTCGGTCCTCATCACGCGGGTGATCGGCTCGGCGGAACCCGTATCCTCGATAACGAAGAAGGCCACTTCGTACCGATCGCCCTTCGGTTCCCAGGCTTGGAAGGCGATTGTGCAACGGTTCTCCTCGACATGGATATCGTATGGGACCAGCCGGCGCGCGCTCCGATCGAGTGCGTCGTAATCCCGTACGCCAACCAGGCAACAACCGCCCGGCGTGGTACAGCGCCACATCTGTCGAAAGGCAGTCAGGATCTGTTCGTCGGAAAGAAGATGGGGGACCGAGTTGTCGCAGGCCAGGACCATGTCAAACGATCGTTCCAAGTGATCGAATGCGCGGGTCATGTCGCACACGGAAAAATCGATGGAAAGGTTTCTCGCGGCCGCCTCGCGTTTGGCTCGCTCTACCGACACGGGCGACAGATCCAGCGCCGTCACCGCG
>JAJDCN010000092.1 GCA_029260815.1 Planctomycetota bacterium
GCCGGTGCGCGTGCACTCGGAGTGCCTGACCGGGGACGTGCTGGGTTCCCTCCGCTGCGATTGCGGCGGCCAGTTGGCTACGGCAATGGAGGCGGTGGAGGCTGCCGGGAAAGGCGCGGTGCTGTACATGCGCCAGGAAGGCCGCGGGATCGGCCTGGTCAACAAGATGCGGGCCTACGAACTGCAGGACCAAGGGCTCGATACGGTGGAGGCCAACGAAAAGCTCGGCTTCAAGGCCGACGTACGCTACTACGGGATCGGCGCCCAGATCCTGGCGGACCTGGGGGTTACCAAGATGCGACTGTTGTCCAACAACCCCAAGAAATTCCTGGGCCTCCAGGGCTACGGCTTGGAGATCGTCGAGCGGGTGCCAATCGAAACGAAGGCCAACCCGTCCAACGAGCGCTATCTGCGGACCAAGAAGGAGAAGATGGGGCATCTTTTCTCCGAGCTGGAACGCTTGGAATAGGCCCGTCCATCTGGTATAAGAAAAGCGACCGCTGTTGCGAAACTACTTCGGGAGTGTGCCATGCGTGGAATCGCTATTCTTTTGGCTTCATTTGCGTTCACTTCGCTTGTTGCAGGTTGTATCTCCTATCAAGACGAAAGTGTGGATCAAGAGCAGATCGTTGAGCGCCTGGACAAAATCACCGCTCAGCTGGAGCACCTCGCCGCGCAAAAGGAATCTGAGCAATCGCCTGAAAACCAATCGGTATACCTGAGTTATTCCGGGCTCCGCCCATGGGCCGTGATGGAGCCCATGACCTTGAAGAGCCCGTGTGATGAAAAGGGAGTGGCCTTTCAGCGACTTACGCCCGAAGAATGGACGCTGCTCAAGAGCCTCTTGGATGTCGAAAAGAAAAAGCTCAATTCTGCCTTCACACCGGAAGGTGGGAAATGATTACAAAAGGAGGTTCGCATATGTGTAAGTTCAACCGTTTGTCGCAACCGTGGGTTCTGGGTGCAGTGCTTCTGCTCTTGCAGGCCTGCAGCACGACGTTGGAAGATGAGAATCTCCGGCTAACGACGGAGTTAGAAAAAATGAAAGTCCAGGAACAACACCTGAAGGGTTCCGTTGCGACTCTGAAAACGCAAAGTGCAAGCGCTTCTGCGCAACTTGCAATCGCGAAGGGAGATCTTGCCAAGGCAACCAGCGAGCGGGACTCCCTGAAGGGCCTGCTGAAAGAAGCGGAAAACAAGGCCGGTGCCCTGGCCACGTCCAGCGCCGAGTCTAAGGCACAGGTCGCTCGACTTACAAAGGACAAGCAGGATTTGACCACAAAGGTGACGAGCCTCAAGGCCGAGGTCGAGAGCTTGAAGGGAAAGATCAAGACATTGCAGGGTATGCTCGAGGCGATGCAGGAGCGGCCCGAACCGCCCGCAGTTCCGGCACCGCCCGAAGCGCTGCCGGTGCCCTAGAGGCCTCGGCCCTAAAAGATCGCGGAAATTTCTTCTGGAAGAGACGCCGATGAAAACCTCGGATCTTCGACTCCTTCTTACCCTGTTGGTTCTGATTGTCGCGATCGGCGGAGCCTTGCTGATCTTTGACGCGGTCAACACGGATTTGCGCCAAGATTTGAGCGTGGCGCTCAAGGCCAACGAAGCGTTGGAAAAAAAGCGCCGGGAAGAGAAGCAGAACCCGCCTTTCAAAAAAAAGCCAGTGCCCCAGCCGGTGGCGCTGGAGGATCGGGCCGTTGAAGCCGCCGCTCCGCAAGAACCGGGATCCTACGATCATCTCTCCGCCGAGGAACTCGCAACCCTCGTGACCGAGCAATACGAGGCCGCGTTGGCGGCTTTTGAAGCGGGAGAGGGACAGATCTTTGTGGCAAGCTTCAAGGCCCTGCTGGCCATTGGCAAGTCGGCCTACCCGGAAGTTACCGAGTTGGTCAACAAGATCCGCAAAGATCCTCGGATCTTGTATCAACTCAATGCCCGTCCAAAAGATTTGCGGGATCTTCTCAACTCCGAGGATCTCTATAAGTTTCATCTCTACGCGCTGATCAGCGATCAGGTCACCGAGGAATTTCGCGCCCAGACGGTCCGCGTGCTTGCACGGTCCGGCGGTACGGATACGATTCCGCACCTTCTGGGTGTCCTGAAAGACACTACTGATAATGATGTAACCAACGCGGCAATCGATACCCTTGGCACCCTGGAGGCGACCACCGCTCTGCCGCTGTTTGCCAAAATGTTAGACGAAGAAATCTCCGACGAGTCGCGCCTGGCCATTCTGAAATCTATCGGCCGGATCGGGGATCTGGACTCTGCGGATCTATTGATTGCCTACGCCGGGGACGGCTTCGACGAGGCCACGCGGATCGCGGCTGTGTCCGCGCTTGTCCGAGTCGGCTCGGATGCGGCCATCCCTGCTGCACTGGAGGCACTGGCCAATGGGAGCGTCGACGTGAAGCGGGAAATTCTCCGTTCCGTCGCAGAGAACAAAGAGCTGGCGCAAGATCAACGGATCGGCGAGACCATTATCCAGATTGCCACCGCCGAGGAGGCCCCGGAGGTTCGGCGCGCCGCTTTTGGTGCGGTCCGAAATCTAGAGCCAGCGGTAGCCGTGGAAACGATCGTGACCGGCATGGCATCTCAGCCGCGCAACGTGCGACAAAGCGGGCTGTGGAACCTGGCGCAGATCCCTACCGACGGGGCCACCCAGGCGATTCAGACGATCGCCGAGAACGATGGCGATGAGCGGGTCCAACGGCTGGCCAAGCGAATTCTTCAACGACGGGAGTCCGGCGCCGCGACGGGGATGCCCTTTCCGGGGCGACGCCGCTTTCGATAGCGGCGTTCAGACCTTTCGGTTTGCGATGAACTGGGCGACCGAGTGGAACCGTTCCTTGTTCTTGAGTGGTAGCCTGTCGATAATCTTTAGAGCATTTCCAATCAGCGCGTCCGCTCGTCGCTGGGCGTATTCGATCGATCCGGCCTTTTCATAGACCCCGATCACCTTCTTTACATCCGTGGCCGTTGTTTTGGCTCTGGGCCGTCGCATCACGGCCAAAAGGGCGCGTCGATCCGTTGCGCCGACTTCGGCGAGTGCGTGAGCGAACAGGATGGAAGGTTTTCCTTCTTTGATGTCGCAACCGGTTTCGCCGCGCCGGCCCTTGCCGTGGGTCAGGTCGATGATGTCGTCACGAATTTGAAACGCCGGCCCCAGCTTCTTGCCCAGTTGCCAGAGTCCTTGGATTACCGCCTCGGACGCCCCGGCGACGACGGCGCCGCCCACAAAGTTGAACGCCAGATAGTAGCCGGTTTTCAGACCGACGATTCGCATGTACTTGCGCACCGTAAAATCCGGTTCGGCCCGCAGGTTGATGTCCAGCGCCTGGCCTTCCACCGTCTTCTCGTAGGTTTTGGAGAACACCGCCAACAGTCGCTCCCGGGTGGCCCAGGGCAGCTTGGCGTCGAGGATGGAGCGGTAGGCGCGCGCGATCATGTAATCGCTGGCGTTCAGGGCGTTGGCGATCCCGAACTGAACCCAGGTCGCCGGCTTGTCCCGCCGGACTGTGTCGCCATCTTCGATGTCGTCATGGAGTAGGAACAGATTGTGCAAGACTTCGGCCGCAGCCGCAAAGGGGACCGCATCGACAGGCTTGCCGCCGAGCGCCTCACAGGTCATCAGGCACAAGGCCGGCCGGATCCGCTTACCTCCGGTGCCCAGGTGATAGCGGATCGGCTTGTGCAGCTCGGGCAGGTCGCTCTTGGGAAACAGTTTTTTCAGGTGGCTGTCGATTCGCGCGCCGTAGCGTCGGATGACCGTGGTAATTTCGCTGCTGATTGTTCCTCTCCAAATCGGGAAACGCTGAATCATACGGTGTGAAGGAACCCCGCTCAAGCGAAATCAACGGCTGCGAAGCCTTCCGGCGAGAATGCTCGGATCAGTCGTTCGCCACTGCTTCGTCGAGTGCTTCGGTAAAGGCCTCCACCGAGCGGCCATCGAACAAGGCGAAGGTGATCTTTTCGATCGTGGTTTTCCCGGAGAGATGTTCGACCATCTCTTCCAGCATCACCTTGGCGCAACGATCGATGGGAAACATGGCAACCCCGGTGCCGATGGCAGGGAAGGCGATCGTTTTGACGCTGGCGTCCCTGGCCAGGCTCAGCGCCTCGCGTGTGGCGTTGCGTAGACCCGGCTCCTCGGTGCGTTCGCCCAAAGCCATACTTGCGGCGTGGATGACGTGTTTGGCCGGTAGACTCCCGGCACCGGTGATGGCGGCCGTGCCAATCGCAATGGTGCCGATCTCGTTGCATTCATCCTGGATAGACTCTCCGCCGGCCCGGCGAATTGCACCGGCCACGCCGCCGCCCAAGATCAAGTCGTTGTTGGCCGCGTTGACGATCGCGTCCACGCGCAGGGTGGTGATGTCCGCCTGGACGATCTCAATCTTGTCCTTGAGTTTCATAGAAGTCTCCCGATTTCCTTCCCTCACGTCTCGACAACTCAACGCATTCTCTAACGTCCTTCGACTTGTGCGAGCAAATCCTCCGGTACGTCATAATTGGTGTAGACGTTTTGAACGTCGTCGTGATCTTCCAGTGCGAGCAGTAGGGCGATGATTTTTTTCCCGTCCGAGGGAGATTCGAGCGCCACTTTGTTCTGGGGTACCCGTGTGATTTCCGCATCGGACACCGTGTATCCGGCGACTTCGGCGGCGGATCGGGTGGGCTCGAGCACTTCCGGTGGCCCGGTGATCTCGAAGATCCCGCCCACGGCGGTCATGTTGTCCGCCCCCGCTTCGAGGGCCACTTCCAGAAGTTTTTCTTCGTCCACCCCCTCGCCGGGAACCACGATCGAGGCCCGGGTTTCAAATTGCCATGCCACGCTGCCGGACTGGGCCAGCGAGCCGTTCTTGGTTTCGAAGAGCTTGCGGATTTCCGCGGCGGTGCGGTTGCGGTTGTCGGTGACCATGTTCATCAAGATTGCGACGCCGCCGGGGCCGTAGCCCTCATAGGTGATTTCTTCATAGGTTTGGCCCGGCAGTTCGCCCGTGCCGCTCTTGATGGCCCGTTCGATATTTTCCTTGGGCATGTTGGCCTGGCGCGCTTTTTCGATGGCGTACTTGAGCTTCAGGTTCATGTCCGGATCGCCGCCGCCGTTTCGCGCGGCGGTGGAGATGTGCTTGGCGTACTTGGAAAAGATCTTTCCGCGCTTGGCGTCGACGACGCCTTTTTTGTGCTTGATACCTGCCCAGTGAGAGTGTCCTGCCATCTCGGTTCTCCGCTTTTCTCAGTCGGTCGTTTCCGAGTCCGGTTTCGTTTCGGTCGGTTCCGGTTCGGGAGGCAGCCATAAGTAACTCCGCCAGGCCTTGTACCGGTCCATCAGCTCGATCATTTCATAAAGCGTCAACACGCGAACGACGGCTTTCCGGATGCGGGATACCGCCGTCCATCCGGCCGCGCTGGCGAAGTGGGCGCCCCGGTTGAAGTAGTGGGCCTCGGTAAAGCGGCCGCGGGCCTCTAAATTCGGATCCACCGGTTGGGTTTGGGTAAACGACAGGCGGTCGATGCTGCTGGCTCCCGGCGGGATCGCCGCGGTATTGCGCGGGTTTTGGATCGCCAGCGCCGCGTCGCCGATCAGGCTGCTCTCGGGCTCTTTGGTTTCGTCGTCCAAGCCCAGCAGGTAGCCGCGATACTGGATCAGGATCGCCGTGGCGGCGACGACGCAGACCAAGGGCACAAGACCTTTGATCCATCTCAGCAGGGCATTTTCGTTCCGGCTCATGCGTACTCCAGGCCCAGGTCTTCGATCATCGTCTTGTCGTCCTCGGCGCTACGGCCGTCGGTGGTCAGGTAGCTGCCGACCATCGTCGCGGAGGCGCCGGCCATGAACATCAGCGGCTGCAGGTCGCCCAGGACCACCTCTCTGCCGCCGGCGACCATGATGTTGCGGTCGGGCAGGATGTAGCGCGTGACGGCCAGTGCGTGCAGAGCCTCCAGAGGTTTGAGATCCTCTCGGTCGTACAGCGGGGTTCCCTCCACGCGGTGCAGAAAGTTTACCGGGACCATGTCCACCGAAAGTTCGCGCAGCTCCAGCGCCACGTCGACGCGATCTTCGAGAGATTCGCCCATGCCGAACAGGATGCCAGAGCAGATCTTGACTCCAGCCTCTTTCATGAGGGCGATGGTCTTGAGGCGATCGTCATAGGTATGGGTAGAGCAGGTGTTCTCGAAAAAACTACGGGAGGTTTCCAGGTTGTGGTTGTAGCAGTGCAAACCTGCCTCTGCCAGACGGTTGGCCACTGCCGGGTCTTCGATCAGACCGAGGGAGGCGTCCACGTTTACGGTGCCCTGTGCGGCCAGGTGTTGGATCGATTCGGTGACGCGGTCCAGTTGCTCGCCGTCCTCCAGTCCGCGCCAGGCGGCCACCAGGCCGAGGGCTTCGGCTCCGTCCTGCTGGGCT
>JAJDCN010000093.1 GCA_029260815.1 Planctomycetota bacterium
CAGATTTGGAACGATGGCTATGTTTTCAGAGATTGTCATGTGAGGGAAAAGTCCGATGCCTTGGAAGACATAACCGATTTTTCGCCTCAACAATACCGGGTCGTGGTCCAGAACATTTTCGCCTTCGAGTAGAATTTTTCCCGAAGTAGGTTCTATTAGGCGGTTAATGAGCTTAAGAAGTGTGGTTTTTCCACAACCCGAGGTGCCAAGTAAAACAAGAATCTGACCCTTAGGAACATTAAAAGAGATGTCCTTAACGGCAAAACTCAATCCGTTGTCATAAGATTTGGAGACCCCGATCAGAGAAATCAAATAGGGCTCCTTTACCGCTGAATATAACTTGTGGGCTGTACCTTTGAGGCGAGTTCTCTAGCAGTTTGAATCATTCTTTCACGAACCGCTTCAATTTCATCTGTGGAAGCTGCGATGTAGAGATCGGCAAACAATTTTCCTTTATCTTCCCAATCTGACGTTTCGATTTTCCGGTCATGCAAGACGGTTAGAATTTGAAGTTTTTCATCTTCATTAGCAAAATTTCTCTGCGGTAATCGAACATCGGGTATTTTGCAAAACGAAAATCCATGCTTTTCAAAGCACTTTTTGATTTGCTCGGTCTCAAACATTCTTAGGATGGTCATCATGGCAATCGGTCCGAATGAGCCGGGATGTGATTTTCCGAGATTGCTCATAACGACATCTAAAGTCCGCTCCGTAACATAGCCGATAGCCCCCGTAGACATAAGTAGGTTGCACCCACGAATCCAACTTACATCTTCCTTGCTTGGGTTTTCATTATTTTCAAAGTTGCACGTGATGGCACCGTCAAGAAGCCCCGCATCTGTGGCAAATTGAATAGCTGGTTTCGAAGAGTCAAGACCCACGCAACGGAGGTCATATTCAGGTGCGGTGACATTCAGCCATTGACGAGTGGTTTCGCAAGCGGTTGTGTAACCTTCAGGGACTCGAGAAGAAAAGAAGGCGACTAGCTCGTCGAATGTGCAGTTGTATTTGACGAACGCCGATCCGATTCCGTAGGAACAGCCGACGTCAAGAAGTTGAACGGGCCAAGTGACACCATTTTTTTCTTGAAGTAATTTGACTGCTTCACAACAGAAAGGTCGAGCACACTCTCCGATCTCGTACCCATTTTCGGCCATGGATGCGATATAAGCATGCGGTGTTTTGGCCGTATAGACATCGTTAAAGTCAACCTTTGCTTCGTTTTCATTTAAGAATTGTTTGCTCGCTTCTAATGTTTCCATAAACTAAGAAATCTCCAAATTATTATTTTTATTTCTACTCATCGAATTTTCCATTGGTCCGGATTCTAGAATAGGTGCTGCGTCCAAATTTTGAATTTCCATCAGACTCACGACTCGCTCGAAAGTTTCTGCAATTGATGTTTGCTCGCTGGAAGGAAGGCCTTCAATGGATTCGGCAAGCATGTCCTGTAATGGGGAAGGCGCATTTTGTATCAATGCATGACCTTGTGGTGTGGCCCAAATGTTGACGACACGCCGATCCGTTGTGCTTCGTTCCCGTCGAATAAGCTCCTTGCTTTCAAGCCTGTCTAATATTCCGATCACAGTGGCTGAGCTTAATGAAACGGCTTTGGCAAGATCACTTGATTTTGAGGGTTCGTGCTCGCCTATTGCTAAAAGGCAGACGAGCTGTGGCGTTGTAATTTTGTATTGAATGGAGAGTTTTCGAGAATGGAGATCAACTGCTCGGATGATCCTCCTTATTGACTTCAAAATACGGTATTGAGGCGTTATCTGAGCTGGTTCAGATGAGATTGTCGAATTCACAAGGTTTTCAGCCATTTTTATCTATTCCTTCGTTCTTAATCTGATGAGGGCTGTCAGAAATGGTGAATTTATTTCACCACTAATAATTAGAGTACTTATTATAAGAATCCTTCGCTTTCTGTCAATATAATTCAAAAGTCAAAAATAACAGGAAGCAGAATGGATTATCGCCACCCTCAATACGCAAAAAGTCGGATCAAAGTTAAAGTGATGAAAACACGAAGGTTGTGTGATGAATGGCCTGGATTTTTTGCTTGGAACCGTTCGTGAGAGATGTGCAAATAGAAAGCGCCGGTCCGAAAAACGCGCGAGGATGTGCTTTTCGGAATGTCACGCGCTGATCTTTGACAACACAATAGCGTTGGATTGAGGCAAGTCAAGCCCGATCGGCTGAATACGGGCGCACTTTGACCCCGCAATGAATGGCTGTCTGTGACCCCCTCCCCATGAATTGGTCCCGTCCTGAGAATTTCAGAATACCCTAAATTTGGGGAGCCGAATCCGAGAGGTTTTTCGCTGGGTTATTTGCACGGGGAGCCACACATACCACAGCGGAATATGCGCACCAAACTGGTTAACGGAGAACCCCGAGAGCGGGAGCAATCGGGGTTCTTTTGTATCCTAAGGCCGCCAAAGGGTTAGGTCCAGAATGGCAAGACCCGCTAAATTCTCTAGTTCAAAAGAGACTCTTCGGGCTCCGAACGCAAACCTCACGGTTGCCACCGCACCCCAGAAATCGTCACTCAAACTCTCTGGTTCTCTGTTGAATAACCCTCTCTGGGTTAACAACAGCGTATAGGCCGGGGTCCGGAACGTTCGGCTCTACCTAGTCAGGCTTGTATGCATCGATAAAGTAGAAATCACCGATATCGGCCACGAGACTGGCGATAACCGGCTCCGCCGCGCTATAGCTTAACGTGACCCAGCCATTGGTATTATCTAGAGTAAGCGAAAGAATTACGGCCTTGAACGTGTTGGGCCCAACGGTGATTACCGGATCGGAATCAGTGCTTGTCGTTCCGTCTTCATGTAGTGTAACGGTGACATCTACTGAATTTGATCCAGTGTTGTATAGGTACAAGTACGTGTCCGTGGGGTTCGTGGTCTCGAAGGTCGTTGATACGGTCGGGATGAATTTTTCGCGCACGGGGCTGCGGACATGATCCGGGTCGGATCCGTTTAGGCCGGTTGCTACATGGGCATGAACCGCCACTTTGGACAGGTCGCCGCTGCCGGAAAGAGAAATCTTAAATCCGCCGCTGTTCGTCCCGCCGGTACCCGGGTCGATGCTGTCGCCAAAGAAGAAGTTCTGCATCTTGTTCGGCTCGAGGGTTACGTTACTGATGCTCCCCGTTGTGGCCCCCGTGGAAAAGGAGAAACTGGCAGTCACGTCGGCCGTGCCTGTATTGACCAACGCGATAAACGTGTCGTTCTCAATAACCGTACCGGCTTTTTTCACCTCAAAGATCGGTGAGAAAAGCTCTGCATCGCTGGAGTCGGGGTCAACGATTTCGATGAAAAAGCGATCGTCGGCGTTGCCGTTCATCATGATATGCGCGGCCGAGGTTAATGTGGCCGGCGGGTCAGAGTCGTCTACATGTTTGACGATGCGGAAGAAACCGATATGATCTACACGTTCCTCTTCCAGATTCCAATCGCCCGACCACGTGCCCGTGCCCGAGGGAAGATCCTCTTCCTCTCCAACACGAAACCGCTCCAAGGACTTGGGCTGAACTGTGACTGTATAGGTCGCATAGACGGTGGCATCGTTTTCTTCGTAGAAGTTTACTTTTACCTTGATCGGCAACACATCGTGATTGAACAGGGAAATTGCCGTGTCGAAGATTTGGACAGGTTCGGCGGGGTGAACGGCATCATTGTCCTGCGTGCTGAACACCGTGCCGACACTCTGTACGTGAGGTTGCTTTACCGGCACGTACATTCCCTCTTCGGTTGCGGGATTTCGCACGATGAATTCATCCACGGAGATGGCGTTGGCAGACGCGCCTTCCACGGTCATCGTATATGCACCGACCATGTCCGGATCTACGTCCGTATCATCACCCGTGGCGGCGGACTCCAGATCTACCCGGACCGCTTCGCCGGCGGGGACAGAGATCACATTGTCCCGATTATATACGATCGCATCGGCGGAGGTTCCATCGATTTCCTGGACCGGTACGAATTGGAACCGAATCTTGGCTTCGGTGGAGTCATTGTTGTGAATCCGGACAATGGTGTCCATGACGTTACCGGTATCGTCAAAAGTGGTGAAGAAGGGAGCCGCGAAATCCACCGTGCCCTGGCCGTAGATCAAATAGGCCCGGCCGGGCTTGGAGTAAATGGACTCCGGCCACAGCTCGGCCTCGTTGTTGATGTGTTGATCAGCCCCGATGAGCAAGTCGTCGACGCCATCTCCGTTGACATCGCCCGCGGCGGAAACCGACGTTCCAGCCCGGTCCTTGGGCCCACCGACAAACGCTAGCCCGGCCGTGCCGGTCCCCACGTCGTCGAGATCGATGGCTGTACTGAACGCACTGTCTTTCCCATAGATTAGATAGGCGGCGCCAATGTTGCACCCGACCCGCTCGGCCCCGATCAGGATGTCGTCATACCCGTCATTGTTGACATCTCCCGCGCCGGCCACGACCTCACCGGCCCAGTCCCCCTCGGCAACGCCTTGAAAGACCCCGGCGCTCACCGTGCCCAGATCAATTGCATCTTCGTGCTGGCTTACCCCGCTGATGCCGTAGATCAGGTAAACTTTGCCCGCATCCGTTATGCTACCGGCATCTGCGGCTGGCGCGCCGATCAGGATATCGTCATTCCCATCGTTGTCCACATCACCCGCGCCGGCAACGGAGTATCCCGCGATATCAACGGTGTTGTCGCCTTCGAATCGAGCCCAATCCACTCCAGCCGGGATATTGCCCAGGTCGATTGTGCCGTTTAACTTATCGGTGAAATCCGTGTCGTCAATTCCGTAAATTAAATAGGCCGCGCCGTGTCGGTCATTGCTCGTAACTTTATGTCGAGGGGCGCCAATGAGCAGGTCGTCCACGTCATCCCCGTTTACATCGCCCGCTCCGGCGACGGAATGTCCGGTGTTATAAGCGCCATCGCTGTCGACGCCGACGAATCGGGCGCCTTCGGCTCCTGTACTGCCTACAAGGGATAGAGCGTAGGTTCCTTCCAACCTGGACGTCTGGCCCCCTTCTTTGATTCCATAAACGAGATAAGCGGCTCCCTCGTTTTCGCTGGTGTCATCATAGGCTCGCGCACCAATCAGGATATCGTCCACACCGTCCTTGTTGACATCGCCCACGAAGGCCACCGAGCGCCCGGCGCGCTCGCCGTAGGCAAACTCGGTGCTTCCATCGCCTTGACTTCCTTCGAATATGGCGCCGTCGGGACCACCCACTTCGTCCACATCGGCCAAGTCGATCGAGCCGCTGTGCTGGTTCACTCCGCTGATGCCGTAGATGACGTATACCACGCCCGCGTTTTCTGCCACAGGACTGCCCACGTCTTGGGTCGGCACGCCGATCAGGATGTCGTTGATCCCGTCTCCGTCGAAGTCACCCGTGGCGTCCAGCGCAGTAAAGCCCGCTTGGGAGCCTGAATTCCAATTGCTGGACGGGTCACCCGGATGATCGCCCGCATCGGCTTGATCAGCTTTGAACACGGCCCCGGCAATGGCACCGGCTCCC
>JAJDCN010000094.1 GCA_029260815.1 Planctomycetota bacterium
CGAGAAGATCCGCAACATCGGGATCATCGCCCACATCGACGCCGGGAAAACCACGGTGACCGAGCGCATCCTCTATTACTCCGGCAAAGAGCATAAGCTCGGCGAGGTGCACGACGGCAACGCCGTAATGGACTGGATGCCCGAAGAGCAAGAGCGAGGGATTACGATCACCTCCGCCGCCACCACCCTGCAGTGGCACGGCTGCAAGGTCAACATCATCGACACGCCCGGTCACGTGGACTTTACCGCCGAGGTGGAGCGCAGCCTTCGGGTGCTCGACGGCGCAGTCGGTGTGTTTTGCGGCGTAGCCGGCGTTCAGGCCCAGAGCGAGACCGTCTGGCGCCAGGCCAATAATTACAAGGTGCCGCGGCTGATCTTCGTCAACAAGATGGATCGGGTCGGTGCGGATTTCGACATGGTCGTCAAGTCGATCCACGAACGTCTCGGAGCCCAAGCTCTCCCTATTCAGATGCCCATCGGCAAGGAAGGGGACTTCCTGGGAGTGATCGATCTGATCGAGATGAAGGCGATCTACTTCGACGAGGCATCGCAGGGCGAGAAAGTCACCGTTGAAGAAATCCCCGACGCGCTGCGGGCGGAGGCGGAACACCGCCGCGAAGAATTGGTCGACATTCTCACCCACGCGGTGGATACCTCCACCGTCGACCTCATCTGCGAACACCACATGGCGGGCGAACCAATCGAGTCGGAACTATTGCGCGACGGCATCCGCGAGGGAGCGATCGGGCTGGATATCATGCCCGCCCTGTGCGGTTCCGCGTTCAAGAACAAGGGCGTGCAGCCCCTGCTGGACGCGGTCTCCTACTACCTGCCTGCGCCCGAGGACCTCAAACAGGTCCAGGGACACGCGGTAGACAGTGACGAGGAACTTACCCGCGAGTTGGTGAAGAAGGAGTCGTTCTCGGCCCTGGCCTTCAAGGTCGCATCCGACCAGCACGGGGATCTCACCTATATCCGGGTGTATTCCGGAACCGTTCACGAAGGTAGCACCGTAGAGAACTCCACCCGGAAGAAGAAGGAGCGCATCGGGCGGATCTGGCTGATGCACGCAGAGGACCGGGAAAAAGTGGATACCGCCATCGCCGGCGACATCGTGGCGGTGACGGGGCTGAAATTTACCGTCACCGGCGACACCCTGTGCGACCGCGCGCACCCGATCGTGCTCGAGCGGATGCACTTTCCCGAAACAGTGATCTCCATGGCCATCGAGCCCAAGACCTCCGCTGACCGAGACCGGTTGGGTGAGTGCCTGCAACTGCTGGCCAAGGAAGACCCCACATTCACGCGTCGGGTGGACACGGAGACCGGGCAGTTGATTATCTCCGGAATGGGCGAACTACACCTGGACGTGCTCAAGCAACGCATGCTGCGCGAATTCGGCGTGGAGGCTAACGTGGGCGCCCCCCGCGTCGCCTACCGTGAGACGATTACGGTTGAGGCCGAAGGCGAAGGCAAATTCATCAAGCAGACCGGCGGTCGCGGGCAGTACGGCCACGTGGAGATCAAGGTGGAACCCTTCCAGGGCGAGGATCACCTGACGATCGAAAACAAGGTCGTCGGCGGCAACATTCCGCGGGAGTACTTTAGCGCCATCGACAGCGGCATCCGGAGCGCCTGCGAGAGCGGCTTCCTGGGCGACCAGCCCTTGATCGATCTGAAAGTGACGATCCTGGACGGATCCTACCATCCAGTGGATTCCTCGGAGTTGGCCTTCAGCTCGGCCGCAACTCTGGCCGTGCGCGACGCGGTGGCCAGGGCCAAATGTGTGCTGCTGGAGCCGCTTATGAAATTGGAAGTTCAGACACCGGACGAATATATGAGCGCGATCCTCGGCGATATCAACACCCGGCGCGCGGAGATTACCCGGATGGACTTGGAACACGGCGTGCGGATCATCGACGCCACGGTTCCCCTGGTGGAGATGTTCGGCTACTCCACCCGGTTACGCTCCTTATCCCAAGGCCGCTCGACATTTACCCTGGAGCCGGAGCGGTACGCCCAGGTCCCCGAAGAGATCCGGAAAAAGTTAATTCCGTGATAAATACTGATCTGGCTTCGTGGGAAAGAAAAAAGAGACAAAAAAACTCTTAAAATGAATTGACATAAGACCTTTGCACTGATAAACTCGCGAGTTTTCGCCCTTTGACAAATGAGCCGGGGGAAGGACCGCACCGCACACGGTATTTGCGGAAGGCCACCCAGAGGAGATGCACCGTTGAAAGAGACAATACGGATACGCATGGAGGCCTACGACCACAAGGTGCTCGACCGATCATCTGTCGAGATTGTGGAGACCGCGAAGCGCACCGGAGCAAAGGTGTCCGGCCCGATTCCACTTCCGACACGCATCGAGAAGTATACGGTTCTGCGTTCCCCGCACGTTGACAAAAAATCCCGAGAACAATTCGAGATTCGCACCCATAAGCGAATCATCGATATTAAAGAACCCACGGCCAGAACAGTGGACGCCCTAGGGAAGCTGAACCTTCCTGCAGGCGTTTATATTCGGATCAAGGTCTAGCGATGAGTCATACGATACTCGGCAAGAAAATGCGAATGACGCAACTGTTCAACGAGGACGGGCGCGTCGTTCCCGTCACCATCGTACAGGCAGGCCCCTGCCCGGTAGTACAAGTCAAGACGCCTGAAAAGGACGGCTACACGGCCATTCAATTGGGCTTTGACGACCAGCGGGAGAAGGTGGCGGGCAAGCCACGCATCGGCCACTTCGCCAAGGCCAAGCAGACACCCAAGCGATTCCTGCGCGAGGTTCGCCTCCAGGAAGGCGAGGGCTCCAACTGGAGCACCGAGGATGTCCTGACCGTGGAGATCTTTGACGAGGTCAAGCTGGTGGACGTAGTGGGGCAGACCAAGGGCAAAGGGTTTGCCGGTACCGTCAAGCGGCATGGCTTCTCCCTCGGCCCCAAGACCCACGGCGGCATGTGTTACCGCCGGCCCGGTTCCATCGGGCAGTCGGCTTCGCCCAGCCGCGTCTTTAAGGGCGTCCGGATGTCGGGGCACATGGGAGACGTGCAACGCACCACCAAGCACCTGCAACTCGTCAAGGTCGACAAGGAGCGAAATCTCCTGTACATCCGAGGTGGGATCCCCGGACCCGCCGGTGGTTACGTGATTATCAAAAAGAGCAAAAAGTGAACGGTGATGCATGGAGCTGACGGTTTATAAAAAAGACGGAAGCCGGGCGGACACACGACAAGTGGCCGACGAAGCCTTTGGGACCCAGATCAAAAAGGCCCTGCTCAAACAGTACGTGGATATGTATCGAGCCAATCAGCGACTGGGCTCGGCCGCCACGCGAGAGCGGTCTCAGATTCGCGGCAGCCGACGCAAGCCTTATCGGCAGAAGGGCACCGGCAACGCGCGCGCCGGCTCCCGTCAGTCGCCGATCTGGCGTTCCGGCGGAACGGTCTTCGGACCCAGGCCGCGGGACTTCTCCTACTCGATCCCCAAAGCAGCCAAACGCGAGGCTCTGCGGTCGGCCCTGTTGTCGAAATTCAAAGACGGCGAGGTGCTGGTCATCGAAGAGCTGGCTTTTGACAAACCAGCCACACGAAAGGCGGCCCAAATCTTTGCCGCCCTGGGCATCGAGAAGAGTTGTCTGGTCGTCGTGCCGGAGCTGGATCGCAACCTGTACAAATCGGTTCGGAACATTCAAGGCGCCGATGTTATGCCCATCAGCGATCTGAACGCCTATGACGTGGTCGCCCACCGCAACCTGTTGGTGACCGCGGCGGCCCTGACCCAGTTGGAGGAGGCCTTCTGACATGAAGGACTATCGCACTATCATCCTCAAGCCACTGGTCACCGAACGGGGCTACAGCCTTGTGGAGCGGAACAACGCCTATTCCTTTGAAGTGGCCCCGACGGCCAACAAGATCGAGATCAAGGAAGCGGTGGAAAAGCTGTTCAGCGTACACGTCCAAAAGGTTCGCACGATGGTCCGTATGGGCAAGATCCGGGGTCGCGGGCGCGGCCGGCGTGGCCGGACAAAACACTGGAAGAAAGCGATCGTTACGCTTGCCCAGGACGACAGAATCGACATCTACTGAGGTGGAGTCACGAAGTGGGTATTAAGAAATACAAACCGACGTCCCCGAGCCGCCGATTCATCACGGGCTCAGACTTCTCTGAAATTACCAAGCGGACGCCGGAGAAGTCGCTGGTCCAAAAACTCAAGAAGAAGTCGGGCCGAAATTCCTACGGGCGAATCACCGTGCGTCGCCGGGGTGGCGGCCACAAGCGCATGTACCGGATCATCGACTTCAAGCGGGACAAGGACGGCGTGCCCGCCACCGTCGCGGCCATCGAATACGACCCGAACCGCAGCGTGCGCATCGCCCTGCTGCACTATCTGGACGGCGAAAAACGCTACATTCTGTGCCCCAAAGGATTGCAAGTGGGCCAGCAGGTTCTCAGCGGTCCCAAGGCCGAACCGAAGACCGGCAATTGCTTAATGCTCGCGGACATTCCCATGGGCCTGCCGGTACACAACATCGAGCTGCGGCGTGGGTGCGGGGGCAAGATGGTCCGGTCCGCCGGCACCGTGGCGCAAGTGTCCGCCAAAGAAGGCAAGTGGGCGCACATCACCCTGCCCTCCGGTGAAGTGCGCAAGATCGATATCCAGTGTCGGGGCACCATCGGCCAACTGGGAAACATCGAACACGGAATGATCAAGCAGGGCAAGGCGGGGCGCAACCGTTGGCGCGGTCGACGGCCGAAAGTCCGCGGTACGGCGCAAAACCCGGTCAGCCACCCCATGGGCGGTGGCGAAGGCCGCTCGGCCGGCGGGCGTCACCCCTGTTCACCGACCGGGGTCCCCTCCAAGGGCGGTAAGACCCGTAGACGCAGCAACCCAACTAATAAGTTTATCGTTCGACGACGCAAGG
Organism: Planctomycetota bacterium; assembly: GCA_029260815.1. Classification (GTDB taxonomy): domain Bacteria; phylum Planctomycetota; class B129-G9; order JAJDCN01; family JAJDCN01; genus JAJDCN01. The sequence goes on from JAJDCN010000094.1 coordinate 4,929, forward strand.
CGAAGGGAAGAGGCTGATCCGATGACACGATCCCTGAAAAAAGGGCCCTATGTAGACGAAAAGCTGCTTAAAAAGGTTAATCGGCAAAAAGACACCGGAGACCGGCAGCCGATCCAGACCTGGGCGCGGGCCTGTGTGATCGTTCCGGATTTTGTCTCTCACACCTTCATGGTGCACAACGGTAAGACCTTCATCAAGGCGTACGTCACCGAGGAGATGGTCGGCCACAAGTTGGGCGAGTTCGCCCCGACCCGGATGTTCCGGGGCCACAGCGGACGGAAGGACAAGAACTAAACGGTCATGGAATTTCACGCAAGCCATCGATACGCAAGAGTCTCGGCCCGAAAGGCGCGGTACGTGGTGGACCTGGTCCGCGGCATGGCAGTCAATGACGCCCTGCAGACGCTCAAGTTTACCAACCGCCGGCCGGTTCACATGGTTGAAAAGGTAATCCGCTCGGCGGTGGCCAATGCCGGCGAGATCAACCCTGAAATCGACGCGGGGGACCTATACATCGGCAAGGCAGTCGTCGAAGAAGGCCCACTGCTGGGCGGCCGAGTGCGGTTCCGACCGCGGTCGCGAGGTATGGCCCACCCCTATCGCAAGCGGACCTGTCATATCCGTCTGTGGCTTCGGACCCGACCGGCCGAAGCGGAATCCGAGGGCCAGTCGAAGAACACCGCGAAGGAGTAAGTATGGGACAGAAGGTCAATCCAATCGGCTTCCGAACCGGCATCACCCGGGACTGGACGTCCCGTTGGTATGCGAAGAAGAAAGATTTCGGCAACCTGCTGGTCCAGGACGTGGCCATTCGCAAGTTTATCAAGAAGAACTACGGCTTCGCCGGGATCCCGAAAATCGAGATCGAGCGGCGGGGCGATGAGGTCCTGGTTATCCTGTACGTGGCCCGCGCCGGAGTGATCATCGGCCGAAAAGGGACCAAAGTGGACAAGCTCAAGGATGAGCTGGAGAACATCACCGGCGTTCAGACGCAACTAAAGATCCTGGAGGTTGACGAGCCGGAGCTTCAGGCGCAGCTCGTTGCCGAAAACATTAGCGAGCAGTTGGCGCGGCGTTCCGCGTTTCGCCGGACATTGGCCCGGACGGTCGAGACGACCATGGGCCGCGGCGCGTTGGGCGTAAAGATCCTGATCTCCGGACGCCTGGGCGGCGCGGAGATGGCGCGAAAAGAGCGGGTTGTGGGCGGCAGCGTCCCACTGTCCACGCTCCGAGCCGATATCGACTACGGATTTGCCGAGTCCCGTACGCAATACGGACACATCGGCGTGAAAGTATGGATTTATAAGGGACTGATCGAGGAGAACACCAATGCCCCTGTTGATGCCCAAGCGGGTAAAGTTTCGCAAGATTCAGAAGGGCCGCATTAGAGGTAAGGCCACCCAAGGCAATCAAGTGAACTTTGGGGAGTATGGTCTTCAGGCGTTAGAAGCCGGCCGCATCACCGCACGCCAGATTGAGGCGGGGCGCGTGGCCGCTAACCACGTGTTGGCCTCGGAAGGCCGCATATGGGTGCGTCTGTTTCCGCACCGCTCGGTGACCTCCAAACCGGCCGAGACCCGTATGGGCAAAGGCAAAGGCGAGCCGGATCATTGGGTCGCCGTGGTCAAGCCCGGTACGGTTATGTACGAGCTTGAAGGGGTCCCCGAAGAAGTGGCCAAGACGGCCTTTCAGCGGATTTCGCATCGGATGCCGATCCGCGTACGATTTGTTTACAGGAAGCACCGATCATGAAGGCCGACGATTATCGTGGAATGACCGACGAGGAAATGCGCGAGAAGCTCGAAGATTTGCGCGAAAGCCTGTATCGATTGCGCCATCGTCGGGCCGTGGAAGAAGACGTGGGGACCGGCCAAATCGGCGAGGCGCGCAAAGACATCGCGCGGGTGCTGACCGTCTTGAGAGAACGAGAGTTGGAGCGGGTAATAGAAGGCAGTGCTCATGAGTGAACGCAAACTGAGAAAGACCGAGACCGGCGTCGTGGTCTCCGACAAGATGGACAAGACCATCACCGTGCGCGCCGAACGTCTTGTTGCCCACCCGCTTTACAAAAAACGGGTGCGACGCTATCGCGTCTTCAAGGCCCATGACGAGGACAACCGGGCAAAAGTCGGCGATCGCGTGGAGATCATGCAGACGCGGCCGGTCAGCAAGACCAAGAACTGGCGCCTGGCCCAGATCCTCAATACCGCAGAGCGTGCCGTCGCGGTGGAGGAGGCCCCATGATCCAGATGAATTCCTACCTGGACGTGGCGGACAACACCGGGGCCAAGCGCCTGATGTGCATCAAAGTCTTGGGCGGCTCCCGTCGGCGCTATGCCCACGTCGGCGACGTGATCGTGGCCTCGGTGAAAAAGACGATCCCCGGCGGGGATGTCAAGCAAGGTGAGATCGTGAAGTGCGTCATCGTGCGAACCCGGAAGAACATCCGACGGGACGACGGCTCCTACGTTCGCTTCGACAAGAACTCCGCGGTGATCGTGGACAACGACAACAACCCCAAGGGAACCCGCATTTTCGGCGCCGTGGCCCGCGAATTGAGACAAAAGAACTTTATGAAGATCATCTCCCTGGCCTCGGAAGTGGTGTAAGGACGCATGAACAGCAAGCTGAAAATTCGAAAAGGCGACGTCGTCAGCGTGACTACCGGGGTCTACAAAGGGACCCGCGGCGACCGCAAGCGCGTGCTCAAGGTGCTGACCGACCGAGAGAAGATTATCGTCGAGGGCGTCAACATCATCCACAAACACATGCGTCGCAGCCAGAAGAACCCTCAGGGCGGCCGGGTCAGCAAAGAAGCCCCGATCGACATCTCTAACGTGATGCTGATCTGCCCCAACTGCGACACCCCGACGCGCGTGGGCCGCAAGGTCGACGTGGACGGATCGCTCAAACGCGTCTGCAAAAAGTGCAGCGAAGTCATTGAAGGAAAGTAGAACAATGGCCCGACTTTTGGAAACCTACAACGAACAAATCGTTCAGAAGATGACCGAGCGGTTCGATTACAAAAACCGCCAGGCGGTACCCCACCTGGAAAAGATCGTGCTCAACATGGGCGTGGGCAAAGCCAAAGAAGAGCGCAAACGCCTGGATGCGGCGGTGGCCGATCTGGCGCGGGTGTCGGGACAGCAG
>JAJDCN010000095.1 GCA_029260815.1 Planctomycetota bacterium
GGAGTCGCCCACCGTCTCGTCCGGATGGAGGATCTTGATCACGTTGCCGTTGTACTGGTTGGTTACGCTATCACCGTTAATATCCCCCTGGTTCATGTGCTTGGGATTCTTGTCGCCACTGGACCAGTCGGTGTAGCCCGCATTCTGCAGGGCGGTTTTGACCTCTGCGGCCGTCATGTGAACCTTCGATGCCAAACCCGCCGAGGCGGTGTCCAGGTTGGCTTCCTGGTAGTCCAGGATGGAGGATGTCATGTAATCCGCGGGTGTTCCCGCATTGCCGCGCGGCGTAACCGTCTCCACTCGGATCCCAAATACGGGTTCGTATCGGTAGGACGTCTGCAAGCCGGTGTCCATAGCGTCTTCCTTTTCCGTTGCCGACAAAACCAAACGCCGCAAGCGCGGATCACTGTTGGCCTCGTCGTAATCGGAATCCGTTCGGTTATCCGCTGGCTGAACCGTTCGCTCCATATTCCCGTCCGAATCGAAGGTGTTGGTGATCGTGTAGCTGCCACCCCCACTTTTGAAAATCTCAATACTTGTAGGTCTCCCGTCACTATCGATCGTCTGATCCACCCGGTTGTCTTCCGGGTCGTCGACGCGCACCTTTGTGAGCACGCCCCCAGTCCAGGTGTAGGTGAAGGTAAAGTCGCCTCCGTCTGTTCCAGCTCCGACCGTCTCCTGAGTCACCCGGTCGAAGTCATCGTGCCCCACGGTCGTCTGGTAGGTCAGTTGCAAGACGACCTGCCCTCTCGGATTGGTCTTGCTGGTGATGTTGTACTTCAGTTCCAGGTTGGTTCCCTCGTGATATCCGTAGGTCCAAGTCCGGCCCGGATCGGTGTCCAGCTCAAAGCCGGTGGTGACTGTCAGCAACATGCCCAGGTTCTGCGGAACCCCGCCGGGGAGGAACGCGTCGTCATGGAAGTACGTCACCATCCGAGGCTTGCCGGTGGCCGTGGGTTTGAAGTCGTCCTCCTCCAGGATGATCGCGCTTAAAAATTCTCCAACATTGTCGTATTGGAAATCGATGGTCCGATCCAGGGTGTCTTCCACGTAGTCGATCCGGTCGAATTCGTCCCGGAAGAACTCGATCTCGTTGCCCGCTCGATCGATAATCTTTGTCAGGCTCCCACTGGAGGAAAATGTTCGGCGCAGACCGCCTACATCGTACATCGTATAAGTGCCGTCGCCTTCCGCCACCAGGACTTTACTTTGTCCAGGGGTCTCGTACTGGTCATCGTCGTCCGCGTCGGTATAGGTGTCCACCCGCGTAAACCCGTTGAAGACCAATAGGTCATCCCCCTCCGGCAGGATCGTGATATTGTAATTGTGGTCCCAGTTGACCCCGACAATCGTCACGCCCTGGATCGAGCTGTCATAGCTGCGGGTAAACTCGAAATCTATCCCTCGGCCCGGCATCATTAGATCTGTTACCGACTCGACGAAGGCTCCAGTCTGACAGATCACTGGGTCGCCACCATCTGCTGGACATTCGTCCTCTTCCGAACCGCCCGGGTTGTTGCTCGCTCGCGAGCTAAAATTACCGCAAGGGCCACCCGCTGAATTATTGCCCTTGGCTCCGACGAAACCGATCGGACCCAGCGTACCCATGGGCATGCGCGTCGCAAACGTAAATCCCTTGCCTCTGGAAGGGGTTCCCGTGCTATGCCATTCAATCAGGCGCTGATAGCCATGGGGAATCGTTCGGGCAAAGAACTGCCAGCTGTCTCTTGATCCGCCATTGACAAACCCCGTAATCACCACCTGGAAGACCGCGACCTCCTGGTCGGCCTCCATTGACACACCGCCCACCAGTATCTTCGGTGTAAAGCGTCCGCCTTTTTGATAGGGGGTTCGTACCCGAAGCGTGGTCCCATCGTTAAACAAGGTTTCGCCGACCTCGTTGCCGAAAAAGACGCGCGTGTTGACTCCGTCGCGCTGGAGGTTGGTTCCTGTAATTGTGAGCTCCTGCCCACGGGCGATCGCCTGGTGGGAGAACGAGTCGATCTGCGGCATCTGGGCTCGGGCCAATTGTGGAGGCGAATTCACGGTGAACGTCATGTTTGCTGTGGTTGTTTTGTCTTCCAGTTCGCCGCTTTCTCCCAGTCCCTTTCGAGTAATTTGGACCAGACCCGTGGTGGCGCCCATGGGCACCGACGCACGGATGATGGATAAGCGGTTGAACATCAATGCGTTGCAGGGTATTAGATCGTAAAAGTATTTTTGCTTCATAGTGCCGTTTTGTTTTATCTTTTCTTCGAACGGAAACCGCACAAGGGATGCACGAAAAAGTGCGTACGCGATTTCGAATGTGGACATTGTGCAAGAGCTGTTAATGCACGGCGAGGCGGTCGGTGCAAGAGACAAGGATGGGCGCACGTCGCTGGTGATTGCGGCGGATCAATGGCACGACGAATTGGCGAAGTTTCTGCTTGGTCATGGAAAACGAAATCACCAAGCGAATGAAATTTTCTAGTGCCGATCGGCGAGTGGATTCTTTACAAACGGGTGTCGGAAGGGGGCAAAAAAGGTCCGAAACGTGTCTGCGCTATGCGCGCACTGTGTCTGCGCGGTGCGCGGCTTGTGCGGGGAAGTAAAGTCGTCCCACAAGGGCTGTTAAGCGAGGTTTACGTTTTGGAGTCGGCGGGGCGTGCGGCTTGTAAGGTTGCTTTATAAAAAAAGAGGGGACGGTGGCCGCTGAATACCGTCCCCTCTAAAACCTAAGACGTAAGACCTGTCAATCTTACCCGTTAAGGTTCACTGCGTTACACGTACGGAAGAGGTCGTGTCACTATATTGGGTCGCAAATGTGAAGGCCGCAAAAGATCCGCCCAACAGGAGGATCACGGCGATCGTAATTATCAGATAAAATTTTCGGTTGTAACTCATGGCTCTGGCTCCTGTTGTCTGTCTGCTAGAAGGTTTAGCAAACCCGGTGCCATTGCGGTTGGAATGCTGTAAGTGGCTGTTTTAAAGGTTGTTACGGAATTCCTGGCAATCCAGCCGTGACGCGAAGTGCCGACGAAATCTACACGATGTGCGATCGATCTGTTGCCAATGCAGGCACTTCATCCCGCTCGTGCCCAAAACGCGCCGATTGAGACGGATTACGGATTCATTGGAAGTGTGATGGTGAAGGTCGTGCCTTCATCGATTTTGGATTCGACGGTGATCTTTCCGTTGTGATCGTCCAGGATGGTGTTCGTGACACTCAGGCCCAAGCCGGTTCCTTTCACGCGCGCCAGGGGATGACCTGGTTGGGAGTGTTCGCCCTTGGTGGTAAAAAACGGATCGAACAGTTGCGGAAAATGTTCTTTTGGAATTCCACAGCCGGTGTCGATCACGCGGATGAACGCGTGCTCTTGGTCGTAACCGGTTTGAATGGTCAGCTGTTTGGTTGGGCTTTCCAGCATGGCGTGGTGCGCGTTGATAATCAGGTTCATTACCGCCTGCCCGATCTGTGCAGCGTCCATGACAAAGTTAGAAATTGTTTCCATGCAAAGATCGACTTCAATGCCTTTCGCGGACAGTTCGCTGTCGACAATTGCAAGCGTGTCTTCGACAACCTCGTTGAGCGACGCTTCGCGTTTGGCGGATCCATTGTGCCTTGAAAAGGATAGCAGGTTGTCCGTAATTTCCGCCGCCCGCCAGGTCGCCTTGTGGATCCGTTCGAGCTTGGACCTGAGCGTGGGGTTGACTTGATGCTTTCCGCGCAGCAGCAGGTCGAGGTTGGTAATAATCGCCTGATGGATGTTGTTGAACTCGTGGGCAACACCGCCGGCCAAAGTCCCGACCACCGCTAACCGCTCCGCTCGGCGCAAGGCCTCTTCGCTTTGTCGGCGCTCGGTCACGTCGATCCCGGTGGCGATGATATGATCCACCGTGCCACAGGTGCTCGTCAACGCGGTGATGGCCCAGGCGATCCGGCGTCGGTT
>JAJDCN010000096.1 GCA_029260815.1 Planctomycetota bacterium
TGCCGGGTAGGATGCGGGGAATAGCCCTGTGGCCAAGCCCACCGCCGGGAGCAGGAAGGAGCCCACGATACCGATGAGCGTTCCTTCGATGGACACCGCGCCTTCGGTCCCCACCGGCACGGGCCGGAGGGTGGTAATCAAAATTGGATGCTTCCCGTAGAGTTGGCCCATCTCGCTGCCGAGGGTGTCGGCCAGCGCTGTGGCGAAGGACGCTACATAAGCGAAGAGGAACAGGTCGCTACCGGTCGCCTCGAACAGCGCGGCGGTGATCAGCCCGGTCAGGCAATTGGCCACAGCGTTTTTCGCGCCCCGCTTGCCGCCGCCTTCCTGTGCGACACCCAACTTTGCTTTCTGGCGGTAGCCGAGCTTCGTAGACGCTGAGGCGAGAATGAAAAATCCGAAGAGAATCAGGTAGCCGCGCCAATCCACGCTGTAGTAGATCACGGACCCGACGACGAACCCACCGATGACGCCGGAGAGGCTGACCATCTTGAGTCCGAACGCAGAGCCCGCCAACGCGGCATTGACGATCAGGGCAAGAATCAGGCGTGTGCCGTCCAACTCACAGCGCTCCTATCAGGGCCATGGCCAGTCCGCTGGACAGGCCGATTGTGACATTGTCGTCCAGTGGGACCGGCAAGCTCTCCGCCAGAGCCCCGGCTACTGAACCGGCGGCCGCAAGACTCGAGATGACGCCAACGGATACGGCCGCGTGCAGCGGCCCGGCCTGAGTCCACCAGATGTAGGCGAAGGCCGCGGGGAAAGAGAACGCGACAAACGCAATCGTCCCAACCCAGCTTTTCTGGCCGTTCCACGGCAGTTTCGCTTTTCCATAGCGTCGGCCGAATAGATTCGATACGCTGTCCCCCACCGCCAGGATCGCCCAGCAACCCGCCGCGATGTGCAATTCGTTGCGGAACACGACGACCAGTGCGAGGACCACCATCGGATAGAGTTTGACACCCGAGACAAATCGCTCGCCTTCGCGCAGGAACGAGCGGTCGATTTTGAACAGCGGCATGAGAACAAAGTTGTTGAGAATCGCCATGCCCGCCAGGATCGCCGCCTGCCACCAATTCAGCCAGTGTAGGAGCAGGCCGAAGGCTCCGACGAGCATGTGGATCCACTGGCGGCGCGTTTCGCTATGGGCTGCAGTCATCACAGATACCCCATCTCGCGCAACCGATCCAACCTTTCCTGCTGCTGCTCATAGTCGAGAACCGGACTGGGCGTGTCCTTGCGGCCCAGGCTCTTCACGACGCGCGGCTTGTATAGCGAACGAAAAGATGGTGCGATTGCCTTGAGCAGCACGTTTCCTGTCATTTCCTCGCTTTTGGGAAGACCCAACAAGTATAGTGCGGTCGGGGCCACGCCGTAGATCGTGGCCGCTTCTAGCTTGGCCCTCGTGTCGCTGGACACATTGCACACCCCGCCGCTAAGCAACACAAAGCCATTCAAATCGTTGTCCGCCTCTCGCAGGCCGGGCTCCGCGACGATCACGAAGACGGTCTCCTTTTGATCTCGGAACCGTTGTTCGATCCGTGCTACTATGCTGTCGAGATGGACGTAGTAATCATTGATCAACCGAAGGTTGGAGAGCGAAGGCGCCTGGGTCTGGGCAATCTTATGCTCCAATACATCCAAGCCAGAGAAAGAAACCGCGAAAAGCTCCGGCAGCTGGGCTGCTTCGTTCAGGGCTTTGAGTGCATAGCGCAAGTTACTCTCATCGGCTGCATAGGCGAGACGCCACGCTTGCTGATGGCTTGAAATTGTCGGAAGCGCTTCCGCCTGGAGATCTTCTGGACGCAGTGTCAGCCCCGCGAGAGCTTGGATGAGCGATTCGGGATACACGTCACCGTTCTTCATGCCCGAGTCGGCGCAGCCCGCATAGTAAGCTTCATCGCCGATCAGAAAACCGTTGACCTCTTCGGTGGGTGACGAAAGCCACCAGTTGGTGACACCGGCACGCAAATCTTTTTCCTCCGCGATGTTCCAGATGGCCTTGACGCTGGTTGTGGCCAGAATTTCTTCGGCCAGGCCGAAGAAGGGCAGGATGTTGTTGATCGCCTCGTCGAAGCCTGCGTAGGAGCGGTCGATTTCCAGACTACTCGTGAGTCCGCGGATGCGGTATCGGGAGACCTTATGAATCTTGTGAACCTCAGGCGTGACGCCGGTGGCGATGGAGGTCCAGACCGAGGCGGGAACACGGTTGTGGGTCTTGTCCAATCGGGCCAGGGTCCCGGTTTCGGCCAGGCGCCGCAGGGTGGGCATCTTGTCGAGCATTTGAGTCAGCGCCTGATGCGTGGCGCCGTCCAGGCCGATAAGCACTACCCGCGTACCGGTTTCCATTCGCGCGTATTCGGCCGCAGGCACTGCCTGGGTCTGGGGCGCCGTCGCGGCCAGAATGACGAAAAAGCCTAGCACCGCGGCCCCCAACACGCTGGCGATGGTATAGGTGCGCGCCGGATGGGCGTGTTCTTCCAAAGAAATACCTTGCAGCCGGCACAGGATGGCCAGGACCGCCAGCGAGACCATCTTGCCGATCACGAGCGCGATGCCCAAGGTCACGACCAGTGCGACCAGGTTCGCGGGAGAAAAAAACTCTTCGATGCCCGCGAGAACCTTGAGTCTCTGCCATTGCAGTGTGAGGTAAATGAACGTGACGACCGAGCCGAGCATGCCGGCGCGGATGGACGCGAGCCGGACTCGCGGGATGACCTTTTTTCGGATCGAGGCGACGATGGTCAAGATGACCGCACCGACAAGACCGAGCGTGCACGCGATGATGGCGTAAGCGATTGAGAGCATGCCGACCAGGGTCAGGTACTGGGAGAAGGGATGGAGCAAAGAACGGTCGAGGATGGCGGCCCCGGAGCCAATTAAGAGCCCCAGGACCAAACCGCCGACAAGTCCGACTTTGAGTCCGACGAATATGTTGGTCTTGAAGATCGACGTCTTTCGACTGATGTTGCCCACAAAAAAGGTCTCCAGTGGATTGCGCAGATAGCCCAGCGCCCGCAATTGTTCTACGATGTCTTTTTCGTTGTCCCCGTTCGGTACCGGCATGTGTTAATTCTTTCTGTCCACCACGTAGTCCGCCAGAGCCAGCAGGGTATCCGCACGTTCCTTGTAGATCTCCAATGCAGCCTTGGCCGTGGCGACCAAGTCGTGCGCAATCAGTGTGGCCTTGTCCACGCCGCATAGATCCACAAACGTGGTTTTGTCCCGATCCAGGCCCGTATCCTTTCCGGTTTGTTCCGGTTTGCCGATAACGTCGAGCAAATCATCGACGATTTGAAACGCCAGCCCAAGATTTTTTGCGTAGCAGGTAAGCGCTTCCACCTCGGCGTTATTGGCGCCCGCCAGCGTCGCGGTGGCCTCCATGCACATGCAGAACAGGGCTCCGGTCTTTCGGCTGTGAACGAACTCTACTTCGCTGAGTCCTGATTCGTGCGTTAACGTATGCAGGTCGGCGTATTGCCCGGCGGCCATTCCGTGGGAGCCGACCGCGGCGGCGGCCAGGCGTATCGCTGTGGCGAGCCGGGCGGAGTTAGCCTTGGTGTGTGCGCCGGTGTGCAGGATCTGTTCGTAGCTGAGCATCAAAAGAGAGATCGCCGCCAGGATCGCCCCGTCCTCGCCGAAGGCCCGGTGGGTAGAGGGCTTGGCGCGCCGCAGGGTTGCGTTGTCCATGGACGGCAGGTCGTCGAGGACCAGCGATGCGGTATGGATCAGCTCCGTGGAGCAGGCCAGGGGCATCAGGTCATCGCGCTTGGCGTCCAGCATCTGGGCGGCGGTGAGTACGAGGATCGGTCGGAGTCGCTTGCCGCCATTGGTCACGGCGTAGCGCATCGCCTTGTGCAACTCTTCAGGTGGCTCGGTCGCGGGTGGGAGGATCGCGTCGAGCGCCTCGTTAACTGTTTCTCGCATGGATTGGAGGTAGGGGATCAGTTCCATGGTGTCAGGACGGTTCCGCCGGGGGCCGGACCGTTTTGATGCATGCCCTTTCCTTGGTTACCGGCCGGGTGAGTTCGGTGCGAGCCCCGGGCATCACCGTGTTGGTCATGGCCTGGACCATGGGCACGCACAGCGTGTTGCACAGCCGGTCGGTCCTTCCGGCGGCTTCCCACAAAGGGCAGCCGATGTGTTCGAAGGCCACGCCGTCGGTGCCCGACGTGATGGCCACCTTCATCTCGGAGATACGGCAGGCGATCTTCCAGGCGTCCACTACGTCGGCGAAGCGGCTGCCTAGTTTCAACTCGGCCTTCATTTCCCGCGCCAGATCGCGGCCAACCTCTTCCATTCCGGCGACGAAAACTTCTTCGGCGAGCTGCGGATCCTTCTCGTCCATCCTCCGCAGCATCGTGATGGCCGTCTTCAGGTGGAGGGCCATCACCTTCTCGCGCTTGGTGCGCATTGGCACAAAGACGGTTGCGATTTTTTGCAGGATAGCCATGGCTCCGGTCCCGATTTATTGAATCTCGAAGGCCACGCCGTCCATGGGGACGGGAGGCGTAATCCCATAATATTTTAGCACAGCCGGGGCGATATCCTGAATGGAAATCCGCCCCTCCGGGCGTTGACCCACCAGGGAGCGATTGCAAAGCAGGATGCCCGGCACCTGCGCCGGATCGGTGGAGCAGTGGTCGCCGCTCCATTTTTGAGTATTGTCGCTAAGGATTGACTTAGGGGCTCCGCCCAATGCGGTTTTCCAGGACACTCGCCAGCCGCGATTGAACGCGATGAATAGGTCCGGTGCTTCCTGTTCATGCTTCTGTCCTTTATAGATTTCGTCGCGTTTGAACACGTCGCTGACGACGCGTCGGTCTGCATGGGCCTTGTCGGGCCCAAGCCGGAGCACTTCTGCGGTGAACATGATTTCGAGGTATTGCTGAAGCTCTTTGCGTGAGGCTGC
>JAJDCN010000097.1 GCA_029260815.1 Planctomycetota bacterium
CGCTCAAAGGCTTGAACGTCTTCGCATCCTCAAAGAGTCCCAGCCTGTAGCCAATACATCAGCAACGCTCGCTAAAGAGCCTACGCGGCAGGAAGTGGCGGTTCTGTTTGAGGCCCTCGGGAATGGCGAGTGGGAAAAAGCGAAGCAATTGATTCACAAGAACCCAGCATTGAGCCAGGCAACGCATTTGTCAGGCTTCGAGCCTTTACACTTGGCTTCGTTCAGAGGACAAGTTGAACTGGTTCGTTTGCTGCTGGAAAACGGAGCCGATCCTAACGCCGCGTTCGATGTTGACGAGGGCGTCTACGCAACCCCACTCGCGCTGGCCGCTGTTGGAGGCCATGAGGAAGCTTTTAACATACTCGAGGAGCATGGGGCAGATGTTGATATTCGGGACGGGACGGCACTGGAAACGGCTCTGACTTGGGGGCCTGACGAAAAAGAGATCGCTGCTGTTAGATTTCTTCTAGCCAAGGGGGCTGATCCCAATGTGGGAATGGGCCGGCAACTGCACATCGCCGCGAGAGCGGGGAGTCCCGAGATCTTGAAGCTTTTCTTGGAATACGGCGGTGACATTAATATCCGAGATCAATTTGGCAAGACGGCCTTGCACAACGTACTGGATCACTGGTACTACAGCGGTGGGAGCGTAGAAAATCTTTTGGCACTGGGTGCGACACCAGGTGCCGTTGATGACGAAGGGCGCACGCCTCTGCACTACCTCGGGCGGTGTAAGAACAAAAAGGCCCTGCAAAGCATCCTCCAGGCTTTCTTGGAGCACGGGGCGTCCGTGAACGCGTTGGATCAAAACGGGTACACGCCCTTATTCATGGCCCAAATCAGCAAGAGCAAGGAGGCGGTGGAGCAGCTCCAGGTTCACAGCGGCAAACTGCCGGACAACGCCGAGCAGATGACAGCCATGCTTTCGGCAATCCAAAAGAAAGAGTGGGAGATTGCCACCCACTTGTTGGAAACAGACCCCGGCTTGGCCACCGTGCGGGACCATCAGGAGCGAACCCCGCTATACCACGCGGCGGCTGCCGGAAACATGGAAATGGTAAAACACCTCTGGACCCGGAGCGCGGACGCCAATTTCAATCTCACCATGCCACTTCATGCAGCGGCAGCGAAAGGCCACATGGATGTCGTGGAGTTCCTTTTAGAGCGAGGAGCCGATCCAACAGCCCGAGATTATGACGACGACAATCAGCCGCCGCTCCATAGAGCCGCTGCAGGGGGGCATACCCAGGTTGTCCAGCTCCTCCTGGCAAACGGCGCGGATCCCAATGCCTACGATGATGATGCGGAAAATGCGCTCTACAAAATCGCCCGTATCGGAAACACCCAGATCGCAGCCCTTTTGATTGAGCGTGGGGCCGACATCGATTTAATCACGCGGCTCAAACAGACGCCATTGCACGAAGCGGCAGAACATGGACACTTGGATTTTGTCAAGCTCCTGGTGGCTAAGGGGCTTCCGGTAGATTTGAGAGACGTGAGCGAACGCACGCCGTTGCATGAGGCTGCCACGAACAATCACCCAGGCGTTGTACGGTATCTTCTTGAGGCGGGAGCAGATGCGAACGCCCTGGACGACGACGGCCGTACACCTCTTTTTAGCGCCGCCCGGTACGGGAAGGTTGGGCCAGCGAAGGCTCTCTTGGACAGCGGCACAGATGTTAATGCGCAAGACGAGGACGGTCGTACGGCACTGCATTCCGCGGCCCTCTTTGGCCACAGAGAGGTTGTGGAGCAGCTACTCGCAAGCGGCGCCGACATTCACGGCAAAGCGGGGAGGGGCGGATCGACGCCGCTGCACTCGGCCGTACGCGGTCCCGGAAAGAGAATGTCTGGAAGTCCAAAGCATATTGAAACGGTCCAGACGCTTCTATTCGCAGGGGCCAGTCCCAATGCAAGCGTCGGTAGTGGATGGACGCTGCTGCATTCCGCGGCACGAACGGTATGTTTTGAGATGGTGAAGCTGCTTCTGGCCCACGGAGCCAAAGTCGATATTGTAAACGACGCTGGTAAAACGCCCTATCAAGAGGCAATCGACGGTGGACAGGGTGATGATTACGGTAATAGGTCCCATCGAAAAACAGTGGACGATAGATATAACGCGGTCATAGAGTTACTACGCAAGCGAACCGGAGTTGAAAACGGTGGCGAAAAGCCTGGAGATTGATAATTGGACCGCCCAGTTGCGCAAAGGCGTGCTGGAGCTGTGCATCCTGCGCGCATTGCAGGATCGCGAGAAATATGCCTATGACCTGGTCAAGCGGTTGGCACAAGTGCCCGGCTTGGTGGTCAGCGAGGGTACGATCTACCCGCTATTGTCCCGCCTTCGAAAACAAGGCTGGTTGGACGCCCGATTGGAGGAGTCCAACGAAGGCCCGGTGCGCAAGTATTATAAGCTGACGCCCTTGGGCGCCAAGACCCTTGGCTTGATGATCAAGGCGTGGGAAGACCTCGCAAAGGGCGTGACGGAAACGATCGAGAAAGGAGCCAGGGATGCCTGAATGGACCCAAGGCGCACAAGACGTCCTCAACGGATACCTGAACCGGTTACGGGACGCACTGGGTGACGATCCAGAAGCGGCCGAGGTCGTCCGAGACATGGAAAGCCACGTGGAAGAAGAAGCTAGCCGTCTCAACCGCGCCTTGATAACCGCGGACGATATGGAAGCCATCCTCGGTCGGCTGGGATCGCCGGACCTGGTGGCCGCGGACCGGCGCGCGGAATCCGCCTTCGAAGCTCAAGCGCCTGGATCCGAGTCAGATCCGATGCGCAATGCGATTCCATTGACCTGGCGACTTTTCGTTTACATCTTCGCGATCTTCTTCCCACTCCTGGCCATCGGCATTGCCCTGGTGGCCACTCCACTGATGGAAGAGGTCTTGGTCGACGTATTTCCCACAGACCTTCATGCGCTGTTGTGTCTGCTGACGGTGGTAGGTGTTGCGCTCGGTCTGCGGGGCATCAATAGAAGGTCCCGCGACGCAGTCCTCTTGGGAATCTCCGGAAGCGGTTTTGCCATTGGCGTCGGCGCGTTCTATATCCTGGCTTTGGCGCCGCATATGCTGGATCCGCTTGTTGTCGTTTTCTGCCTGATCGCTTTCGCGCCGCTCTGGTGCTTTGTGGCAGGGGCTAAACATGCGGTGACGTTGGGTTCTCGCTGTTGTGACCACGGGGGTATCTCTCGCCGAGCGTTTGTCCTCTGGCTGGGCATAGGTGTTCTGATCCCACTTTTCTATCTTGTGGGGTTTGAACTGCATCGTATGCAAGCGCTGGTCGCCGTAGAGACCGCGGCGGGTGCGGACGAGGTTGAACGCGCCGATGCGCTGGAATATCTACGCGGACACGCGGACGAGGAAGACCTACGCCGCCGCTGCTATCATGTCTCCAAGCGCAACCGATCCACGCTGTTGGGCTATCTCTTGCACGGACCGTTTGCATCGGAGATTACCCTCTACAGTTACCGCGATCTCTATTATCGACTCTATGGGCGCCCGTTTAATGCGTTGCCGATCGAAGCCTTCCATACCGGCGTTCGATCCTCCGTTGATTGGGAGAACGAATGGGAAGCCGATTGGATCGCCACCAGCGAACAGGGCGGTGAGCAGGTAGGCAGCAGGGTTCGAACGCTGAGTCTCAAAGACTCCGTGATCGACGGCAGTATCGACACACAATCGGCGATCGGGTACATGCGCTGGACGATGATCGTCGGCAACAAGGGGCTTCGTACCGCCGAGGCGCGAATGCAGATCCTGATCCCACACAATGCCGTGGCGACACAATTGTCTCTGTTTATCGACGGTGAAGAAAAACACGCCGTGTTCGATACACCGTCCAAGACGCTCGAGGCCTATGAAGCCGTCGTCAAGCGTCAACGCGATCCGGCTCTGCTCGCGAGCAAAGGGACTGACCGGCTCATGCTCCGAATCTTCCCCGTTCCCAGCAACGGCGAAATGAGAGTTCGCATCGGCCTGGTTGTTCCCCTGTTGGAGCGAGGCGGCCGCCAACATCTGATATTGCCCCGCATCATCGAGCGAAACTTCGGCGTCCCCGAGACATTCAAGCACGAGGTCTGGCTCAATTGGACCGCACCCGAGGGGCCGACGCGGATGGATCCGCCTTGGAGCGTGACGAAAAAAGCGAAAGGGCTATTCGCATTCCGCGCCGATTTTACCGATGAACAGCTCTTGTCTTACAGAGACACCACGGTGTCCATGGCCAGTCCCGTGGGCATCAACGGGATTGGGTCGACGTTGAAGTCGCCCGCGATCAGCCAATACCGCGTGCCGCTCCAGAGCGGGCCCGGAGCTGTCTGGGCCACCGGCGGACCGGTCGTGCTGGTCGTCGATGGGTCAGTAAACTGTCCGACTCAGGACGCGGACGAATGGATCAAAATGCTCGAGGCGATTCCAGACGGGACACCGGTAGGAGCTGTTTTCGTCGGTGACCTTCCGGTTCGCTGGAAAGAAGGACGAGCGGGCCTGGTGTCTATGACCACCAAAACAAGGCATGATCTCGCGTCCTGGCTTGCAGCGCGCCGACACGTGGGCGGACGGGATCCGGTTCCGGCGCTGGAACAAGCTTTGGACCTCGTCCCGCGGGACAACGGTGGGCTGGTGGTTTGGATCCATGGCACGGTACCGGCACGTCTGTCCGGTACCGAAGGCCTGTACTATCGGTGGAGCCGATTTACCGGATGGGCCAAGCTCATCGCCTTTGCGATGGTCCCCGGCCCCAATCGGATCCTGGAAAAAATCGCTACGGACGGGCACGGTTGGATTGCCCCCCGTCTGGGCAAGCGAACGTCGGACTTCCGTGCGGCACTGGAGTCTCTTCGTTATGCTCCGCTCCGTTCGGCAACCGAAAGCGATGAAGCCGCCTCGATTCGTTGGACTGGCGGCGATGTGGGCGTCTACTACACACAGGGCCCGCCATCGGCGGGAATCGCCGCGAGCGCGGCGCCGCAGCATCTGAGCGCGTTGTGGGCCAAGGCCCGAACGGACGAACTGTTCCGCAACGACGAGGTCGAGGCCGGTGGGACACTGGCAAAGAAGGCTCGGATCGTGACCGATCACTCCTCGGCCGTAGTATTGGAAAGCGAGGAGCAATACAAAGCATTCGGTTTGGACGTTCCACCAGCGGGAAATTTCGCCGGAATCCCGGAGCCATCCACACTTGCGTTGATGGCTCTTGGGTTGGGCTACGTCGCCGTGGCTACGGTACGCAAGACGCGCCGGCGCTAAGAACAGGTTCGAAAAACAAGCAGTAGGATTTTACGGAGGTGTCCAAATGGACGAAAAAAAAGAACAGGACTTCGGCCCCGAAAAAAAGAAACCGGAGGCGATTCCACCAAAGCCGCCATCGGAAACGGTTTGGCCAAAAGGTGAGCCAATGGACCAAGGGTCTCCCCCTGACAGATCGAGCCTGTCCAAATCCAATCCACGGGCTCCATTGACCGACGATGAGGTCGTTCAACGCGAGCGTCAGCAGACCTTTACCGGGCGCTACCGTATCATTCCTCAGATGCTGCGTGGGCGGTACTCCCTGTTCGACGATATCGCCGACAACAAGATTCCGTACCGAGACATTTTTCGAATGGTCTTCGTCTCCGTGTTATCGCTCGCCTTGTACGGCCTATTCATGGGCACGTACAATCCGGATTTCCTCCTGTGGCAACCGTTTGTAGCCGCGGTCAAGCTACCGATGATCTTTATGATTTCCCTGGCCGTCTGCCTGCCCGCCCTTTTCATTACCAGCGTCTACCTGGGCATGAACGTTTTCTTTCGGCAGATCCTGGCCCTGTTCATGGTCGCCATCAGCGTCACTGCGATTACCGCGGCGTGCTTGGCCCCCATGTGCCTGTTCTTTCAAATCATCATCGGCGGTACCGGGCGCTATCACTGGTTGTTGTTGATCAATGTGATGCTTCTGGCAATCTCAGGTCTGACCGGCCTGGTCTTTCTCAGCCAGGGGATCGGGTTCCTCGTGCGTCGCAAGGCGGCCGAGCTGGGCCGGGAAATTCGCGCGAAGGTCGTCCTGCGCGTATGGATGGTAGTCTACGTTACCGTGACCGTAATGCTGACCTGGCAGTTGCGCCCGTATCTTTGTCGGGAGACGCTCGAGTGGGCGGCGTTCCGACCCCGCGGGCAGCATTTTCTCCAGGCGGTGACCATGAACGCCGGAAAGCTGGCTGGTTGGATCCAGAGCGACCAGGACGAACTCAAGCAGCGGTACCGGGAAAATGCTGAGGAGACGAAGGAATGGCGCCGACGCCTGAGAAACCAGCAGATGCGTCAATTGGACCTGGTCGGAGATACCATTCCCTCCGCCGAGAAAGATATTGAAGGTCTTCGTTTCGCTCTTGCGGCAGATCCCGACAACCCGAGCCTGCCACTGAAAGTTCGAAATGCCGAGCAGCATTTGAAAGAACTACAGCGCGAACGGAAAGAAATCGAGGCCCTGATCCAGGACCTGGTATCCGGGATTCAGCAGCGCGAGGAGGGCCGCGCCTACATCGCTGCGGAATACAAAAAACGGTTCGAAAAGGCGATCGAGCAGCCCACCGTTTCGACGATGCGTGAGTAAGAATCAGGTGGGGTGGAGGCGTAAGGTTCGCGAGAGTCGACGTGCGACGGTAGGAAGCGAATTAGCTTTCGTCGTCGCGGGCTCCGGTGTAGAGCGTCTCGATCGGTTGGCGGCCTGAGAAGCCGGCGTCGACCTCGTGCCAGAATAGAATGTCGTCTTCGCCGTACAACCAACAAAGCAGGATGGTTCGGCCCTCCAACTCGGCCGGATAGTCGAGCAGGCCGGTCCGAAAGTCTTTGAGTTGGCAGCCGACCTGTTCTAATTCCTGGATATGGGTGGTAATTTCTTCGGCAAGGACTCGGGTCTCTTCTTCGAGCTGTTCCACGTGGTCGTGATCTGCATCGGTGCCGGTCGATTCTTCGCGCCGTTTGGCGCGCTCGTAGTCGCGTCGCTTTCCTTCCAGCCGCTCGTATTTGTCCATGATGTCCTTGACCACGAGCTTAACGAAGGGAATAGTTTTGTTGGCTTGCTCTATTGTAAAAGACTTCTTCGCCATGGTTTCCTCATCTTATTGGCGGCCGATTCCCCTTTGGGTTCCGTACAACTTATATTATAGCACGGATTTAACGGAATGGAACCCCCAACCGATCGCGGTTCGAAAGAAACCGTCCAGACACTTGAAAGAGAAGAGAAAATCGAGTATGATAGAACGTTATTCCGAATCCGGAGCATCGCATGCCGCCTTTCAAATACCATGTCCTGATCTGCGCAGGCCCTTCCTGTAGCGAACGAGACGCTAATAACGTCCGCAATACTTTCCGCAAAGAACTCGAAAGACAGGGCCTTACAGGTACCGTCAAAGAGAGCAAAGTGGTTTGTTTGGACCTGTGCTCCTGGGGACCGACCATGGTGGTCTATCCCGATGGTGTCTGGTACACCAAGATCCGACCCAGAGACGTGGAGGAGATCGTCCGTTCGCACATTGGCAATGGGCAGCCGGTGAACCGTCTGATTTACGATTGGGAAAAGTCCGCGACCTAGCCCCGTTGCGGCGCGCCCGATTCGATTAGGATGTTCAGCTCCGTCAGAAGCTGATCGATGATTTCGTCATAGCCATAGCTTCCCAGGGACGCTCCTCCGCGCTTGAGGTTGACAAATCCTGGCGCACACCACAGTCCCAGGTCCGCGTCGTCCGTCTCCCCGGGTCCGTTGACCCGGCATCCCATCACCGCGATCGTCAGGTTGTATTTGGACGCAAAGCGCGTGACTTCTTTGACCTTTTGGGCCAACTCGACAAAGGCCTCATTTTCCACCCGCGAGCAGGAAGGACACGAGATGATGTTCAACCCGGAGCCCAGGTCTCCCGGTACGGAACGAAACCGGCCGTGCTCGATGTCATCCAGGATCTTCCGGCCTTCCACGATCTCTTCGCCCTTCCGGTCGTTCGGGACCGTCAAGGAGACGCGGATCGTATCGCCGATGCCTTGGGCGATCAGTTGCTCGAAGGCCACCCGCGTTTTGATCACCCCCTCCGGCGGGAGTCCTGCCTCGGTGACGCCCAGGTGCAGAGGGATCTCCGGGCGTCGTCCGGCAAATCGCTTGTTCGCCTCGATCACCTTTAAGGGATCGGAGTCTTTCAGTGAGACGCAATAGCGCTCAAACTGCAACTCGTCCAGGATGGCACAGTGCTGTAGGGCCGATTCCACCATCGGAGCGATGCTGTCCTCGCCGTACCGGTCGATCAGATCGGGATCTACGGAACCGCAGTTAACGCCCACACGGATCGCGCAGTCGCTTTTCCGAGCGGCCGCGGCGATGAAGGCCACCTTCTCGCCGATCGTTTTGTCTTTTTCCAGATGATACAGGTGTCCCGGGTTGTAGCGCAACTTGTCGACGAAGGGCGCCACCCGTTCGGCCAGTCGCCAGTTCTCCTGTAGATCGGCGCAGAGGTTGGCGGCGGTCTGCTCGCGGATCGATTGAAGGGCTTCGGCATCCTTGGGTCCGTCCACGGCCATGCGGACCACGTCGGCCCCGGCCGCCTCCAGGCTCTTGATTTGGGCGACCGTCGCATCCACGTTCTGGGTTTGGGTCGCGGTCATGCTTTGGACCGCCAGCGGCCGGTCGTGTCCAATGACCATGGTGCCGATGCGCACCTCGCGGGTGGGGTTTCTTTTCTTCATGGCCGGATTATAGCAGGAAAGCGAGGAATTCCGCAAGCGGTGGACGGGTCGGTTATTCTTTCGCGTAACTAATCGCTTTTAGGATTTTTTCAGCCTTGGCTTTATTGCCAGCGGCATGCAGCCTTGAGGCAAGCATGACACCGACCTGGTACCAATTGCTCTGTTTGTTGAAAACGGCGGCCCCCTGGTCGGGCGGGCGGCGGATCCGGCTCCAGGTTTCCTCGTAGAGTGGAAGAATTTTGCGCTTTGCGCCGGTCATGACCAAAAAGGCCTCGCAACGGTTCAGCGCTTTGATCACGAAGGGGCCCGCGTTTGCAAAGCGCTGGACCACGTCGTAGGAATACTTGAACGCCTTTCCCAGGTTGTCTGCTTTCGACCATAAATCCGCCTGCATCATCCTAATCTCTGCGGCCAGGTCTTTTCGCTTTTTGAATTTTGAAAAGGCGCCTTCGAGAACTTTGTTCTTCTGTTCGACCGTTTCAAGGCTATTTACGAATCCGATGAGTACCGTCAAAGAGAAGTCCGGGTATCGACTGCCGCAGGTCTCCATCAGCATCTTGACCCATCGATGCTTTTGCTTCATGTCCATCTTGCCGCGAACGGCGAGGTTTCGCACGGTGAGCCATGCCTTTTGATGACCTGCGTTCTTGCGCAAGGCCTGTTGGAGCAAAGCAAGCTGAGCCTCAATATTCGCGCCGCGTATGGGTTTCGGCAGCCTGTTTTCCGTCCGCTTGTTGTTCGGTACCGGGGCTTGGAGTTTCCTATTTTGGCCTTCCAGTTCCATCAAACGGATCGCCGCGTCGGTCAAGGCGGCCGCAATCCGTTGGTCTGTGCGTCGAATACTGATCGTTGCCGCCTCCAGCGCCAGGATGCTGTCCGGCACATACTGGCGGGTCTGAGGGTGGAGTAAAGAGCCTTTAACGCCTTGATAAGCGGCATAGCGCCCTGCGTTGAAGTTCCATTTCGCCCGCCCGCCACCGGTGGACTCCAAGTACCCGACCCAGGCGTGCCCGACGGTGGCGCTTTTCCCCGTCACGTACGTGGTAGGAACACCCACTGCTTTGCCGACCTCCATAGCGAAGTAGGCTTGGTCGGCACAGACCCCGCCATATTTCTTGATGTTTTGAAGCGAGTAGCCGTGTTTTTTGAAATTGTCTTCCCCACCTTTTTCGTATCGCTCACCGATCCAGGTAATTTCGAAGAAGCGGCGGCCGATTTTTGGTTTCTTCGCATAACGGGACAGGGCCCATTGCTGATCTTTTTTGGGGACGGTCGCGTCGACCATGTACACCATCAGGTTTGCCGGAACGGTCTTGATGTCGTAGACGAGTTTTTTCTGGTTGCTTACGTAGAAATCAAAGATTTTCAACGGGTCGTCGGTCGAGACTCGGTTTTCGTTGATATCCCGAACCATCGGTTCGTCATGCACGACACAGATCGCCGCGGCCACGGTGGGGTGTTGGGCCACCAGTTTGCCCCGCTTGGCTCGAAGCTCTTTGAGTAGATCAAAGACATGCTGGATCTTGTCGTACTGTGGGTCGATCAGGTAGGCCAAGGTGGCGGCAAGTTCTTTATTCTTCCGAAGGTACTTGAGTGTATCGATTCGGTCTTTCTTTTTCAGGGCTTCCAAACTTCGCACCATTCGTAAGGCGGAATTCACCTCAAGAAAGAGCGGTGCATCACTGGACTGTCCATATTGGATGACCTGATCGAACCGGCGCTCCAAGGCATACCGGGCGCCGAAGAAATCGGAGTCTTGTTCCAACTTGTCGAGAATCGCGGTGACGTCCTTCCGGACCTCAGTTTTGAAATTGGCTGGTTTGGGCGGCGATTCTTCCTTGGGTGCCGCCGACAGGATCGGGGCTCCGAGGAACAAGGCGAGCGAACAGAGGAGGCTAAGGCTTGCAAACCGTCGCATGGTATCCCTTCCAGAAGATTGTTCGATGCGGCGAGAAGTTTACAGGGTGCCGTGCTAGTACGCGTTCGTCAAGGGAATTGCCTTTCCGCTTTACGGCACGAAGGTGGTTCCCGTCTTTCCATCGAGGGCTGCGACCAACTTTTTGGGGCTGGTGATGATGGCGCGCTTGCCCCCGTTGGCTACGAACTGCGCCGCAGCGGCGACCTTCGGCCCCATACTGCCCGGCGGAAAGTGGCCTTGCTTCATCAGTTTCCGGGCCTGACGGGCGGAGACGCGATCCAGTGGTTGCTCTTCGGCGGTGCCAAAATTTAGGCACACCCGCTCCACGTAGGTGAGCATTACCAGCAGATCGGCTCTCAGCTCCGTTGCCAACTTGAGGGTCGCCAGATCCTTTTCGATCACCGCCTCGATACCTTCGTAGTCGCCGTTGCTTTTGCGCCAGACCGGAATGCCGCCGCCGCCCACGGCGATGACGATGTCGCCGCGTCGGGCGCGCTCGCCGATCATGTCCTTTTGCAGGATCTTCATCGGCTTGGGCGACGGCACGACTCGTCGCCAGCCGCGGCCGGCGTCTTCGACTATGTGCCAGCCTTTCTTTGTGGCGCGGGCTGCTTCGGCACCGTCGTAAAAGGGTCCGATCGGTTTGCTCGGCTTCTGAAAAGCCGGGTCCGAGCGTCGCACGAGGACCTGGGTGATCATGGTTACCACAGAACGATCGATGCGCTTTCGGCGCAGCGCGTTGAGTAAGGCCTGTTGAAGAATGTAGCCCATGGTGCCTTGGGTATCGGCCACGCACACGTCCAGGGGCATCGCCGGAAACAGATCTGCGGTACGTTCATTGCGGATCAGGCTCATGCCGACTTGCGGACCGTTGCCGTGGGTGATGACCAGGTTGTGGCCCTGCTGGAGAATTGGAACTACGTGCTTGCACATGATGGCGGCATGGCGCTCCTGTTCACCGATGGTGCCTTTTTCGTTTTCTCCGATGAGCGCGTTGCCGCCCATGGCAATGATCATCAAGGGCTTCTTTTTTCCCACGGCCGTTTCCTTTCTCCAGGGTGTCGTTCGTGTACACATTCGCGTTCCATATCTATAACAGAACCTCGTTTGGCGAACAAGACGCTTTTGGCGCTTTCCCGAGCACGCTTGCGTTGCTCGAGTTTCTTTGGCAATAAATAGACTCAAGGGAAGGATCAGAGAAATGTAGATTTGAGCATTTTTCCTGTGGGATCGAAGTCGTATAGATAAGGCGCGCCGGTGGGGATGTTGAGTTCGAGGACTTCCTTTTTGGTCAGGCCCTCGAGCATCATGACCAGGGCGCGCAGACTGTTGCCGTGGGCGGAGATTAAGATGCTCTTTCCCTCAAGAATCTCGGGGAAGATTTGCTCCTGGAAATAAGGGATCACCCGCTCGGCGGTATCCTTGAGGCTCTCGCCACCGGGCGGTGCCACGTCGTAACTGCGGCGCCAGATATGGACCTGTTTGTCGCCGAATTTCTTCGCGGTCTCCGCCTTGTTTCGGCCTTGAAGCTCTCCGTAATGGCGCTCGTTGAGGGCTTCGTGGTAATCGATCGGAAGGCCGGTCTGTCCGGTGGTTTCCAGGACAATGCGGAGCGTCTCTTTGGCACGCTTCAGGGCTGAACAGTAAGCCTTGTCAATGCGGACGGGCAAGAGCTTTTCGCCGGCTTGGCGGGCCTCCGCGCGACCCTGATCGGAAAGGTCCACGTCGGTCCAGCCGGTGAACTTGTTTTCCTGGTTCCAGACACTTTGGCCGTGACGCAGCAAAACCAGATGCGCGATCATTCTCTCCTCCATGCCGTGGGTTGCGTTCCGACAATCCAATGCACTAAAAATCGGCTTCTACGTGACAAATCTGAAGGGATTCCTTCGGCGATCAGGGGTCTGTAGAAGGCTTCCCTACCCGGGCGAGTTCCACTTCCACGGTACCGTTCTCCAGCGGGAGCGTCTTTTCGTCCCATTTTTTGCCGTTGAAGGTTACGGATTGAATGCGGTTGCCCCAGCCTTTGTAGGTGATGTTGTAGTGAAAGCCACGGAACGTCACGCGGGTCAGTTTCAGGTTGGCCCAGGCCTCGGGCAGATGAGGCTCCAGCTTCAGCCCGTCCTTCGTCGGTCGCAGACCCGCAGCGGTGCGCAGCAGCGTTTGGAGCCATTCACCCCAGGGCCAGGTCAGCACGGTGTTTCGGTACCGGGCATCTCGGTCTCGTGCGGCGGACATGGAGATCCGCTCCGGCCAGGTAAAGCCCCGGGCCCCTTCGTGCGCCGTCCAGTTCGTCAACTGCATTGCACCGGCGTATTGGTCCTGGAGCAACATGCCCTGGGCGAACATCAGTGTGGCAAAAGGCCAGGGACCGGCCGTCGGACCGTCCGGGTCGGAGGCAACATTGTAGCGGGCAGCACCGCCAAAGGTCCATCCCCCGTTCCACAGGCGGCTCAGGAACGCGGTGGTTTTGATGGCCACCTCCGAATGCGGATCCACAAGGCCCCACAGATACGCGTCGACCACCGCCATGTCTGGTTCAAGCGCCTTTTGGGCGCCGCCCGGTTCCGCCAGACCAAATTGTTGCACGGTGCCGTCTAGTTTCAGTCGCTTAACCAGTCGCCCTTCGCGAATAAATGTGTAAGGGCCCGGTGTCAACATCGCCCCACGGCATCGTTTCGCCGCTGCCGCCCATCGAGTGAATTCGCTGTTGCGGACGTCGTTGGTTCCTTCTAACAGTTCCGCCATCCGCTCCAACCCGATGACGGCCCAGGCATTTTGCGCGAAGGAGAGCCCTTCGCCCAGCCATGGGCGCTCCCAGTATCCTTCGGTCTTGGACTGGATCAAGGGCGGCCGTCCCTGCCCGTCGCCGATCCGGTTGACTAATTTGTCGGCCCAGCCGGCGATCTTTGCGGTATAGGCTTGCGCCAGGGAATCATCTCCGGTAAACGATCGGTAGTGCCACAGCCCGTACAGGAGCATGCCGATTTCTTCCCACTGGCCGCTCTTGGGGGGGATATGGAGCAGCAGATGTTCCAGCGCGGCCAGGGATTCCGCCTGTTGGCCCGCCAGGGTCATGCCGGTAGTGCACATGACTGTGTCGCGGATCCAGGCGCCGCTGTAGGACTGATAGAAGCCTGCGGAAAGAAATCCGCTCTTGTCGATTAGCGCGCCCAAGTAGTTGCGGCTGTAGGTGTAGACGTCGTTGAATCGTTCGTCTTGCGTTTCGAGCTTTACCCAATTCTTGGATCGGTTGCTCCAATGTTTGCGCGTTTCGGCCAGGAGTATTTTCTCTCCAATATGCATACACCGCTTGAGAGTTTGGACCGCCTCTCGCTTCGTGCGCCCGGCGGCGATCAGAAAGTAGCTGACCGCTTTGCGCCCTGGTGCAAGATTGTCCACGTTGCTACTGAGGCGGACGTAGGCGTTGAGGGCCGGTTTCCCGGAGTAGAAGACGTCCCTTCGGGCGAGGGCCTGTCGTCTCTCGACGCTGTTGAGCGTCCCATTTCTGTATGGAAACGCGGCGCTAATAGTCAGGGGATGATGGGGTCGTGCGGCCAAGGCGATCCAGCGTTTGCCCCCGGTGCCTCGGAGCACAATGAATTCGTCGTCTTCTTCGACTTTTTCGAACCGGTTGTCTCGGGTTATGAACGAGTATTGCAGCATGATCCCGGCCACGGGGAGTTTCTGGGTATTGGTGACCTCGACGCGGATCCCGGTCGCGTTGAGATCCGGCGGCATGAAGTAGGTGGCTGTGGCGGACAGGCGGCAGGTTTTCTGCCCGGTCCTGTCAGTCGGCGTAAAACCAACTTTCAAGATGCTCCCTGGGATTTCGCCCAACACCCGTGTCCGGGGCTCGGTACCGTTGGTCACCGTTCCGTTGGTGCACAAGAAGATGCCGCGGCTGGTTTCCACGGACAGGCGGGAAAACTCAGGAATAAACGTTTCATATTGGTTTTGGAGAATACCATCGTGGAAGTCGAACTCGAGCCCATTTTCCGTCTCGTCGTCGAGCACGATCATGGAACGGGACAGTTGGTTGCCGATAAAGTAGATGCCGCGCTCCGCCGGGGTTGAGCTGCCGGTCTGGACCGGGTAGACAAAGTTGTGCGTCAGAGGACTCGGCCGCTCCCCCGCGTTGACGCCGAACGGCTCCTTTTCGGCCGGGATCGGCAGGGCTGCGAATAATTGTTTGGGCATATGGTCGGTCGCGTCAGTAACCCGCGCGGTGAAGCCCCAGTATCCACCCGCAGTGCGATCGAGCCGGACGAGGCAGGTGTTGAGGCCTTTCTTAATCCGGATCTTGGCTCGACGCCAATCTTTCCAAATCATGTAGGCGAATTTTTCCTCCGCCACGAGCTGGCCATTCCACCAAGCGTGGATCGTGTCCTTGAATCCGAAGGAGAGGTAGCCGGTCGTCTCGACGGGCGAATAAACGTGGGCAAAGGCGTAGGCGGTGGCAGCGGCCTTGGAGCCGCGGTAGGCTTGAGAGAAGTGGATCTTGCCATCGTGGGTGGCGACCGCCGGCTTCCACATGATTGGGCTGATAGGTGGTTTCTCAGGCTGTGCGATGTTTGGCACCAACGCGGGTGCCTCAGGCGCGTACGGGCCGTTGATCATCCAAACAGGAATGGTCCCGTCCTCGTCCATCTCGTAGGGGAACGGGGGGGCCGGTTCCGCAGGAGGGGCCGAGTTGATGCTACAGGCGCCCAGCAGAATCAGAGCGGCGATAAGGATTCGTCGTGTCATCATGAGGACGTAGTCTCTCCTAAGAGCGCAATTGCGGTCGGAAGGACAAAAGGGTAGCAACGGGGGTATCCATCTGCAAGTCGAAAGTACGTCCGTACGATCGCGTCAGCGGGGCTGATAATGGCGTTCCAGTTCCGAGGCGTATCGCACGCCGATGGCATCGGAATGTTGCTTGAGCCATTCGCTCAGGCGTGTCGTTCCAGTGGGGGCGTTCTTGGAAACCAGCAGGCCGGCCATCAATCCTTGGACCTCTTCGCGCGTCAGGACCACGTCGCCCACCAACAAGTTGAGTATTCGGGTCAGCCCCAGAGTCACGGTTGGCGGAAGGCGCAGTAGTTTGGATCGACTCCCAATGCATTCAGCGATCATACGGACGAGTTCCTGAAAGGTGAAGACCTCCGGCCCGACGACGTCAAAGACTTGGTTCTCGTTGACCGCCCCCGCTTCGACGGCCATTTGCGCCAAATCCTCCACGCACGTGGGTTGCAGCCGGTAGTCTCCACTGCCCGGGATGGCAAAGATCGGGAACCGTCGCAGCAGCCACGCGATGTTGTTAATCAGAATACAATCGTCACCGAAGAGCAACGAAGGACGGAGAATTGCGTAGGACAAGCCTGATTCCATCAAGGCGGCTTCGGTTTCGGCCTTGCCACGGAAATAGGCGAAGGGGGAGTCGGTCGCTGGGTTGGTGATGCTGATGTGGACGAACCGCTTTACACCGGCTCTCCGGGCCGTGGTGATCAGTACTTTCGCGTTTTCCACCGCTTTTTCGTAGGTAACCTCGCCGCGGGGGAAGCGGACCCAATAGGTGTTGTACACCGTGGTCGCCTGGCTCAACAGCTCCCCCAAGGCATCGGGATTGTTGAACCGGAAGGGATAGGCGGTTACCTGGTCACCGAACGGACTGTCCCGGTCGGAACGCTGGGTGATCGTAATCACCCGCTTATCCATCTCCAGCAGCCGGCGCGTGATATATTTGCCTGTATACCCAAACGCGCCGGTGACCACATTGAGCTCGCGATCCGACATGACCGTTCCTCCACCAAGGATTGGTTTCAAGTCAGGATAGCGCCTGGGCGAGCGTGCGCCTAGTAAATTTCGGCTCGACCTAACCGGAAGAATTTCGTATATAGATCGCTGGTTCAGGGTTCTTTTCAACGATGGAGCAGGTGCCGTGACAGACAATCAGGCCAAATGGGAGCGTCTGGTCGGTCTGGTCGCGTCCCTGCTGAAGTGCCCCGAGCCCATGCCTCTGGAGCAGATCCGCCTCCGGGTGGAAGGCTACGGCCCTCCTGTCGAGTCGGAGACGGCGCGCAAGCGGCTACAGCGGGACGTGGAAGAGCTCAAGCAGTTGGGCGTGGAGATCGGATTTGTCACGGCCTCCCGGACCGGGCAGGAGGGCTACGAGATCGATCGGGCGAAGACCTTTCTGCCAAATGTTCACATCACCGAGCGGGAGAACGTGCTGCTCAATCTCCTTTCCCGGTGCCTGGTCGACGACGCGCGTTCGCCCCTGAGCGAACATCTGCATACTGCCCTACTTAAGCTGCAATGCTCCACAGGCCCGGTCGGCTCTGCCGAGGCAGACTTGGAGGAGAAAATCCTGATCCACAAGGATCTGGGCGCCCGGGCTGCGCCGGTCTACCTGGCACAGGCCTTTACCGCCGTTAGCGAATGTCGCACGGTCTGTTTCGACTACCTCCCGGCGGGTTCGGTCCAGCCGACCCGGCGGACCGTGGACGTCTACGGCGTCGGATTCCGTGCCGCGGCCTGGTACCTGGTGGGGCGATGTCACGATCGAAACGGCGCGCGCGTCTTCCGGCTCAGCCGAATCCAAGGGCGCATGTCGCTGGCGAAGGACTCCGCCTATGAAGTGCCCGACGACTTCGATATCGATAATCATGTCGGTATCGCCCCTTGGAAGATCGGCAGCGAAGGGCTCCAGGCAAAGATCCGATTCGATTCGCATATTGCCTGGATGATCGCCCAGAACGCGGCCGGCTCCGATCGTTTTGATCTGGCGGACGACGGGAGCGGTGTATTGACCACCCAGGTGCGAAACCCGGTCTCCCTGATCCGCTGGGTCCTCAAGTTTAAGTCCCGGGCGCGCATCCTAGAGCCAGTGGAACTGGTGGACCGAATGATTGAAGAACTCGATCGACTGGGCGCCCGATACAAGGGCGCGGGCGGATGAAGAAAAAGGATTTGACCCACCTGTTAGCCCTTATCCCGTTCCTGGAGAATAATCCGGGCATCTCCCAGGACGCGCTGGCCCGGCGGTTGGGCTGCGCGGAGGGGGACCTGATGGAACTACTCAACAAGGTGCTCATGTGCGGCTCGCCCCCGTACCTGCCGGACGATTACATCGGCTTTGTCCTCGACCGGGAGGGCATCCACCTGACCTACGCGGCCCACTTCTCCCGGCCGATCGGGCTGACCCTGCAGGAGGCCTTGAGCGTCATGGTCCTGCTCAAGGGGTTGGGCCTCTCCACGGAGGGCTCTCTGGCACAGGCGTCTGCATCCCTGCGTGAAAAGCTGGTGGAGGCGATCGGCCAAAAGACAGGTCAAGATTTGGACGCCGTGGCCAGCCGCATGGCCGTTGCCCGTGGCTCGTCGGTCCGTGGCGAGATCGTGGCGCTACTCCAGCGGGCCATTGTCGACCGCACCGAGTTGACGATGGAATACTATTCGGCCAACAGCGACCGTACCGGCGAACGGCGTGTGCGACCCTACGGACTGGTGGAAAACACGGGCGATCTTTACCTGGTGGCTTACTGTATGGACAACGATGCGGTCCGGACCTTCCGATTGGATCGGATCAAGGTCTTGGAGGACACCGGACAAGTCTTCCCGCAGCCATCGGATCTGGACCTGGAGGCCTATCGGTTGGAAGGGTTTTCTCTCCCGGATGACCAGGCGCAATCCGTCGAGATCCGCCTGCGCGGCGAGGCGGCGGATTGGGCCCGTGAAGCGGTCGAAGGAGCCTCCTTGACAGAAGACGCGGACGGCGTGATCCTACGTTTGAAGTCCAGCAGCCCCGAATGGGTTACGCGATTTTGTCTGAAATTCGGCGCCGATGCCGAACTTCTGAGCCCGGGGCCCATGCGAGAGCGGACGACCGATATCATTCAAAAGATCCGAGCCCAGTACGATTAAGCGTTTTTCATGGAATGCGGTCGGCCGGTGGATATTTTGCTCTTCGCTGTGAAAATTCTCCCAGCGAAAGACCTGCTGCCGGCTCCTGAGGCTCCCAGTGTTTCGTAAGTCTTTAAATAAGGATGAGTTGCCACGCCTTTGGTCCAGGTTGTCAATCTGTCCGGATGGTACGTTATTTGCCAGTCATGAATACAGAAGAAGGGTGACCTGTCTTTTAGGGGCCAATCCGAGGAGCAAGCGTGCACGATATCGGACTCGCTACAGTCTTAGAAGAGCAGATCCACAAGGTAATGGAGGATCGTCGGTGGACGCGGATTCTCGATGTACAAGTCAAGGTTGGGCAATTGCGGAACATCAGCCCCACGGCCGTTCAGCTTTGCATCGAAGAAATCTTCCGGAGTACGCCCTCGGCGGGCGCTCGAGTGGACGTGACGGTCCTCGCGGGTGTGATCCACTGTAAGGTCTGCGGCGCAGACTCTACGGTGGAGGACGACCTGGTCCTGTGTCCCCGTTGCGCAAGCACGAACGTGGAAGCGGTCCAAGGCGACGAATTGATCCTGAAATCTTTGCGCGGAGAATAAGATGCCTGCCAGTAAGATTTCCAAAGACGACCTGAAACGCCACCTGTCGGAGAAGTTGACTGACTACACCCTGGTGGGCCCGGTCAAAAGCCGGCTTGCCTACAAGTTCGACGTCATCTCCAATGTGGATCGGTTGGAGATCGAGTACACCACGACGGTGCTCCCTCCCAAGAAGCAATTCATGCCCACCGTCGAGCCCCTGATCCGCTTTCAAGGCGACGGAACCGCCCAGCTGCCGTTGATCCCGACGGATCGGCCAGTGGCGCTCGTCGCATTGCACTCCTGCGATCTGATCGCCACGGACCTGATCGACACTATTTTCGCAACCGCACCGGGCGATCCTTACTACAAAACCCGCCGGGAAAACGCCGTCATTCTCGGCGTTCGCTGTATGGAGCCCTGCGATACCCATGCCTTTTGCAATGCCATGGGGACCTTGGATCAAAAGGGCGGCGCGGACATCTTCTTGACCCCATTGGACCACCACTTTCTTGTCGAACCACTTTCGAAAAAGGGGGAAACCTTCCTTGCCGGCGCCGCCCTGTCACACTCTGGCGATGAGGACGCCCAAGCGGTCGGTCGGATCGCAAACGAACGGGACAAACAGTTTCGGTCGCAAGAGAAGGTCGACCTGAAGGCTCTGTCCGACGCGATGACCACATCCCGTGACCACGAGATCTGGGACGAGTTGGCCGGCGAATGCCTCGCCTGCGGGACGTGCAACATCACCTGCCCCACATGCTATTGTTTCGACATGTGCGACAAAATGGAATTAAGCCTGGTCGACGGCGAGCGCCGCCGATCCTGGGACTCCTGCCAACTTCGCGAATTCGCCGAAGTGGCTGGTGGCGAAAATTTCCGTGGAACCCGGGCCGATCGCCAACGCCATCGCTTCTTCCGAAAAGGGAAATACCTCTTCGACCGGTACGATCTGACCGGGTGTGTCGGCTGCGGGCGGTGCGTACGACAGTGCGTTGCCGATATCGATCCGCTGGAAGTGTATCAAAGACTTTTGGAGAGGAGATCGGCCCGTGTCTGAATCCATTACGATCCCGGAACAAACCCTGTACCTGCCGATCCCGACGCCGGTAACCGCCGTGAGAATGCTGACCAAAACGGAGTGCCTGATCACCGTCGAGCTGGACCCGGATCGCATCGAGCCCTATCGTCCGGGTCAATTCTTCATGCTTTCCCTGCCGGGCATCGGCGAGGCGCCCATCTCGGTCTGCTCGCCACCGGAGGCCTACCCTCGACTACAGTTGTGCGTGCGCCGGGTGGGCAAGGTCACCGCCCATCTCCATCAGCTTGCAGTCGGTTCCACCATCGGCATCCGCGGGCCCATGGGCAACGGTGTTCCGCTGGAACAGCTCAAGGGTCAGGACCTGCTGATCGCCGCGGGCGGGCTGGGCATGGTTCCGCTGCACGCTCTGATCAACCACATCGTGAAAAACCGAGCCGACTACGGAACTGTCACCGTTTTGTACGGCGCCAAGGAACCCGGGGAGCTTCTGTTCCGCGACGAACTGCTCCAGTGGGGCAGTCGAGGCGACTTGAACCTGCACATTGCAGTCAACATTGCCGACGAAGACTGGATGGGCCATGTGGGTATGATCACGACCCTGTTCCAGTATGTATCCGTGGATGTGGCCAAGACTGCTGCCGTGATCGTCGGTCCGCCGGTGATGTATCACTTTGTCATGCAAGAGATCCGCAAGCTCAACCTGCCGCCGGAGCGAATCTTCCTGTCTCTGGAGCGGCGGATGAAGTGCGGCGTGGGAAAGTGCGGCCACTGCCAGATTAACGAGATCACCGTGTGCCAGGACGGCCCGGTCTTCTCCTACGACCAACTCAAGACGCTACCGGAGGCAATCTGAAATGGCCAAACCCCGGATTGCATTCTTCGACTTTGCCTGTTGTGAGGGTTGCCAGCTCCAGGTTATCAACCTGGAGGCCGAGCTGCTCGATGTCCTCGACCATGTGGACATCGTGACCTTCCGCGAGGCGATGAGCGAAAAAAGCGACGACTACGACATCGCTTTCATCGAAGGCAGCATCACCCGCGCGTCGGATATTCCCCGGCTCGAGAAAATTCGCGAAAATGCCACGGTGCTGATTGCCCTGGGCGCTTGCGCCACGATCGCGGGCGTCAATGCCTTGAAGAACCGACGCACCCCCCAGGAGAACTTGCGCATCGTCTACGGCGACGACGGTGACAAGTTCGAGACTTTTCCGGTTCGACCCATCGACCAGGTCGTGGAGGTCGACTACTACCTCCATGGCTGCCCGATCGACAAGAACGAGTTTCTAGAAATGGTCAAAGCCCTGCTGATGGGCACCGCCCCCAAGCAGTGGACCTCTGCAGTCTGCGTGGAGTGCAAGCTGCGAGAGAACGAGTGCGTCTACGACCTGGGGCGTCTGTGCATGGGCCCGATTTCCCGTGGTGGCTGCGACGCCATCTGCCCGGCTTACGGCAACAGTTGCGAGGCCTGTCGGGGCATCCTGCCGGACGCCAACATCCCCAGCATGGTGGAGGTGCTCAAGGCGCACGGGGCCTCCGAGGCAGAGATCGAAAGGCGGTTTACAAACTTCACGGCAATCGATAAACTCGTCCAGGAGATGGAGCAACCCCAGTGAGCGATACCATTGATCTAAACATCCGCATTGACCATCTCACCCGGGTCGAGGGGCACGGCAATATCGTGGTCGACATGGAAGCTGGCGAACTGACCCAGTGCAAGCTGGAGATCGTCGAGGCCCCTCGGTTTTTCGAGGCGATGCTCGAGGGCCGGCTGTTTACCGAGGCTCCGCATATCACCTGCCGTATCTGCGGGATCTGCTCGGTTGGCCACACAACCGCCGCCTTGCGGGCCGCCGAGACCGCCATCGGTTTTTCCCCCAGTCGGCAGACCGTTCAGTTGCGCAAGGCAATGCTCCACGCGGAATTCATTCAGAGCCACATCCTCCACCTCTACTTCCTCGCTGCACCCGATTTCCTCGGGGTCGGCTCGGTCATCCCATTGGCGGAGACCCACAAGGACGTGGTCAAGCGAGCCCTGCGTCTTAAGAAGCTGGCCAACGACGCCTGCGCGGTCATCGGCGGACGCCATGTCCACCCGATTTCCCTGGTGGTCGGTGGTTTTACCAAGCTGCCCACCGTCGAGGAACTCCAAGGGCTGCGCGACACGATCGTCGCCGCTCTGCCCGATGTGGTGGAAACCGTCGCGTTGTTCAAGACCCTCGAGATCCCGCACTTTCTGCGAAAGACCGAATACATCTCCCTGAAGTCGGACGAAGAATACGCTCTGTACGAAGGGGACATCTATTCCTCCTACGGCGTCATGCTTCCGCCGCGGCGCTACCGACACGTGACCAACGAGCACGTCCTGGACCATTCCACCGCCAAGCGAACGCGCACCGCGTTCGGCACCTTCATGGTCGGAGCCCTGGCCCGCGTGAATAACAACTTCGACCAATTGAGCGAGGGGGCCAAGGCCGTGGCCGACGAACTCGGTTTCAAAACGCCCTGCTTCAACCCGTTCATGAACAACGTGGCGCAACTGATCGAAACGCGCCACTGCATCGACGATCTGGTCGCAATCCTCGACGACTTGATCGCAACCGGCATCGTCGACGAGATCCCCGATCCGCAGCCCAAGGCCGGCCGCGGCGTGGGCGCTGTGGAAGTGCCCCGCGGAATTCTGTATCACGATTACGAGATCGATGCCGAGGGAATCCTGACCCAGGTCAACTGCATCATTCCCACCGGGCAGAACCTCTCCAACATCGAAGCGGACATGCGCGAGCTTGTGCACGAGGTCATTGACGAACCGAAGGATCAAATCGCGCTGAAGCTGGAAATGCTGGTACGGGCCTACGACCCGTGCATCTCCTGCTCCACCCATATCCTGGACGTGGAATTCGTCTAAGGAGAAATCTTGGAGAAGACACTACTCATTGGTCTGGGCAACCCGCTGATGGGCGACGACGGCTTGGGTCCGGCAGTCATTGAGGTTTTGCGGATGCGTCAGATCCCACAGATCGAAGTGATCGACGGTGGCGTCGCGGGACTGGGGCTGATTCCGATGATGGAGAATGCCCATCGGGTGTTCTTCATTGATGCGGTCCGGATGGGCTCCCGGCCGGGAACCATCCGGGTCTTCAGGCCGGCCGAAGTCCGGAGCCTGAAACCGGCCAAAGCGTTTTCTCTCCACGGGATGGATGTCTTGTCAGTTTTAGAAATGGCCAAGGTGCTCGGAATCGAGCCGGAAATAACAATCGTGGGCATTGAGCCGTTTTCGGTTGCCCCACGCAATGCACTGTCCGCCGGAATGAACAAGTTGCTGGATCAGGTCGTAGAGGCTACACTCGAGGCGCTCGGCCCGCAGGCCGCCTCGGTGGTTTGATGGAGAAGCAAGATGATTGACAAGGAACTGTTGAAAGACTCGGAATTATTCGGCGCGCTAAACGATGAACAATTGGACAAGATCGCGGCCCTCGGCACGACACAGACCTATGACACCGATGCGTTCGTCTTTCACGAACACGATCCCGCCGCAAGCATTTACTTCCTGGTGGCGGGTCGCGTTGCGGTCCTGATCGATATCGGCCTGTCGAAACGAACCAACGTCTTTACCGTTACCAAAGGCGATTCCTTCGGCTGGTCCGCGATCGTTCCGCCTTATGTCCTGACCGCCTCGGCCAAGTGCGTCGAACCTTCCACGATCGTCAGCATCGACGCGCTGAAGCTGAGGGAACTGTTGGACGAAGATCAGGCATTGGGCCTGAAGGTCTTTGAAAAAGTCACCAGCCTGGTTTCCAAGCGGGTCAAAGATACGCGCCTGCAGCTGATCAATCTGATTCACGGGTAGGAGGCCGGACTGATGGGCTCGCAACCGGCAATCGAGGATCGTGTTCGATGCTCGCTTACGTTGCCGGTTTCCGAGCCGATCCTGGCCCTGGGAGCCGACACCGCAAGCCGACCCGCGTTGGCCGTCGAGGACCACTGCCAATTGGCTATGGCCTGCGGCGACATCGTCGAGGCCGATCCCTACGCGCAGTTCGTCGAATCCGTCTCCCGGCTCATGGCCCTTGTCCCGTCGCCGGTCCGCGTGGTGGCCCACGACCTGCATCCCGGCTACGTTTCCACCGCGTTCGCCCGTTCGCTCACAGACATGACCCGCATCCCGATCCTGCACCACGAGGCCCACGTCGCCGCCGCACTCACCTACTTCTCCATCGTTGGCGATGTCATCGGTCTCGCCTTCGACGGCACAGGCTACGGCACCGACGGGGCCGTTTGGGGCGGAGAGATTCTGGTGGGCTCCACGTCCGGGTTCCGTCGCGCCGCACATCTCCACTACGTCCCCATGCCCGGCGGCGAGGCGGCGATCCGAAGCCCCTGGAAGATGGCCGTGTCCCATGTCATGGATGCCTTCGGCCCGACCTTCCGCAAGGCCGACGTGCCGCACTTTGTTTATATCTCCGAAGGCGAGGTCCGACAGATCGCCACCGTGTGCGCCGCGCGCAACCTGGCGCCGCTGACCTCCAGTGTCGGGCGCTTGTTCGACGCCGTGGCCATCTTGTGCGGACTCTTTCCCGAAGATGGGGAATTGCTGCCCGCCAAGCTGATGGCTCTTGCCGATCCGGACGTGGAAGAGTACTATGTGCCTCGGATTACAGAATCCGACGCGGGGCTGATTCTCGCCACGGGTCCGATGATTCAAGGCGTCGTAGAAGATATCCGGAGTAATGTACCGGTCAATGTGGTCGCCGCGCGGTTTCACAACGCTTTGGCGCACACCACGGCGCAGGCGTGCCGC
>JAJDCN010000098.1 GCA_029260815.1 Planctomycetota bacterium
GCATGCGCCAGAAGCGCGATGACCTGGGAGCCCAAACGCGGTTGATGCTCTACTGCCTGCTCAACGACATGGGCGACGAGGCCCTGGAGATTCACGACCGGCTGCGCAAAGAAGTAAAGGCTTACGATCCGGCGGAGCACCTGGAAGGCCGCGACCATGTGGACTTCCTGTTCCTCATCGCTGAACTATACGAACTCCGAAACCGGCCCATTGAGGCCGCCAATACTTACGAGGAACTACTCCGGTCCGGAAACGGAAATGGTTCAATGCGCAACAAGTTCTATTACAAGGAGCTTCAGTTTCGGCTGCGCAACTTATACTTCCGCACGCTACCCGGCCAGTCCGCGCCGCGCGAAGCGATCCGTTACTACCGCCGAGGCTTGAAGATGGGATTACCCAAAAAGGAAAAGGCCTTTGCTCACAAGAAGATCGCCGAGTGCTATTTCCAATGCGGCAAGGTGGATCAGGCCCGGCAGACGCTCGACATCGCTCTGCGCCTGATGCCCAATCTCAAGGGAATCAAGAAGATCACTCGCAACCTCTCTGAAGCCGGCTCCAACGATCCTAATTAACGCTCAGATGTTTTGGCCTGACGCACTTCCACAAGCTTCCGAATGACCGGAGCCAGCTCTCCGGCGATATGACTTCATTGCCGCGTCGCGTCTCGTGCACCTCGTCCACCAGCAGGGTGTCCGAGAGGTGACGCAGGAAGCCGGGGGCCGTTTCCACCATCCACACGTTGTCGCCTGAATCCTCGTCTGCCAACGCATGTAGAGTCTTGATATATTGGTTCTCGGGCGCATTCTCGGTCACCAATTGAACGAACACGGGTTCGCCAACAAGAACCAGAATGATGTCCCTCTCCTTCGCATACTGCATAAACGCCCGAAGATTGGTGATGAAATCCTCGATGGGACCGCGCGGCACCCCTTCAAGCGGCGCTTGGCGTGCCAACTCCGGAAAGAGGAGCGAACCAAACCAATTTTCACGCGCGAAATGGGAGAGCCCGCTCGTTTTCACGCTGCCGATCCACTGATTAAGGCCGATACACAAGCGACTCCGAGCAATCCAAGCGGCTAGCCCGAGCCCTGCTTCATGACTCTCGATCAACTCCCAGAGCTCCCGTTCCGGCTGCGACACCAACAGGCGTTGAGCGTCGTTGATCCACCTAAACTAAGAATGCGCGTCACATCC
This sequence comes from Planctomycetota bacterium, assembly GCA_029260815.1. Lineage (GTDB taxonomy): Bacteria > Planctomycetota > B129-G9 > JAJDCN01 > JAJDCN01 > JAJDCN01. Next base: position 1,195 of record JAJDCN010000098.1, read on the forward strand.
GGCTTCTTCTGCAATGGGAAGCGGCGACCTGCCAGCGTCGGCCGACGCAGGTACGAGGGCCACACCGTGTGCAAAATTTGTGGACGGATCAAGAATTGATCACGAATGTAGCCTCCTTGCCAGTTCCCGTTCCAGCTCAGGGCCAGTGGCGACGCGCGCACCGCGAGTTCTCCAGCGACGGCCAGGCCACCAAAGAATAGAAGGATCACCGTTGCGTAGAAGCGCGCAACCTTGGCAAACGGGATTAGATATATAATGTTCATAAGGATCGCCAGACACACCACCATCAATGGATAGAAGCGGCGATCAAATCGCACCGGCTTCGATTCCCCCCACGCCATCGCGACACAGGTGTACAACAGCGCCACGAGAAGAAGTTGAAGCGTCAGCATTGGGATCCAGGGAATCCGCATGAAACGAGACATCCCGGCCGATATCGCAATCGCCACAAGCGGCGCTGCAAGCATCAGCAAACCAATCAGGCCTGCGCGCACCAAGCGGCGATCCAACAGCGAAGGGTCTCGCTCGGTGATGATCGATGTGTTCTGAATCTTCGCGCGACCCAGCCGTGGCACCAATCCCACGCTGCCGGTTCGCAACGCGCCGACGTCAAAGCGATCCCAATCGCTTCCGTTCAGGCGCGCGACGGCCTGATTCCCTTGCACGCGGACCTCGATCTTGTAGGGGACGTGGGCATCCAGTGGCTCGTGAAACGCCAGCGATCGCTCTTCGCCAAAACTTTTTACAAAGCCGCTACCACTTGCGGTCGAAAGTCTCAGTGCATACCAGTCACTGATTTTGCGCCGCGTCTTCATTCGGAAGAAAAATTCTAGCGTGCTCTCCGGGTCGAGTGTCACTTCGCTCTGGAAAGAAAAATGTGCGAACTCGCCCTTTGGAAGTAACGGCGACCCCATCTTCAGCGCGCGATTCTCAGCCCACTGAGCCTCGTTGTGCGGTTGCCACCGACCCAGGGCCGGCACCTTCCCGATTAAGAGCAAGGTGACCGGGACCGCAACGGCGAGAACCGCATAGCCGATGAGAGCCCGCCGCAAGCGCGTTGGAAGACAACGAACGGAGAGCCCCGGCTCGTGAGACATGCCGCTCCAGCGGATCCGCTCTCGATGACGGATTAGGAGCACAAAGTAGGTGATTGCCAGCGCCAGAATACTGAAGATCCATGCCTCCTGGGGATGGCTTGATCCAAACAATAGGTTCAGAAAAGCCACCGGGAGGAAGCCTTTTGCCACGCTACGCACGGTCGGGAGGATCTCTCGTCGAATGCAGGCCCAAGTCAACAGCGTCGCAATCAGCCACAGGCCGAGTGCCTGGCCAGCTGAGCGCAGAATCGCATTTAGAAGAATGCCAACCCGGTCGGGACGATAGCGGAAGTCCTCGATCAAGAGGACAGCGGGGTCCGTGGTGCGACCGAGCTCCACCTTCGTCACTCCAACCCAGCCGCGTTGCGGGGCTCGCACGCCGGCGCCCCCTTTCCAGGGTCGGCCTTCAAGGGCCAACTCGGCCACAGAGGCACCGTTGACCAAGGCCCGGACGCGGTCTTTGTCTCGCTCCACGCGCACGTGATACGCAGCAACATAAACCTTTCCAGTGCGACTCAGACGAATCGGAACCGAATGCGTGGCTTTTTTGCCCTGGATGCTGGAAGACTCAATCTCGTGCTGAGCAACCGTGCGCATCGATTCCAGACGATACAGGCCCGAGGGCACAGCGGGAACCCGACTGACCCGGAAAAAGTAGCCCGTTGAATCCTGGTACCCCAGGTGGATGTCGGCTACGCCGTAAGGAGGAACCTGTAGATGGACATCGATGTATTCTGGTTCGGATCCAGCTTCTTTGAGGTCGTGCTTATAGTACAGCCCATGCCACCCCGGGACTTGCACGGTATCGATTGGATAAATCTGGGCGAAGCGCTTCGGCTTGCTCACGAAAAATTCGGGTAGCCGGTCGCTCTGGGTGACCCACTCGGGACCCGTTGGAAGCGGACGATACCAAGCACGATCGATCGTTGCAAAGGCAGAAATCGCGATCGTCGCGAGCACGAACCAGAGGGGTGAGCGGAGTCGCTTTCGCATTCCTTGCCGTTACCGATTGCGTTCGTCACCCGCAATTGGGGCCAAATCGGGGGCAGGCGATAAGCCGGGTTTTGTCGAGGGTGACCATTTCGCTAGGACGTGCATTGCTGCACGCCTCGAACGACCAACCCGGAGGTTCTTGCGAGGCGGGCCGCCTCATCCCTCCCTATTCGGTCTTTCTCCCAGTGGGGTTTACCTGGCCGGAGATGTCGCCACCTCCGCCGGTGAGCTCTTACCTCACCGTTTCACCCTTACCGCCCGCGACGCAAGGTCGCGGGAGGCGGTTTGCTTTCTGTTGCACTTGCCCTATCCTTGCGGACGGTCGCCGTTAACGACCACTGTGCCCTGTGGAGCCCGGACTTTCCTCTCCCCGCCATATAGCGGGCAGCGGCCACCTGCCTGCCCCGAATCCGATTATATCACAAACCAAGCGGTGGTCAACGTCTAGAGCGATTGCGGCGTCGCAGAAAGACAATCAGACCGCCCGATCATAGGTCAGGCGCACGCCTTGGAGGGTCAGGTGCGGTTCGATGGATTCGATCCGCGGGGTGTGCCGCGCGAAGAGCATGGATTGCCCGCCGGTGGCAATCACGCGCGACGTGCCCCGCTCTTGGGCGAGTTGCTCCAGAATGCCGGTTACTGCGGCGGTAATCCCGAAGAACGTGCCCGACCGGATTGCCGACACCGTCGTCCGACCGATCAGCGCGGGCTTGCGTTCAGTGGGCACCTCGGGCAGTAGCGCGGTTCCGGAGGCCAAGGCCGAGGCAATCAACTTGTGGCCGGGCGTAATGATGCCGCCGAGAAACTCGCCGGTGGCGGAGATGATATCGAAAACAATACAGGTTCCATAATCGACGACCACAGTCTGCTCTTGTGTTTTCTCAAAGGCCGCCAGGGTGTTGAGCAATCGATCGGCGCCGACTTCGGCCGGACGACTGGCGCGGTTGGCCACCGGCACTTCCACGTCGCGGCCGATCAACAGAGGCTGAAGGCCCAGTTGCTTCTTGAGCAGGCGCTCCACGTGTCGCGTTGCGGGTGGATTGACTGAACCAATCAGAGCGGCGGTAATTCCTGCGCGATGCTTGCCGAGATCCGCGCGCAGCCGGCGGGCAGACGCGGTGGGAGTGGAGAACTGTCCGACGGGAAGATTGCAGGTCGCAACGATCCGACGAGCGCGAAAGACCGCCAGGGATGCGACGGTGTTGCCCACGTCCGCCGCAAGGAACAAGGAGCTCATTTCACATAGTCTTTTGTCATTTCAGCGTCCGATGAGATGTGGCCTTTGCGAATGCCGCGAATCTCCTGCATTAATTCATCTGGCGAATCGGCAGAAGCCTTGGCATCCTCCAAATTGATCGCCTCGCAACGGTACAGATCGGCCAACGCCTGGTTGAACGTCTGCGTCCCGTAATGGGAGCGCTCTTTGGCCAAGGCTTTTGAGATCTCGACGGTTTGTCCGTTGACCAAAAGGTCTTTGATATACGGGGTGGCGAACAGCATCTCCACGGCCGGGACTCGGCCGGGTCCGTCGCTGCGGGGAATCAGGCGCTGACAGACCACCGATTGCAGAAACAGGGACATTTGCAGTCGGATCAGCTCGTGTTGGTGCGGCGGGAAGAAACTCATGATCCGTTCCACTGTCTGCGTGGCATTGATCGTATGCAACGTGGAGAAGACCAGGTGACCGGATTCCGCCGCGGCCAAGGCGGTGGCCACGGTGTCCCGGTCGCGCATCTCGCCGATGACGATGATGTCGGGGCTTTGACGCACCACATGCTTGAGGGCAGAGCTGAAACTTTCGGTGTCGCTGCCGATCTCACGTTGGTTGATGATACTCTTGTTGTCTGAAAAGATATATTCGATCGGGTCTTCGATGGTGACGATGTGCATGTGCCGCGTATTGTTGATGTGCTGAATGGCCGACGCGATCGTTGTCGACTTGCCCGAGCCGGCCACGCCGGTGACCAACACCAAGCCACGCGAGAGGCTGGTGACTTTTTCCATACCCTCCAGGGGCAGGTTCAATTCGATAAAGGACGGGACCGATGCCTGGACCAGGCGGAACACAAAGCTCAGCTCGGTACTCTGCCGGAAGATGTTCACGCGGAATCGCCCGATCTCCGGGTCGTGATAGGAGATGTCCACTTCCCGCTCGTTGTAGAATCGAAGCTTGGCGTCGTCGTCGGTAATCTGGTGAAAGACTTCCTCGGCGATTTCGCGGTTAATGAATTCGTCGCGCAAGGGCATTACTCTGGAATCTACACGAATACAAGGCTTCCCGCCTGTCTTCAAAAACAGATCCGAAGCGTGCGCCTCGGCGGTCTCTTTGAGCAGCTCACTGAGCTCCATGGTTATCCCTTTCGGCCAGTCGAAGACAGTATTTTTGAAATATGCTCAAGCAGTTGGGGCAGACCCTCTCCGCTTACTGTAGATATCGGAATAATCGGCCTCTGAATTGACTGCTCCATGGCCGCCAAGTGGCTTCGGTCGGCGTCCAGGTCCATTTTGTTGGCCACGATCAGTTCCGGCTTTTCGGCCAGGGCTTCGGAATAGCTGGCCAGTTCGTTCCGGATGACCCGGTAGGCCTCCTCAGGCGTGGGGCCGGCCAGTGGAGCCACGTCGATCAGGTGGACCAGAATCGCGGTCCGTTCTACATGCTTGAGGAATGCGTCTCCCAACCCGGTACCCCCATGGGCCCCTTCGATCAGGCCGGGGATGTCGGCCAACACCATCCGCTGGCTCGGGTTGGGCGCCACGATGCCCAGGACTGGACTAAGGGTCGTAAACGGATAATCGGCGATTTTCGGCGTGGCGGCGGAAACGCGGGCCAGCAGGGAAGACTTGCCGGCATTGGGCAGCCCCACCAAGCCCACGTCGGCGATCAGCTTTAGGGTCAGCAGGAGGTTTCGCTCTTCGGGGGGCTTGCCATCTTCGGCGTGGGTGGGGGCTTGATTGGTGGAGGTAGCGAAGCGCTTGTTCCCGCGCCCGCCCCGGCCGCCCCGGGCAATGACGGTTTGCTGATCCTTATGGGTCAAGTCGGTCAGTTGGGCGCCGGTTTTAGCGTCGCGCACCAGTGTGCCGCAGGGCAATTCAAGGATCAGGTCCGCGCCGCCTTTGCCGGCCCGGTCGCCGCCGCGGCCGGGCTGACCATTTCGGGCAAGATACCGCGGACGGCTGGAGACGTCCAGAAGGGTATGCATGTTGTCCCGAGCGATTAGGACGACGTCCCCGCCACGACCGCCGTCGCCACCGTCAGGCCCGCCCTTGGGAACGAATTTCTCCCGGCGGAAGCTGACGCAGCCGTTGCCGCCGGCTCCGGCCTTTACGTAGATGGTGGCTTCATCGATAAACATCGCGCTGCATCCCAAAACAAAACCGCCAAGGCATTCGACGTCCGGCGAGATGCGGCAGCTTGCGCACCCGCCCGACGGCCACGCGGCTTGGCGGTTGAGGAAGTCCTCGAGCGATCAGCTTTCGGCCAGGACAGAAACCCTGCGATTGGGGTAGAATTTCACGACGCCATCGGCCTTGGCAAACAGCGTGTCATCGGAGCCTAACGCGACGTTGACGCCCGGCTTGAACTTCGTACCGCGCTGGCGCACGATGATGCCGCCGGCCCGAATTGTCTGTCCGCCGTACGCCTTGATGCCGCGGAACTGGGGATTGGAATCGCGCCCGTTGCGGCTGGAGCCTTGTCCTTTTTTATGTGCCATGCTCTCTCCTTGCCTGGTCCGTTAACCTGCGGTAATTTTCTGGATGGTGACCCGGGTGTATTTCTGCCGGTGCCCTTGCTTGGTGCGGGAAGCCTTGCGACGCCGGAACTTCATCACAGTGAGCTTCTCTCCCTTTTCAGCGCCCTCCACCTGCCCGGAGACAGTGACCCCATCTACCGTCGGCGTGCCGATGCGGATGTCATCGTCCTTGGCATACATCAGAACGCTGTCGAATTCGAGGGTCGCGCCCGGCTCCATGTCTCTGGCATCCAACAGGAGACTCTCGCCTTCGGTGACTTTGTACTGTTTCCCGCCGTCTTTGATGATCGCGTACATCCGTGCCTCTCTCCAATTCATTTCGACTTTGTCGCTTTTCCGTCCTTGCGATAAAAGGTGATCTGCGTCTGTTCGCTGCTAAACAGCGGATCGGGTATCAGACGGATCGGTTTTCCCGAACTCTTCTCCAACTCCGAAAGCGTTACCCGCCGGGTGTTCTGCATATGCGTGCAAGTCGCCGGAGCGAGCTTGATCTCGACCCGCTGCACGTTGTTTTCCGCAAGCCCCGCCCGAATCTTGCGGATCAGGTCGATACTGACGCTGGCGTTCGACTTGATGTATCCAGTGCCGTCGCACGCTGCGCACAGCTCGTGGCTGCCGGCCCGCTTGGTCGGCCGGATCCGCTGCCGGGTCATCTCAATGAGCCCGAACCGCGACATCCGCAGC
>JAJDCN010000099.1 GCA_029260815.1 Planctomycetota bacterium
GCAAAGGGTGAGGCAGTCCAAATCGCCGCCGCGGTGTACCTCACGATGTTCCTCACTGTCGTGATGCTCAGCATTGTCGAAATCGGCTGGAAGCGCGGCTGGAAGCGCGGCTGGGCTGAGGTCCAAGTGGGTGATCAAGTAAGCGATCCATTCAATGAGGGCGCGGGAGAGAAAGGGTGGATGACCTTTGTTCAAGCTGTCATGCATAGCATCGGCGTGGGATGTATTCTGTGCCTTGTGGCCGGGATTGAGGAAATCTGGGTTGTAGTATGCGGCGTAACATATGGGACCCTGCTTTTTTCAATTTCTCTTTTGCGTGGGCTCGACATTCGGATGCAGCGGAAATTTGAACAGACGATTGAAGCGCAAAAAGCGGAACGGGTATGGTCAAGACCTGGTGCCACTTCTATTGGGTTGCGAATACCGCGACGGCGGACTTGGGCCCAGGCTTGGCAGAGCCTTGCATCCCCGCTATCTTTTCTTATTGGGCTCATGCTCGGCATAAAGGGGATCGCAGCGATATTCTTGGGAATTGGTTGCCTTCTATTTTCGATATTCATCGGCCTGCACAGTGGTTTCTTGATGAAACAGCCCTTGGGTATCGGTCCTGGTCGATTTAATGTTTTGCGCGCACTCCTCGGTTTGTCAGTAACCTTGGCGATTGTCGCTGTAGGTCTGGCGGTAGAGATCGGCCACTGGGTTTTGTGGGCTGTTGTTGGGTCAGCCATTGCGTTTACGATTGCCCGAAAACTAGCCCGTCCAGTCGTTGGGATTCCCTATTCTGTGCAAGCTCAGGATGTGCGTTATTCTGTAGAAAGTTGCCTCTTGGATGGCGAGGACGATTTCTGCCTGAGCATTTCTGTTAAGAGCGCGTGGAAAGCAGAGCTCCGGCACACGCTAAGCGTGATCAATCGAACCCAGCCAAACAGATCTCCAGAACTGGAGGTACTCTATCCCTGGGAGCTTGATAACACCCGTAAGAAAGAAAAATTGTTAGAAACGCTTGGTCGTGAGGAAATCCATATTTACGAACATGCTGACGATGATCTTCATATGGATGACGGGCTTATAGGGTTTGAGGGGTTTCGAATTCTTTGCGGCTCTGATCTCAAAAAAGCGATTCACGTGGTTGACCGGGTGCTGCTGCGTGATTGGAAGCTACGCAGGGATCAGCAAGTGACGATTTGTTTCAGCGGCCGCGTACAAAGCGATGTCGCTTATGACCTGCAACTGACGCAGTGATCCTTTCCTAAGGGTGGGCTGCTCTGGCGGTCTGGGCTGAAGCCCTGAGCTACGACGGCATAGACCAGATCACCGATTATCCCATGCGTTTTCTGTCATCCCGAGCGTGAGCGAAGGATCTGGTTTGCGAGCCATTGCGCGATGCCAACAAGATCCTTCATTTCACTCAGGATGACGGCTGCTGGATTCGACGTTGCTTGCTTTTCGCCGGCGAGGGCTTCGGCGCCCAATGGCACTGTTTTCCTCGACAGCACCGACGGCAAGCTGTACGCCAAGGACAATAATGGCTCTCTCGTGGCCTTGACGTAGTTCTTGCCTGCCAAATAATGTTAGTGTAAAAGAGATTTGATAAAACGTTCTATAAAACGATGAAGGAGATTGTAGATGACGAAGGAACCCAAAAAGCCCTCCGAGCAACCTCAAGAGCCTGTGCAAGCAGTCAATCGGATCTCCGATCTGGGCAACGGAGAGCCCAAAGACATCCCATTGACGGAAACGGAGATTCTGAAGATTGAGAACTTCGAGCTAAAGATGAACTCACTGCGCCAGTCGGTGGCCGCGATGCAGACGGAGTATCAGCGCTATTTGGAAGGGCTGCATCGCAAATACGAATTGCAACCCGGCCAACAATTGGCCATTGACCCGCGTTCGGGTATCGCCCGCGCGGTAGATGGACAAGCATCGCAATAGTGGAAGCCCACGAAGGCTTCGTGGGCTTGCTTACTTTTCGCCGGCGAGGGCTTCGGCGACGTTGAGGGCGTGGTCCTTGACGCGGCGGTAGGCGTTGAGCATGTCGGTGTAAACGACCGTGACCATCGGGTTGGGTCGGTGGGTGGCGACTTCCTCCAGGTGCTGGTTGCGCAGGTCGCGGACGATGTGGGAAATGCCGTCGCCGCGGGTGTGGGCCTTGGAGACGATGTCCCGATGGTTACGCTCGCAGGCGACGATGACCATCTCCACGTATTCGGCGACGTCCTGATGCAGGGCCAGGATGTTCTTCAGATCGTGCGGCAGCAAGCGCAGGTTCGCATGGTGCAGGCGCAAGTGGAGCTTGACGATGTTCTGCGCGTAGTCGCTGACGGACTCGTACTCGTCGGCCATCCGCAGCATGCGCCGGGCCTCGTCGGCTACATCGTGGGTGACCGTGCCCGCCAACATGTCGGTGAGGAAGACGGTCACCTCCTTCTGCATGATGTCCAGCACTTCCTCTTCGTGAAAGACCTTTTTGACAGTCGCGTCGTCGGGCGTGTCCGACCCGAGGATGTTGCTCACGTTGTTTAACATCTTGCGCAGGGTGTCGGCCATACGCAGAATCTCAATGCGCGATTGTTCCACGCCGATGACCGGCGTCTGCATCTTGAGAGCGTCCAGGGATGTCAAGTGTGGCGCCTCCTTGTAGGCGCGGTCCGGCACGATCCGTGTCAGCAATGCCGCCAGCTTCCGAGTGAACGGGAGGAACAAAAGAACGTTGACCAGGTTGAATATCGTGTGGGTGGTGGCAATTGCCGCGATGATATAGGGATACTCGTTGTCGCCGTTGACGGAGTCCGGATCGCCGATGACCAGGGCCTTGACCACGGCGATGAAGGGCCGGAAAAGGGCCGTGACCCATAAGACGCCGACGAGGTTGAAGATCACGTGCGCGTAGGCAGAGCGCTTGGCATTGGTGGTGGTGCCGATGGAGGCCAGATAGGCGGTGATGGTCGTGCCGATGTTCTCGCCCAGGATCAGCGCCGCTGCCGTGGCAAAGGGGATCACGCCGGTGGTTGCCAAACTGATTGTGATGGCCAGTGTGGCGGACGAGGATTGCACGATAAAGGTGAGGATGCAACCGATGAGGGCGCACTTGAGAACGCCGAAGTAGGTGTCCGCCTGAAACAGTTTGAACGCTTCCCGGAAGTCATCGAGTTCCTTGAGCGGCTTGAACCCGTCTTTCATCGTCTCCAGGCCAAAGAAGATCATGCCCACGCCCATGAGCGCCATGGCAAGAAAGCGCAGTCTTTCGCGGCTGGTGAACCGATAGATCAGCGCGAATACGCCCAGGATTGGAAGCCCGTACTTGCCAATTTTCAGCACGAGGATCCAGCCGGTGATCGTCGTGCCGATGTTGGCGCCCATAATCACGCCAATCGCCTGGGTCAGGGTCATGAACCCGGCGTTGACGAAGCCGACGACCATGACGGTTGTTACTGAGCTGGATTGGATCAAGCACGTAACGCCCGTGCCGACCAACAGGGCCAGGAATCGATTGTTCGTCACCATCCCGATCATCGCCCGCAGTCGGTTGCCCGCGATGGTTTGCAGCCCGTCGGACATGTACTTCATGCCGAGCATAAAGATGCCCAAGCCGGCGATGACTTTGAAGATGATTTCTAGGAGTTCTCCCGCTTCCATGTCTTAACGTCCTCGCGCGCGACCTGCCGGCGCGAAAAGCTCCTGTTGGGTGGTTGGGGTTTCGAGTGTGATGAATTTGCGCATGGGCTTGGGGTAAGGCATTGAAGCCTACATCCGCTCGAGGGTGCCCAAGACGATTTTCGTGAGTTTCGGTTCCGCCTCGTTGGCCACGGCGATGATCTCCTCAATGGCCGCAGGCTTCAGCGCGTCAGGCAGGCACAGGTCGGTAACGACCGACAGGCCCAACACGCGCATACCGGCGTGGACCGCGACGATGACCTCCGGCACGGTGGACATGCCCACTACGTCCGCGCCCCAGGCCCGCAGCATGCGATACTCCGCGCGGGTCTCCAGGTTCGGTCCCGGCACCGCCACGTACACGCCGCGATGGGCTCGGATGTTGTTCTCCAGAGCCACGGCCAGAGCGGTGTCCACCAGTTCCGGATCGTAAGGGACGCACATGTCGGGGAAGCGGGGGCCCAGCTCTTCGTCGTTGGGGCCGTACAGCGGGTTGTCGCCCATGAAGTTGATATGGTCGTCGATCATCACGATGTCGCCGGTGGTATGCATGGGGTTCATGCCGCCGCAGGCGTTGGACACGAACAGCGATTCGCAGCCCAGCGCTCGCATCACCCGCACCGGCAGGGTGATCTCCTTCATGGCGTAGCCTTCATAGAAATGGAAGCGGCCTTCCATGGCGACCACGCTTTTGCCTTGCAGCGTACCCATTACCAGTTCGCCGGAGTGGGACTCGACGGTAGAAACCGGGAAGTGGGGGATCTTCTCGTAAGGGACCTTCACCGCGTTGGCGATCTCCGCGGCCACCGCTCCCAGCCCGGTGCCCAGGATGATTCCCACCGTCGGTTTGAATCCCGGGTTTTGGGACAGCACGAACTGTGCCGCTTCGTCGATGGTCGTTTTCAGGTCGGTGTTTCCCACGATCCCCCTCCTTGCTCTTACGCTCTGGACTGCTTTGGCTTCGGTTTATTCGGGCCGCTGATAGCGGCGGAACAGGGTATCATATTGATCGGGCGAGACGCCGTCAACCGATATTCTCTTGACGCGCCCGGTCTGGCCCGACGCGAGCGTGACCGCCGAGGGGGCCACCCCTAGGGCCTTGGCCAGCGCCTTGATCACCGCCGCGTTGGCGCGGCCTCGCTCGGGTGCGGCGGCCACCTGAATCACCAGCCTTCCGTCGTGGACACCGGCAATGCCGGTCTGGCGGGCTCCCGGCTTGACCTTGACACAGAACGTGCAAGAATCTTCGGGTCGTTTTTCAGCGCGGCGGCTCAACGGGTAGGCGCGTCTGCGCCCCTGGGCCGCGCCGGCTGGCGATAGGTGCGCGCCGCCTCGGTGGCATTGAGCTGAGCTGTGTTGAGCAGCAGCCGCAGGTCCTTGATTGGCTCTTCGCTGTCCGGCCGTTTCTCCAACTCCAGCAGGCGCGCGACCACCCGGCGGGCCAGCAGCTCCAGATAGGTTTTGTGTTCCGCGGCCAGCTTGTGCTTGCCCTTTGCGAGGATCTCCTGCAGCTTGCTGTAGTCGGACAGCCCCAAGTCGAAGTGGTGCTGGTCCAGGCCGGACATTGCGCACAGCAGGGAGAAGCCGTAGAGGATTTTCGGATTCCGTCCGACGCCGATGTCTTCGATTAGCTTGCGAATCTCCTTGAGGGTCAGCGACGACCAGTACAATCCGCCCTGGCTGCCCTCTTCAAGCTGGACCCAAAGGCCGCCTTGCGTGCGGATCGGATCGTCGCCGAGCCGTTCCTGCCACTCGGCCTTTTTGATGTCGAGGACCCGTTTGTTCTGGACGGAAATGGAGCGAGGCTTACCCAGAGCTGTTTCCAGGGCGCTGAAAAACTCTTGCTGAAACACGACCAGGTAATCGAAGGCCGCCTGGTCCTGTTCGATATATTGCAGGAGCCGCGGGTCTTTCGTTTGCACCGGGAAGCCGCGGAACTTGCGCCGAGCCTCCGTCACGTCCAGAGCCTGGAACATCGGGCGCGTCTGCCGGTGGATCTTCCGGTAGTCGGACATGAACCGCAGGTAGGCATCGATCCGTCGATCGCGTTCCGTTTTGTACTGCCGGATTTTGCTTTGAGCCAGGTTAATATAGTTCGTGTCGCCGAAGGTATCCACCACGCGCTGTAGCTCGGCGATCGCCGCGTCGTACTTCTCCTCTGCCGCGAGCTTCTCGGCTTTTTCGAGAATCTCCGACAGCTTGGTGTGGGCTTTGATGTCCAGGTCCTTTTGGTGCGCCGCGATGCGCTCCTGATTTTGTCCGGAGAAGTTCTTCACCTGTCCGAGAAACACACCGACCGCCTGCCCGAAGTGCAGGTTGTCTGCGTGGCGATTGGATGTTTCAATCAGGTTAGCAAGGACTTCGGCCTCCAGCGTGTCGAGCTGCTTCAGTTCATTTTCCGCCAGGGCGCGAGAGACGGTAAACCGCTGTAGGTAATTCGCGTACAGGGTCCGGGCCTCTGTGAACTTCCCATCGGCCGTGGCCTGCTCGGCCAGCTCCCGGGTGGTGCCGAAGAATCCGATAATCTTGTTGCGGTATGCGTCGCGCATCTCCAGCGCATGGATGCGCAGCGTCTGGCCGCGGGCGTAGATCGCCTCGGCCACTTCCGGCGGGTCGCCGTTGAGTTGGTTCCAGATGGCCTCGTAGCGATCGTAGATTTCCTGGTACGCCAGTGGGTTGGCTTCGCTGAAGCTCTTGGCTTTGTCCACCTGGCCGCGGCGCGTGTGGATCAATTGTCGGAAGTCCTGCGTCGGTTCGATCGAGATCGGCGGAGCCACCGGCGTTACCGGTGTCGTGAATCCGCCGGACAGAAGGACCGCCGTAAGCGTGCCCACCGCGGCCAGGCCTATGGCGAGCCCCGTGACCGCGGCGATCTTCAGCCGCCGGTTTCGTTTCGCGTCCGGGTGGCCCAGCGCGTCGAAGTGGGTGCGGGCCAGGCGACTGGCTTTGTACGTGTTGATGGAAATGATCAGCGCCGAAGCGGAGGCGAAGCGCTCATCCGGGTCCTTGGCGAGCATGCGATGAATCATCCGCTCGATCTCCGGCGGCACCTCCGCGTTGTAGCGGGACACGGGCAGGGGATCTTCGTGGATATGCTTGTCGAGGATCTCGCGGATATTGCTGCCCTGAAACGGCGGCACGCCGGCCAATAGCCGGTAAAAGGTGGCGCCCAGCGAGTAGATATCGGAGGCATGGACCACGGGTGTTCCGGCGGCCTGCTCCGGCGACAGGTACAGCGGCGAACCGCAGACGCCTTCTTTCCGTTGGGCCGGTTCTGCCTTCGCCTCGCGCGCCAGTCCCAGGTCGCAGATCTTGATCGTGTCGTCCCTGGCCACCATCAGGTTGTCCGGCTTGATGTCCCGATGGATGATGCCCATCTTCTCCGCGTACTCCAGGCCGCAGGCGGCGTCATGGACTGCGTTGAGCGCCATGTCCACGTCCATCTGCTGTTCGCCCGCCAGAACCTCCTGCAACGACCCGCCGGTCACGTATTCCATGGAGTAGTAGTAGATATCGCCGTCGTTGCCCACGTCGTAGACGGCCACGATGTTCGGGTGGTTCAGCTTTCCCGCCGCCCGCGCCTCGCTCAGGAACATCTCGCGAAATTGGTTGTCCGCCACCCGATCGTGGGAGAGGATCTTGAGCGCCACCGGCCGCTCCAGGGACAACTGTATCGCCCGGTAGACCGTGCCCATGCCGCCGCGGCCGATCCGCTCGTCGATGCGGTAGCCGCCAATGGTCCGGCCGATCAGGTCGCCTTTAACGCCGGTGGTGCCTTCGTCGAAGAAGGAAAAGACGGATTCGCCGACCTGGATGCGGTCGCCGGAGTTAAGCGGATGCTCGGTGATGCGCTTGCCGTTGACGAAGGTGCCGTTGCGACTGGCTAAGTCGACCAGCACGTAGGCCCCGCCGCGGTTTTCAATGGAGAAGTGTTCGCGGGAAGCCATGGTGTCGGACAGGCAGATGTCCGCTTCTTCCTGCCGTCCGCTGCGGATCAGCGTCGTGTTGCCCAGGGAATATTCCTGGCCTCGTAGCGGTCCCTTTTCGACGATCAACTTCGGCATGGCCGTTCCTGTTGCTAGCTGTCACTTCTCCCTGTTCGAACCGACCTCTCCTACATCCCTTCGAAGAGCACCGACCCGATCCGCACGATC
>JAJDCN010000100.1 GCA_029260815.1 Planctomycetota bacterium
GATTCCGATCCAGTACAAAGGCGGCGCTCCGGTCGCTCCAAGTATGGAGACGATCGTCCAGGGCACCTACAAGCCCCTGTCCCGACCGATCTTCATCTATGTCCGCAAAGACGCCTACGACAAGGAGGTCCACGTCAAAAAGTTCGTGGACTTTTATATGAAAAAGGTTGCTAGGCTCGTACGCGAGGTTGGTTACATGCCGCTTCCGGGCGCGGTGTACGAGCTTGCGAAAAAGCGCCTGGCGCAGGGCGTTACCGATTCGGCCTACGCGGACAAGGATGCGGTGAAGGGCTTGACCCTGGAGCAGATTTACGCTCGCGGAGATAGAAAAGGAACATGAGTGGCGTGATGATACCCATTGGCAGCTCGCAAAATCCGAGCCCTTCCGGCGCGTCCGTAGAGGGTGCGCTTGCCGGGCGCCGGGCCCACCGTGTGCGAGAGGTCTTGATTCACAGAGGACTCTGGGCCTGTGCCCTGCTCTCAGTCCTCGTGACTGCCGGGATCATCATCGTTTTGCTGACGCAGTCGCTTCCGTTTTTCCAGAACGTGTCCGTGTGGGAGTTCCTGACCGACACCAAATGGGTGCCATTGGCGGACGATGAATACCGGCGCTTCGGCATCCTGCCATTGGTGTGCGGCACGCTGATGATCGCAGTGGGCGCCTGCGTCGTGGCACTTCCCATCGGCGTGGGCAGCGCCCTGTTCTTGAGCGAATACGCGCCGACCTGGCTTCGCAACATCGTCAAACCGATCCTCGAAATTCTCGCGGGCATCCCGACTATCGTCTACGGCTATTTCGCGCTGACTGTGGTCACGCCCTTCTTGGGCGAGTACGTGTTCGACGGAATCAAAGTATTCAACGCCGCGAGTGCATCCATCGTTGTGGGGATCATGATTATTCCGATGATCTCCTCCCTGTGCGAAGACGCCTTCTCGATGGTTCCCAATTCTCTTCGCCAGGGCGCCTACGCGCTGGGGGCGCGACGGATGAGCGTTGCCTTGCGAGTGGTTTTCCCGGCGGCCCTCTCCGGCGTGGTCTCCAGCTTTATCCTGGCGGTCTCACGGGCCATCGGTGAGACCATGGCGGTCTCGCTCGCGGCCGGCTCTCTGCCGAATCTGGATTTGGATATCCTTGGACCGGTACAGACGATGACCGCCTACATCGTGCAGATCGCCTTAGGCGACGTGCCCCACGGCACGTTGGAGTATCACACCTTGTTCGCGGTCGGTCTGGTCCTGTTTGTCATGACCTGGCTGATGAACCTGGTCGCGCACAAAATCAGCGGGCGCTTTGCGGAGCGATACGTATGAGAGCCAACGCTGCATCGAACCCATCGATTCAAAGCGGCGAATTCCGTCGCAGCGAATTGATCGCCAAGACGACCGGCGCAGTGTTTGCCATCCTGTGCTTTTGTGCCACGTTCGCGGCACTGGCGGCTTTGGCGGTACTGTTGATCGAGATTTGGCAATCGGGTCACAGCGGGCTGACCAAAAGTTTTCTACGGGGAAATCCCTCGAGCCTCCCGGAGCGCGCGGGCATCTATCCTGGGCTCTTGGGGACTCTCTGGTTGATGGGGTGCACGGCGCTGTTCGCCATACCGCTGGGCGTCGGGGCGGCGATCTATCTGGAAGAGTTCGCGCCAAAAAACCGGTTGACCGCCTTCATCAACCTGAACATCAGCAACCTCGCGGGCGTGCCGTCGATCGTTTATGGGTTGCTGGGGCTGACGCTGTTCGTCCGGTTTTTCGGCTTTGGCCGCTCCATCCTGGCGGGCGCTCTCACGCTGAGCCTGCTTATCATGCCCGTGATCATTGCCGCCACTCGCGAAGCACTCAAAGCCGTGCCCGACAGCTTGCGGCACGCGGCTCTGGGCGTCGGCGGGACCCGCTGGCAGACCGTGCTCCATCATGTGCTGCCGGCCGCGGCCCCGGGCATGTTGACGGGCATCATCCTGGCCTTCTCTCGTGCGGTGGGCGAGACGGCCCCGCTGGTCATGATTGGCGCCTTCGTCCATGTGACGAGCGCGCCGGCCGGCATTTTGGATAAATTCACGGCGATGCCGATCTTGATCTATGATTGGGCGGAGCGTCCCCAGGATGGCTTCCGCGAGGTCGCCGGCGCGGGGATCTTGATCTTGCTGATCATGTTGTTGGCGATGAACGCGATCGCAATCCTTTTAAGAAACCGTTTTGGAAAGCATAAACTGGCATGACCATGTTTACGACGGAACCCAAATCTTCTATCTCGTCGCGAGAGAAAGCCTTGGAGAAAAAGGATGTTGCGTCTGCGCAAGGGAAACTTTCGGCACGGGATGTCAGCATCTATTACGGTTCGACCGCGGCAATCCGCAATGTTACGCTGGAGATTCCCGAGCGAAAGGTCACCGCGATTATCGGGCCTTCCGGCTGCGGCAAGAGTACGTTGTTGCGCGCGTTTAACCGGATGAACGAGCTGGTCGGCGACGTGCGGCTGACGGGCCAAGTGCTGTTGGAAGAAACCGATATTTATGCGCCGGGCGTCGACCCGGTGGAGGTGCGTCGCCGGATTGGCATGGTGTTCCAAAAACCCAACCCGTTTCCGAAGACGATCTACAAGAACGTGGCCTGGGGCCCGAAGATCAACGGGTATCGGGGCAATATGGATGAATTGGTGGAGGACTGCCTGCGCCGGGCGGCCCTGTGGGACGAGGTAAAAGACAAGCTCAACAAGAGCGGTCTGGAGCTGTCCGGCGGACAACAACAGCGGCTGTGTATCGCCCGCGCCCTGGCAACGCGGCCGGAGGTACTGCTTCTGGACGAGCCGGCCAGCGCCCTGGACCCGATCTCCACGGCCTGCATCGAGGAGTTGCTCGATCAATTGAAAAACGAACTGACAATCGCGATCGTTACGCACAACATGCAGCAGGCCGCGCGGGTCTCCGACCATACCGCCTTCCTTTACGTGGGAGAATTGGTCGAGTTCGGCGCCACCGAGCAGCTGTTTACCAAGCCGAAGCTGAAACGAACGGAAGATTACATTACAGGAAGATTTGGCTAATTTGTGTACAAAAGAAAAGGAGTCGATGTGATGATTCAAAGGAAGGGAGCTTTAGGCGTTGCCTTGATGGTCTTGGCGGTGATTTGTCCATGGGGTATGTCCACGGCACTCGGAAACGACAGGGTCAAACAAGCCGGTCGCCAACTGGCCGAAGCTTTGGACAGCGACCCAAACATCTCACCTCAGGTCAAAGCGGCCTTGAAGCAGTATATCGCAGCCGTGGACGAGGCGCCGGGGGCGCTCGAACCTACGGAGGACATGAAGCTCCAATTCGCCGGCCGGCTCGATGCCTGGTTCAATGAGAAGGAGCAGGAAGCCAACGGGGGCAACGTCATCGCCCGCTACGACAAGAAGGGCTTCGGTTTGCGGACCACGGACGATCAGTTCAGCCTGAATGTGAACGGTCGTGTTCACGTGAACTTTCTCAACTTGAATCATGACTCCGATGACGAAAGCCGCTCGGACGGCTTCAGGCTGCGTCGGGCTCGACTGGCGGTTTCCGGAAACCTGCAAGAGCATGTCGGATTCAAGTTGGACGGCGATTTTGCCGGTTCCGCGGCGAAGCTAAAAGACGGCTATATCGATTTGAAGCATTTCGGCAGCGCCGCCACGTTCCGGGCCGGCCAGTTCAAAGAGCCCTTCGGTTACGAAGAGCTGCGCTCCTCGCGCTACGATGACTTCGTCGAGCAGTCGCTGGCGACCGACAACCTGGCCCCCAGCCGAGACGTGGGCGCCATGGTCAAGGGCAAGCTCGCCGACGGAGTGATAAACTATGCCATCGGCATATTCAACGGAAACGGTTCCAACAAAACCGATGAAAACTCCGACAGCGACGTGGCCGGCCGTTTGCAGTTCAAGCCGTTCAAGAACGGCGACAACGAATGTATTGAAGGGCTACAGCTCGGTGTCAACCTGACCCACGGCCGTCAAAAGGCGACAGATTCCGCCAAGGAATTTGAGACCGCCGCGGGCACCTCGTTCCTGACCCTGGGCGACATGTCCGGCGGCTTCCGCGTTCGCTACGGCGCCGATGCCCAATGGTTTTGGGGCCCCGCCTCGATCCAAACCGAGTGGATCAAGAGCGAGTGGAAGGACGTGAAATTCGGAGCCGACACGAACGAGAGCTCGCTGACGATCAACTCTTACTACTTCGGTGGAACTTATCTGTTGACCGGCGAGAAGAAGGTCGAAGGGCGCCTGCACCCGGAGCACAACTTCGATCCAGCCAGCGACGGCTGGGGTGCCTGGGAGCTGGTCGCTCGGTACGGCGGCCTGCGAGCCCAAGGTGACGTGTTCAAGACCGCTGAGGCCGTGTCCGGTGGAACCGACGAGGCCCATGCGATCACGGCAGGTTTCAACTGGTACCTTAATCCGTTCACGATCGTGCGGGTCAACTACGTCAATACGCAGTTCAACGACGCGATTCTGATCCGCTCCGGCATGTCCAAAACGGAGTCGGCGGTGATCGGTCGTCTGCAAGTAGAGTTCTAAACGAGACGTAGCGATTCCGTTCGCGGGGCTCGGTTGCCCGAACCCCGGGTCCCGCGAGGAATCGTTTTTTGGAGGTCCGATGAAAAGCACACTGCACCAAGCTCTCGATGAGATTAAACAGGACATCATTCTGTACGGCGGTCGCGTGGAAGAGGCGATCCGTCTGGCCCTGGACGCAGTCGAGACGCGGGACTCGACTCGAGCCTACGCGGTCATCGAGGGCGATAAGGAGTTGGACCGCACCGAGGTGGCCATCGAGGAGGCCTGCCTGAAGGTGCTGGCCACCCAACAACCGACCGCCATCGATCTGCGCCTGCTCATCGCGGTGCTGAAAATGAACAACGATCTGGAGCGCATGGGCGACCTGGCCTCCAATATCGCTGGACAGGCGATCTATTTATCCAAGTGCAGCGACATCCCCGCCGTTCCCTATCTGGAGCAGTTGGGAACTCAGGCGCGCAAGATGGTTCGGGAGTCCCTCAACGCCCTGGTGGAGCGCGACCGAGAGCTGGCGATCTCCGTGTGCAAGCAGGACGATATTGCCGACGAGCTGAATCGAAAAATCTTCACGCTCATGGTCGACTCCATGCGCAGCGATCCGGAGCAAATGGAAAGCGCGCTGGACCAACTGCTCATCGGCCGCCACCTGGAGCGGATCGCCGACCTGGCGACCAACATTGCCGAGGACGTGGTCTACTACCTCGAAGGCCGTCTCATTCAGCATCAAACAAAAGAATAACGACCTGTCGCTGCCGGTTTTAAATCCTTTTAGAGTCTAGGCTTGGCCCTTCGCGTGACGCACGGCGGCGGTTGTCGTAACCCACCCGGATTGCAACGCTGCCCTCCGCTGGCCAAAAATATAGTTGACGGCGGCCTTGAGAAGTCGCACTATGCTCCGAACCGCTGGGGTTTGGTCAAGGGGGTGCATAGCTCAATCGAAAGGAGCCAATGCGATGGGTGTAGCAAAGAGAAATCTTGGGTTGATTTTGGCCGTCTTGGGTATTGTGTGTCTGGGGGCAACCCATCCCGTGCTGGGTGGGGACGAGGTCAAGCAGGCCGGACGCGAACTGGCGGAGGCGTTGGACAGCGACCCCAACATCTCGCCCGCTGTCAAGGCGGCCCTCAAGCGGTACATCACGGCAGTAGATCAGACGCCGCGCGCCGTCCAACCGACCGAAGATATGAAACTGCAGTTTGCCGGTCGTCTCGATGCATGGTTCAACGAAAAAGAGCAAGAGGCCGGCGGTGGCAACGTCATCGCACGCTACAATGAAGACGGGTTTGGCCTTCGGACAACCGATGAGCAGTTCAGCCTGAACCTTAGCGGTCGTGTGCATACAGGCTATCAGGCCTTAAACCACGACTCCGATGACGAGGGCCGCTCCGATACCTTCTGGGTGCGCAGTGCGCGTCTGGCCGCCACTGGAATCATCCAGGAATTTGTCGGCTTTAAGATCGAGGGCGACTTCGCCGGCCATGTGGACGGCCAAAGAGCGACCAGTACGGTCCTTCAAGACGGCTGGGTAGAGCTTCGCCATCTTGGCAAGCCGGCGACATTGAGAGTCGGCCAATTCAAAGAGCCTTTTGGCTGGGAGCAGTTGCGCTCGGCCAACCGCAATGAATTTGCAGAGCGTTCCCTGGTGTCCTACAACTTGACCCCTGGCCGCGATGTGGGTGCCATGGTCTATGGTTCGTTCTGCGATGACTCGATCAATTATGCGTTGGGCATGTTCAATGGCACCGGGAAAAACCAGACGGATAATAATTCAGACAGCGACGTGGCCGGCCGTGTCTGGTTCAGGCCCTTCGTGAACTGCGTCGAGGAGTGCTTCGCATGCTTCGAAGGGCTGCAAATCGGTTTGAACGCAACCCATGGCCGGCAAAAACTCCGCAACTCCAGCGACATGGCGTTTCGCACCGCTGCGGGGACTGAGTTCCTTCGGCTGGAGAACATCAACGGCGGGTCCCATGTGCGCTACGGAGCCGATGTCCAGTGGTACTGCGGTCCTTTCGGATTCATGGCTGAATGGATCAAGAGTGAGTATAAGGACATGAGAATCGGCAACCTGGACAATGAGCGATCCATTACGGTCAACGGCCATTACGTCGCAGCAACCTATTTGCTGACAGGCGAAGAAAAGACCGAAGGGCGGGTCCGTCCGGAACACAATTTCGATCCGGCCAACAGCGGCTGGGGCGCCTGGGAGGCGGTCGCCCGATATGGCGGCATGGAGTTCCAGGGCGACATTCTAAGGACTGGAGAAGCGGTGTCCGGCGGTACCGAGGAAGCCAATGCCATTACGCTGGGCTTCAATTTGTACTTCAACCCGATGACCGTTTTGCGGGTCAACTACGTCAACACACAGTTTGACAAAGCGATCCAGATCCAGACCGGCGAGGCCACACAGGAGCAAGCTGTGATTGGTCGCCTGAATGTGGAGTTCTAAGCTTTAGAAGTAAGTGTCAATTCATCCGCCGGAACCTGAAATCCACGGGTTCCGGCGGCTTTTTTTTGCCGTCGAGCCCGACGGCTGGGCTCTAAAACGAGCGAGTTCCGTTCGATCCGGACGAATCCTTCTCCCCGGGTCGTCGGCCGATGGGGCAAAGGGCTTGCAGGTGCGAGGCGTGGAAACTATAATCGCGGTTTTCCACCGCGTCCTGGATTCGTTACATTGCCGGTATTCTTAAGGAAAAATCCATGCGATCTCGACTTGCCGTCACAGCCTTGCTTCTGCTCGTTTCCGCTGTTCCTGTGGTTGCCGAGGACGCCCCCGCAACGCCGCCGACGGATGTCGCCAAGCTAGCCGATACCCCCGAGCATGCGTTCCAGACCTTGCGCCATTGCTTTTCCGTGCAAGACTTTACCCACATTTGGCACGTGGTGACCGACGAAAATCGTCAGCAGGTTCTGGAACAGATGAGCCAAATTTACCAGCTTGCCGGAATGCTCGATGAGATGAAAAAGAGTAAAAGTGCCGGAGACCAAGCCTTCGCCAAGGCGCTGGAACGACTGACCAGGAAAAAGTCGATTGACGAACTGCGCCAGTTGACCGACGCTCAGAAGACCGCGCTGGTCTATGCCCTCCTCGACGCCCAGTTTCGGCAGCCTGGGATGCCGCTGACGGGAACGTACAAGATCTTTCAAGAGGGAACCAAAGTCGTGGGTCAGCAGCCCAAGGCTGATCAGGCCACGCTGGTGCTAGAAAATGAATGGAAGTACCGGCGCAAGCGCAGCGAGATGTTGTTAAAGAAGGAAGGCGGCACCTGGCGCTACATCACGGCACGAATGCACACGGTCGGAAAGTTCGCGCTGGGCACAAAGGGATTTTCGATCTCCGAGGAGAAGAAGAAAGAACTTGTCGCGACGGTCGAGGCCCTGATCCGAAAGCCGTCCAACCCCCATTCCCGCTCCCTCTTCGATATTACCGAACTGACCGAAATCTCGGAGATCGGCCCCTTGGCAATCGCTCCGGCGATTGCTGCTTTGATGGACGAGAAATCCAGCGAAGATAGGAAAACACGGGCCATCCGTGTGTTAAGCGCCTTGGGCGAGGAGGCCGCCGGCGCTGTCCCCACCCTGCGCGCGATGCTTGGCAACAAAGAGCCTTCGACGGTTGTGACGGGCTGTGAAGTTTTGAGAAACCTCGGCCGCGCAGGGGCCGAGGCGGTGCCCGACTTGATAAAACACACGAAGGGAAAAGACGAGACTCTGGTCCTCCGCGCAGTGCAAACCCTGGGGGCCATCAGCGAACGCGCGGAGCTGGTCGTGCCCGCTCTGATCGAGCTGACGCAAAAGGACTCGAAGGCGCGGCCTGCGGCGATCCTGGTCCTCGGCGTTTTTGCCGACGATGCACCCGCCGCACTGGGTGCGCTCAAAAAGATGCTGGGCCACAAGGACGAAAAAATTGCAGGCACGGCCTGCATTGCTTTGGCCGAAGCGGGAAAAGCCGCGAGCCAGGCTCTGCCGGAATTGATCGCCCTTGTACGAAACAAGGAAACAGGAGCCTCCGGCCAGGCGGCAAACGCCCTGGGCCGGTTACGGCTGAGTCCCGAACAAAGCGTGCCTGCCCTGATCGATGCCGTCGAGAAGAACCCGCTGGCTCGGGAGCAAGCGCTCCAGGCGCTGGCGGCATTCGGTTCGGATGCCGCGCCGGCAGTGGAAGCGCTCAAGAAGTTGCTCAAAGACGAGAAACCGTCCATTCGGGGCGGTGCCGCGTTGGAGCTGAGCACCATTGGCCCGGCAGCTCTGGTGGTCCTGGACGACATCAACGCCGCTGCCGAGGCGGAAA